>JAAFGY010000005.1 GCA_010365135.1 Flavobacterium sp.
ATTAAAAAATTTATATCTTTGCCCCGAATTAATAATTAACCTTTTATAATTAAGTAAGATGAAAAAAGTACTTTTAAGTTTAGCCGTTGTTGCTATGTTGACTGTTGTATCATGTAAAAAAGCTGAACCAGCTGCTGAAACTACAACTGTAGATACTACTGCTGTTGTTATGGACACTACTGCTGTAGTTACTGACTCAACTACAGTTGTTACTGACACAACTGCTGTTGCTCCTGCTGCAACTCCAGCTAAGTAATTCTAAATTACAGAAAAAAATAAGCTACGCATTGCGTGGCTTTTTTTTGCCCTAAAGTCAAAATTTTGAATTAGCTTTTAACTATTTATTTTTTAAAAGCAAGTGGAATTTTTGAAAAAATAGAAGCCATATACAGTCAAATGTTATGGCTTTTTTTATTAATATAATTATATCCTTTTTTGATGTAAAGTAGGAAGAGCGACGCTGCTTCTTGCAGCAGTAATCTCACGGAAAAGCTTGGCAACAAGGCATAAAAAAAACCGCAAAGAATTAACAATTAAGTCTTTACGGTTTTACTAAGTACTCAGAGCGGGACTTGAACCCGCACGAACATTGCTGTTCACTGGATTTTAAGTCCAGCGTGTCTACCAATTTCACCATCCGAGCAGTATGGTTTTGAGCGAAAAACGGGGCTCGAACCCGCGACCTCGACCTTGGCAAGGTCGCGCTCTACCAACTGAGCTATTTTCGCATGTACAGTCTAAAAAGAACTCAATACTTAATCGTATTGCGGATGCAAATTTAACACATTAATTCAATTACACAAGCGTTTTTATAAAAAAAATCGAACCAAAAGCTAAGCTTCTGATATCCTCAACTTTAAACGCAAATAAATTATTTCTTGGTCAACATTCTCTTTATTTCATTGAGTTTCATCAAGGCTTCCATTGGTGTAATCGTGTTAATATCGAGACTTAAAAGCTCGTCTTTGATTTCTTCTAACAACGGATCGTCTAGATTAAAGAAACTCATTTGCATCTCGTCTTTTGGGGATTTAAGTCCATTTAGCGCTTCGCTAGAATGATCTTTTTCTAATTTTTTTAAAAGCTTTTGCGCTTTTAAAATTACAATTTGTGGCATTCCAGCCATCTTTGCCACGTGTATTCCAAAACTATGAGCACTTCCACCTTTTACCAGTTTTCGAATAAAAAGCACGGTATCTTTTAATTCTTTTACCGAAACATTATAATTCTGTATTCTCGGTAAGGATTCGCTCATTTCATTCAACTCGTGATAATGCGTGGCAAAAAGCGTTTTAGGTTGAGATGGATGTTCATGTAAAAATTCTGCAATTGCCCAAGCAATGGAAATTCCGTCATAAGTACTGGTTCCTCTTCCAATTTCGTCTAATAACACCAAACTTCTATCGGAAATATTGTTCAAAATAGAAGCGGTTTCGTTCATTTCGACCATAAAAGTGGATTCTCCCATAGAAATATTATCCGAAGCTCCTACTCGGGTGAATATTTTGTCGATAATTCCCATTCTCACGCTCTCTGCCGGAACAAAACTTCCCATTTGAGCCAAGAGTACAATTAGCGCCGTTTGACGTAAAATAGCCGACTTTCCTGACATATTAGGTCCCGTAATCATTATCAATTGCTGGGTTTCTCTATCTAAGAAAACATCATTCGCAATGTAAGGAACGCCAACTGGCAGTTGTTTTTCGATAACCGGATGCCTTCCGTTTTTGATTTCTAGTTCGAATGTTTCGTCTAACTCGGGACAAACATATTTATTTTCGATAGCCAACTGGGTAAAAGAACACAGACAATCCAATTGCGCCACCAAATTAGCATTCATTTGAACAGGTTTGATATAAAGCGCAATCCAAGCCACCAATTGCTCGAATAATTCTACTTCTATTTTATAAATTTTTTCTTCGGCACCCAAAATTTTGGTTTCGTATTCTTTTAATTCTTCGGTAATGTAACGCTCAGCATTGACCAAAGTTTGTTTCCGAATCCATTCTGGCGGTACTTTATCTTTGTGCGTATTCCGAACTTCGATATAATAGCCAAAAACATTGTTGAAGGAAATTTTCAAAGAAGAAATTCCCGTTCTTTCGGATTCGCGTTTTTCAATTCCTTCCAAAAATTGTTTTCCAGAGGTTGATATGGCTCGCAAATCGTCTAATTCTGGATTAACACCTTTGGCAATCGCATTTCCTTTGGCAACAGCCACAGGCGCATCTTGATTCAAAACCGTTTTAATTTTTTCGCGCAATAAATCGCAACTGTGTAAGCTATCGCCAATTATTTTTACTGCTTCTTGCGGACTCGCCAAAGCCAAGGTTTTTATTGGAATAATAGCGTCTAATGATTCTTTTAGATAAACCACTTCGCGAGGTGAAACTTTTCCGGTAGCAATTTTCGAAATCAGACGTTCTAAATCCGAAATTTGTTTGATTTGCTTTTGAATATTTTTCAAAACTTCTTGATTCTCCTTCAAATAGGAAACCACTTGATGACGGTTTCGGATTTTATGGGCATCTTTTAAAGGCAAAGCTAACCAACGTTTGAGCAAACGACCACCCATTGGCGAAAGCGTTTTATCAATAACATCCAGCAAGGTAACTGCGTTGGGATTGTAACTGTGATACAACTCTAAGTTTCGAATCGTAAAGCGATCCATCCAAACATAAGCATCTTCGGCAATGCGTTGAATTGAAGTAATGTGTTGAACTTTATTGTGTTGTGTTTCGGATAAATAATACAAAATCGCTCCAGAAGCTATGATTCCTTCTTTCAATTCTTCGATTCCAAAACCTTTTAAAGATGCTGTTTGAAAATGTTTCGTCAAGGTTTCAAATGCGTAATCTTCTTTATAAATCCAATCTTCGAGATAAAAACTGTGAAAATCCTCACCGAAAGTTTCACGGAAATCGTTTTTATTATTTTTTGGAATCAGAACCTCACTTGGATTAAAATTTTGCAATAATTTATCTATGTATTCTGCATTTCCTTGAGCCGTGAGAAATTCGCCTGTAGAAACATCCAGAAATGAAATCCCAATTGATTTATTAGCAAAATAAATCGCCGCCAAGAAATTATTCGTTTTAGATTGTAAAACTTCATCATTCATCGAAACTCCGGGAGTGACCAATTCTGTCACACCACGTTTCACAATGGTTTTGGTCATTTTTGGATCTTCGAGTTGATCGCAAATGGCAACACGAAGTCCGGCTTTGACTAATTTTGGCAAATAGGTATTTATAGAGTGATGCGGAAATCCTGCCAATGCCGTTTCGGTTTCAGATCCTGCGCCTCTTTTGGTTAAAGTTATGCCAAGAATTTTGGAAGCCCGAACGGCATCTTCGCCAAAAGTTTCGTAGAAATCGCCAACCCTAAACAACAAGCAAGCATCAGGATATTTCCTTTTGATTTCGTTGTATTGCTTCATTAAAGGCGTTTCCTTGACCACTTTTTCTTTTGATGACAAAATTTATTATTTTAATTTAATAGTTAGCGAATTTATATATTTTATGGATAATAAAGAGCACTTCCAAAATTAAAATGATTTTAAGAAAAAATTAGGATGGAGTTTGAAAATTTTCTATAAATTTGTCACTCAATCTAAAAATTATAAAGATGAAAAAATTAATTACACTTTCGATAGCATTACTAGCATTTACTTTTTCTAATGCTCAAGAAACTTCAAAAAGAGTTAAAACTTCAAAAAAAGCAGTGGTAAAAACGACAAAGGTTACCGCTACTACTATGTCTAAAGTACAAGGAGCAGGAATGGTTTTTGAAAACGAAACCATTGATTACGGAACGATTGCCGCAGATTCTGATGGAAAGCGTGAATTTGTTTTCACTAATAATGGTAACAAACCTTTAATTATAACCAATGCAGTTGGTTCTTGTGGCTGTACTGTTCCAACTTTTCCGAAAGAGCCAATTGCTCCTGGAGCAAAAGCTGTTATTGGAGTAAAATATGCAACTGATAGAGCTGGACAGGCGTTTACAAAAACGGTAACAATCACTTCAAATGCAGAAGGAACTCCTTCAAAAACATTAACTATTAAAGGTAATGTCTTGGCACGTGAAACTGCTCCAAAAAGCTAAATTTTAAAATTCATTATACAAAAGCTTCCTTAAATTTGGAAGCTTTTTTTGTTTAAAGACATACCAATACCAATGAGAAAGTTAGCCAACGATGAACTCGATCGTAAATCTATTGCAGATTTTAAGCAGTCCGAAAAAACACCGCTGATTATTATTTTAGACAACATTCGAAGTTTGCATAATATTGGTTCGGTTTTTAGAACTGCCGATGCTTTTTTGATTGAAAAAATATATTTGTGCGGCATAACAGCTACTCCGCCCAACAAGGAAATTCACAAAACCGCTCTGGGCGCAACCGAAACGGTGTCTTGGGAACACAACTCCAATGTTCTTGAAGTTATCCAAAATTTGAAACAGGATAATGTTACAGTTATGGCTATCGAACAAGTGGAAAAGGCTGTTTTTCTTCAAGATTTTAAAATTGAAAAGAATAAAAAATACGCTTTGGTTTTTGGAAACGAAGTCTTTGGAGTTTCGCAAAAAGCAGTTGAATTGTGTGATGGCTGTATTGAAATTCCACAATTGGGAACCAAACATTCCTTAAATATTTCGGTAAGTGCTGGAATTGTAGTATGGGATTTATTCAAAAAAATGAATTGGAATTTGTAGATTTGTAAAAATTGAATTTGCCCTATTTTTTTCTCGATTATTTTATGAAAAAATCACTCCTTCTCGTTTTATTTCTATCTAATTTTTTTGGGTTTGCTCAATACACTTTAATTCCAGATGTGAATTTTGAGAAAGCGTTGATCGATCAGGGGATTGATAGTGGTGCAATTGATGGGAAAGTACTTATAGCTAATGTAGACAAAGTGAGTAAATTGGACGTTACTTATCATAATATTACTGATTTAACAGGAATAGAGGATTTTACATCATTAAAAATTTTATATTGTAATGATAATCAATTAACGAAATTAAATCTTTCTAAAAATATATTTTTGGAACATTTAAATTGTTATTTTAATTCATTAAACGACTTAAATTTATCAAACAATAAAGATTTAACATACGCAAATTGTACTAACAACAAGTTATTGACTTTAAATGTAAAAAATGGCAATAACGCAACAAAAAGCCTAAGCATTAATTCTTCAAGTAACCCCAATCTCACCTGTATACAAGTTGACAATAAATCCTATTCCGATACCAATTGGTATTCATACAAAGACGCCACAGCCACTTACTCTGAAAACTGCAGTAAAATAGCCTCTAACATTGCTCCAATAATTACGGCAACAGGAAACCAAACCTATTGCCCTGGAACCAATATAAAAATTGCAACAGGCGTGAATATAGTCGATCCAGATGACACCAGTACGGATGAGATTTTTATTCAAATTTCAACAGGTTATGTTTACGGCCAGGATGCCATAACACTTGCCAATCCCTCGTCACATCCAACAATCGCTACAAGCTGGGATAGTAATACAGGGAAACTAAGATTATACAGCCCAGCAGGAGTCCCAATTAGCTATCTCGATTTTATCGCTGCTATTCTGGATGTACAATTCAACACTTCCTCTACTTCACCTTCTGGAATTAGAAAATTTTCTATAAGTATAGGACAAGCCAATTATCTTCCTTCGACCCAGCATTATTATCAATACTTTTCAAATATAGGCATTACTTGGACAGCCGCTAAAGTTGCTGCCGAAGCCAGTAATTATTATGGTTTACAAGGTTATTTAGCGACAATTACGGCCGCAGATGAAGCACAATTATCAGGCAAACAAGCCGCTGGAGCGGGATGGATTGGCGGCAGTGATGCAGCAACAGAGAACGTCTGGAAATGGGTTACAGGTCCTGAAGGACTTGCAAATGGAGGAACGGGAACTATTTTCTGGAATGGACTTGCAAATGGTTCAACCCCTAATTTTGCTTTTTGGAATTCTGCAGAACCCAACCAATCTGGTGATGAAGATTATGCACACGTCACAGCACCTGGTGTGGGTAATCCAGGGTCTTGGAATGATTTATCAAACATTGGAAATGCAAGTGGAGATTATCAACCAAAAGGTTATATTGTAGAATATGGAGGAATGCTTGGAGATCCAATTCTTCAAATTTCAGCGAGTACAACAGTAACTATTCCTAAAATAACGAGTACCACTCCAAGTTCAATTTGCGACGCAGGAATTGTAACCCTTCAAGCCACCGCAACAGATGGAATCGTCAATTGGTACGATTTACCTACTGGAGGAACATTATTACATACAGGGAATTCATTTACAACACCCACGATTTTTACCTCTACTTCATATTATGTAGATGCATCGAATGGAAGTTGTCCAAATGGCCCAAGAACTGAAATTATTGCCACTGTAAAGCCTTTGCCTAGTTTACCACAAATAGCTATCTCTTCGACCAGTCCAGTTTTATATTGTCTAAATAACACTGCAATCCCTTTAACAGCAACGGCATCAGCAAATTGCATTTTAAATTGGTACACAGTAGCTTCGGGAGGTATTGCTTCTGCAACTAGTCCAACACCCATTACTACAACTGCGGGTTCTATAACTTATTATGTAAGCCAAACAAATACCATATCCAATTGTGAAAGCCTTCGAGCAGCAATAATAGTAACTGTAAATCCATTGCCTCTAATTCCTATTGTAAATAATGTCAATTATTGTCATAATGAAAATGCCGTTCCTTTAACAGCTACTGCAACTGCAAATTGCACTTTAAATTGGTATGCTTTACCAACTGGAGGCGTTGCTTCAGCAATAAATCCAACACCTTCTACAGCAACTATTGGTTCGACAAAATACTACGTAAGCCAAACCATTACTGCCACTGGCTGCGAAGGTCCAAGAGCAGAAATCATTGTAACTGTGAATCCATTGCCTACAGCTCCAATTGTGAGTAATATTGCTTATTGTAATAATGAAATTGCTTCACAACTAACCGCAACTGCATCTGCAGATAGTACTCTAAATTGGTATACAATACCAACTGGAGGTGTTTCAAGTGCAACGAGTCCTACTCCAGCGACAACAATTGTTGGTTCAACAAAATATTATGTAAGCCAGACCACCACTGCTACAGGATGCGAAGGGCCAAGATCTGAAATCATAGTGACTGTAAATCCATTACCTTTAGTTAACGCTGTCACTATTGTTCAATGTGATACAGATTTAATGTCTGATGGAAAGACCTTGTTTAATTTAACGGTAAATAATCCTGAAATTTCAGCCAATTATGCTAATGAAACATTTACGTATTATACTTCTTTAAACGGAGCAAATAACGCCGTTCTCGCTGATTTAATTCCAAATGAATTGGCTTTTGAAAATACAACTCCAACATTAATGGACATTTGGTCAAGGATAGCCAATAAAATCACTGGTTGTTTTAGTGTTGCTAAAATCACTTTGAAAGTTCCTGCAACAAACATTGACCCAAACTACAAAATTCCTTTTCCTCCAGTTTGTGATGATTTTTTAGATGTCAATGGAAATAACACTACTAACAACAACAATCGCGATGGAATTACAACTTTTGATTTCTCTACTACAAAAAATATTATATTGGCCAAATTACCATCAAATCAAGTATACGACATTAATTACTACAGAAACAAATCGGATGCGTTGGCGGAAATCAATGTTATAACTGATATTTCAAATTATAGGAATAGTGGTTATCCCAATTCGCAAGATATTTGGATACGTATCGATAGCAATTTAGATAATGCTTGCTATGGTTTAGGTCCATATTTAACTTTAAAAGTTGAAGCCTTGCCTATTGCAAATATTATAACCATTTCGAGACAATGTGACGATAACAACGATGGAATATTCACCTTCGATACTTCTTCGCTTGAATCAGATTTATTAAAAGGACAAACCAACGTAACGATTACTTATTTCGATCAAGCTAATAATCCCCTGAAAGATGCCAATGGAATTTTAATTACAAGCCCATTTCCGGCAGATTTCGAAACTACCTCTCAAACTATTAAAGCCGTTGTGACGAACAAAACGCCTCAAAAGTGTTTTGACGAAACAACCATAACTTTTATTGTAGATGCTTCACCACAAGCATTTCCCGTTCCTTCTACCTTAACAACAACTTGTGATGATGAACCCAATCCGATAGACCAAGATGGAAAATTTGCTTTTGATACCTCCACATTCGAAACCACCATTCTTGGCGCACAAATAGGAATGATTGTCAAATATTACGATACCAACAATGTTCTTTTACCGAGTCCATTACCCAATCCTTTTGTAACCAACACACAAAATATTACGGCTAAAGTTCAAAACCCTTTAAACACCATTTGTTCTGCATCAACGGTATTAAATTTTGTTGTCCATCCAATTCCAAAAATTGATTTGAATTTGGATGGCCTTGACAATGAGTTGGTATGTCAGAATATTTCGACATTTTTTGTAACGCTCGATGCTGGAATAACCGATGGTTCTCCAACCAGTGATTACAATTATATTTGGACAAAAGATGGACAAATTACAGGCATAAATTCACCAACATTAGAAGTAAATTCCGTGGGAGTTTATACCGTAGAAGTGAGCAATAATGCAGGTTGCAGTAGAATGCGAACCATCACTGTCACCGCATCGAATAAAGCGTCTATCACCTCTGTGGACGTTGTAGATTTATCCGATAATAATACTGTAACTGTCACTGTAACCGGACCAGGAATTTACGAATACAGCTTAGATGAACCAACTGGATTTTGGCAAGATTCCAATTTCTTCAATAATGTTCCCGCGGGAGTTCACATAGTGTATGTCAATGATAAAAATGGTTGTGGCTCAGTTCATCAAGAAATTGTACTTGTAGGTGTCCCTAAATTTTTTACCCCAAACAATGATGGCTATAATGATTATTGGAGTGTAAAAGGAGTGAATGAAACTTTTAATTCAAAATCCATAATTTACATTTATGACAGATACGGAAAACTTCTAAAACAATGGGTTTCCTATTTAAATCAAGGTTGGGATGGTACTTTTAACGGAGTTCCTTTACCGGCAGATGATTATTGGTTCACCCTAAAACTGGAAGACGGCAGAGAAACAAAAGGTCACTTTTCTTTAAAAAGATAATTTTTAAGCTAAAATTATCGGCTTATCTTCTGTCTAATTTCCTCCAAAATATAAAGATAATCCTCTTGATTTTTTACAAAATCACGGTCAGAAACATCAATAATTAAAACATTCAATTCCGTTTGGGATTTAATGTAGTCTAAATAACCATTATTGATTTTATCCAAATAAGAAGCTGAAATATTTTGCTCGTAACTTCGGCCTCTTTTTTTGATATTCTCTAATAAACGCTCGGTATTTTGGTATAAATAAACATATAAATCCGGTTTGGGCATTTCTCTATAAACGATATCAAATAGTGTTCGATACAAACGATATTCATCTTCCGCAAGCGTGATTTTCGCAAAAATCAAAGATTTAAAAATATGATAATCGGCAACTATAAAATCCTTAAACAAGTCAAATTGCGCTAAATCATCGGACAATTGTTTGTATCTATCGGCAAGAAAAGACATTTCAAGCGGAAAAGCATACCGATTTTGGTCTTCATAAAACTTGGGTAAAAACGGATTGTCGGCAAAGCGTTCCAAAACTGTTTTGGCATTAAAATCTTCGGCAATTTTTGTGGCCAAGGTTGTTTTTCCTGCTCCAATATTTCCTTCAAAAGCAATGTAATTAAACTGTTCTAAAGGTATTGAATCTAATGGATTTTCAAGTTTCTGTATTTCTGTACAAACACTTTCGTCAGGAGAAATTTCGAGTAATTCCGTTATTTTTTTATGAAATACTGGATGAACCCAATTTAAATTCAAATCCAGTATGGGCAACAAAACAAAATTCCGATTTTGCATCAAAGGATGTGGAACTTGAAGCTTTTCGGAATCAATAATTTCTTCATCGAAAGCGATCAAATCAACGTCTATAACACGCGGCTGGTATTCTAAAGTATTTCCGCGAACCCGACCCAATTGCTTCTCAATCCTCAATATTTTATTTAATATTTTCTTTGCAGGGCTAAAAGTATGCAAAACCACAGCGCAATTATAGAATGCATCGCTCTCAAAACCCCAAGATGGCGTTTCGTACAACTTCGAAACTTTGATTATTGTTCCAATTTCCCGATGAATCAATTGCAAGCAATTTTCTATATTTTGTAGGCGATTGCCTTGATTAGTTCCTAGGGACAAAACGACCTGATGTTGTGATTTCATATTAACCACAAATTAACTAAAACAATTTTAGAATTGAACTATATTTGTCCTCGTGTTGATAACTATTTTTACGGTTTTTAAACTTAAATTTGTAACACACCAACCCTTTTTGCTACTTATTTAAAAAAGAGAATTATGAGATTTTTAGGAAATGTAATGGCGACCATTGTAGGTTTATTTGTTTTTTTAATGCTATTTGTTTTTGGAATAGTAATCATTGCCGCAATTTTTGGTGGTGAACCTGAAGAAATAACTGTAAAAAACAACTCGGTTATCGAGTTAAAGATAGAACACGTCCAAAACGATTATGCTGGAAAATACAAAGATCCGTGGATGTCCATTTTATCCGATGGAGAAAAAGTAGGTCTTTCGGATATTATTAACGCTATTGAAAGCGCCAAAACAGACAGCGATATCAAAGGAATTTCTATTTTGAATGAGGAGTCCGAATTGGGAATGGCACAAAGAAAAGCACTTCGAGATGCCTTGGAAGACTTCAAAAAATCAGGAAAATTCGTTATGGCTTATGCCAATTCTTATTCCCAAAAAGAATATTATTTGAATTCTGTAGCCAATTCGATTTATATTAATCCAGTGGGAAATTTTGATTTCAAAGGTTTATCTGCCGAATTGATGTTTTTCAAAGATTTACAAGAAAAATCGGGTATAAAGATGGAAGTCATTCGACACGGAAAATACAAAAGTGCCGTAGAACCTTTTTTGGAAAACAAGATGAGCGATGCTAATCGAGAACAAACTTTGGCGTTATTAAATTCAGTTTGGCGCTCAGTAACGGACGATATTTCGAAAAGCAGAAAGGTTTCTGTCGCGAGATTAAACGAAATTGCCGACGGACTTCTAGCTCGAACTCCGGAAATGGCAAAAGCCGAAAAACTGGTGGATGTTGTGGCTTATGAAGATGTATATCACGATGCCATTCGAAGAATTTTGAAAATGGACAAAGACGAAGAGTACAATAAAATAAGCATTTTGGATTATGCTCGAAAAAAAGCAACAACTTCTGAAAGCTTTGAAACTCAAAATAAAATTGCCATAATTTATGCTCAAGGAGAAATTATGAGTGGCGAAGGCGACGTCAACACGATTGGCGAAGGCTCAATGAATCGGTCCTTGATCGAAGCTAGAAAAGATAAAAATGTAAAAGCGATTGTGCTCCGAATTAATAGTCCAGGAGGAAACGCCTTGACATCGGATTTGATTTGGAGAGAAATCGAATTGACTAAAAAAGTGAAACCAGTAGTGGTTTCTATGGGAAATTATGCGGCTTCTGGCGGTTATTATATTGCGTGCAATGCCAACAAAATTTTTGCCGAAAACAATACGATTACAGGTTCTATAGGCGTTTTTGGAATATTACCCAATTTCACTCCGCTGGCAACCAAAATTGGAATTCACACCGAACAAGTAAAAACCAATGAAAATGCCGCTGAATACAGCCCATTTGTACCTTTGGATGAAAAATTTAAAGCGGTAACACTTGAAGAAGTGGAACATATTTACAAAACATTCGTTTCCCACGTTGCACAAGGACGAAAAATGACTTTCGCTGAAGTCGATTCTATCGGACAAGGAAGAGTTTGGTCTGGTGAACAAGCATTAAAAGTTGGTTTAGTCGATAAAATAGGTGGTCTTGATGATGCTATAAAAGAAGCTGCCAGATTATCCAAAACAAAAAAGTACAGTACTCAAAATTTTCCTGAATTCGAAAAAGACATCAATGATATTTTGCAAAATTTACCGTTTGCCAAATCGAAAGAATCCTTTATAAAAGAAGAATTAGGAGAAGAAACTTTTCGTTTGATGGAACAAATTAAAAAAATAAAATCTCAAAAAGGAGTGCAGGCAATAATGCCTTTTGAAATTCTTATTCATTAAAATACGGTTATATTTTAGCCAAAAAATCCGTTTTAGCAATTGCTTTAACGGATTTTTTGCGTTCTAAAGTTAAAGTATTGCGTATAAAAATCATCCAAAAACCATCAGATTTCAAAACATTACGTTTGTTTTAAATACAATGTGTTATTTTTGTTATCTTCATAGCATTTAAAGAAAATAATTATGACAAAGAAAATTTTAAAAATTGTTGGTATTGTACTTGTTCTTCTCGTTGGAACGTTATTTGCCGCTCCTTACTTATTTCAAAATCAAATTAAAGCCAAAATTGCCCAAGCCATCAACGAAAAAGTGGACGCCAAAGTTTCGTTTGCTAATGCTGATTTAAGTTTGTTCAAAAACTTTCCCAATGCGAATGTGACGATTGAAAAATTAGTCATAATCAACAAGGCTCCTTTTGAAGGCGATACTTTGGTTTCGTTAGACGAATTGAATTTGAAAATGTCTATCAAAGAACTTTTCAAAGGAAAAGAAGAACCGATGATTATTGACGGAATCACGTCTAAAAATGGATTAATCAATGTCATTTTCAATAAAGACGGATTGGCCAATTACGACATTGCCCTGAAAGACAACAAGACTAAGGATGATGGAAAAAGCAAGCCTTTATCTTTAAAAATACAAGAATATAAAATAGAGAATTTCCAATTCAGATATTTTGACGAAAAGTCAAAAATAAAAATGGTTATCGACAGCCTAAACCACCAAGGAACAGGCGATTTTGCTGCTCAAAAACTGGATTTAGACACCAAATCGACAGCCAAAATTGTGCTTTCGATGGACAAAATCAACTATATGAAGAATGTTTCCATTAGTTTGGACGCTATTTTGGGAATCGATTTAAAAAACAACAAATATACTTTCAAGAAAAACAAAGCTTTAATTAATCAGTTGCCCATAGAATTGGATGGATTTATCCAAATGGTCGATGGCGGACAGGAATATGATTTGACATTCAAAACACCGACTTCTTCCTTCAAAAACTTTTTAGGACTTATTCCGGCGGCTTACTCTTCGAGTTTGGATAAAGTAAAAACAACTGGTGATTTTACCGTGATGGGTTTTGCCAAAGGTTTGTATTCAGATACAACTGTTCCAAAATTCAATGTCAAAATTACTTCTAATAATGCGTCTTTTCAATATCCAAATCTTCCAAAATCGGTTCGCAACATTGTAATTGACACTAAAATCATCAATGAAACTGGAGTTTTAAATGACACTTATGTCAATATCGACAAGTTATCTTTCGCCATCGACCAAGATGTTTTTAATGCTAAAGCCAATATTAGAAATATCACTCAAAATGCCATCATCGATGCTGCTTTGAAAGGAACCATCAATTTAGCAAATGTATCCAAGGCTTATCCAATAAAACTGGACAAACCATTATCTGGAATTTTAAAAGCCGATGTAACCACCAAATTCGATATGCAATCTGTGGAGAAAAGTCAATATCAAAATATCAATAATGCAGGAACCATGAGTTTGTCAGGTTTTAAATATGCGGATGAAAATGGCAAAACAATGACCATTAGCAATGCCTTGGTTCAATTTAATCCAAGTGAAGTTCATTTGAAACAATTTGATGCCACGACCGGAAAAAGCGACATTAGCGTAACCGGTGTGTTAGAGAATTTTTATGGATTTATATTTAAAAACCAAGAGTTGAAAGGGGATTTCTTTATGAATTCCAAACAATTAGCCGTGGATGATTTTATGACCACAGGTAAAGAAACTAAAACGGAAGCGAAAAAAGCAGAAGCAATGAAAATTCCCGCTTTTTTAAATTGCACGCTTACCGCAAATGCCGCCACGGTTTTATATGATAATTTGACCTTGAAAGATGTTTCGGGAAAATTGATTGTAAAGGACGAAAAAGTCACTTTGCAAAACGTAAAATCTTCTATTTTTGGCGGGACAATTGGTGTAAACGGTGCGGTTTCTACCAAAGGAAAAGTGCCGGTTTTTAATATGAATTTAAATTTGAATCAGGTGGATATTGCACAATCATTCACTCAGCTAGATATGTTGAAAAAGATTGCTCCAATTGCAGGAATCGTTAATGGAAAACTTAATTCCACCATCAAACTTAACGGAAATCTCGATGCTACAGCGCTAACTCCAGACCTAAAAACACTGACAGGAGATTTATTAGGACAACTCCTTTCGACAACAATAAATGCCCAAAATTCGACTTTGCTAAACGCATTGGGTTCCAATTTGAAGTTCATTGATATGAGCAAAGTCAATCTAAATGATGTGAAAGCAGCTTTGACTTTCAAGGATGGAAAAGTAAATGTGAAACCTTTTGATATTAAATATAAAGATATCAAAGCGACCATTGGCGGCGCTCACGGTTTTGACCAAAGTATGAATTACAATATAAAATTTGATGTTCCAGCTAAATATCTCGGAACGGAGGCCAATGCTTTGATAGCCAAATTATCTTCAACTGATGCCGCAAAATTGCAAAGTATTCCAATAAATGCAACGCTCATTGGAACCTTTACGAATCCAAAAATCACAACAGACATCAATAGCGCTGTAACAAAATTGACTACGCAATTAGTAACTCAGCAAAAAGATCGAATGGTAAAACAAGGAACATCGGCATTGACGGATTATCTTAATAAAAATAAGAAACCAAGCGATACTACAAAAACTGCGTCCCAAGAAAAAGATGTAAAAACCCAAGCAACAGATTTGTTGAATGGATTGTTCAATAAAAAGAAAAAAACGGAAGAACCAAAAACACCTTGATTTCGAACATAACCCACGGTTTCAATCGTGGGAAACGTATCAATAATGTATTTCCAACCATTTTAATCCAACGGTTGAAACCGTTGGTTATGGTTGGTTTAAATTTATATTTCAATTCGCACAACATAACCTTCAGCGCTGCGGACATTAAAAACAGTTCCGTCTTCAAAAATTAAATATTGTCCTTTTATTCCAGTCAATTTTCCACGAAAATGGGGCGTTTTATCTAAACTTAGACTATTTACTTTTTTTGGATATTCCAGAACGGGAAAGTGCATTTCGTATAAATCGTTTTTCTCTAAGAAGAAATATTCCTGAACTTCGGCGGGAATCAGGCTTCCTGCTTTCCATCTTTCGGCGATTAAATCTATTTGCTCTACATCGTTTAGGAGCATTTTGCGCCAATTGGTTTTGTCGGCAAAATAGTTTTTTAAAGCGACTTCGGTAATTCCAGCCAGATATCGATTGGGAACTTCTACAATAGAAATTGCTTGAGAAGCGCCTTGGTCAATCCATCGCGTGGGCATTTGGGTTTTTCTCGTAACTCCTACTTTCACTTCGCTAGACAACGCCAAATAAACAATATGCGGTTGCATTTGTACTTTTTCTTCATAAATTAAATCTCGATCTTTAATGCCTAAATGCGCGGTGCTGAGTTCGGGTTTCATAATCCAATCCCCGACAGCCGGACTCGAATAAAAACAATCGTAACAAAATCCTTGGCGGTGAATCTTCTTCTTTTTGCTACAATTTAAACATTGGTAACCTACAAAATTAATTTCCAGCTTTTTATTCAGCAGTTGATTTACATTCAAAAAACTGTTCTCAAAAACCAAATAATATTGAATGGGTTTTGCAAATTCGGTTTGCATTTTGGTGAGCGTTCCTTCGTAGGTCATATATTCGATTTCCGATATTTGATATTAGCTTTAAAAATAGAGAAAGTTAAAAAAAAGTACTATTTTTGATAACGTCGTAAAGTTAGCATTTGTAAGTCGATATTCAAATGAAATATCGTAAATCAAATATTGTAAATCGTAAATCAAAACAATGCCAATCACTGTTATCAATTCGTTTGCCTCATGGGTTCTTAAACAACGAATTCATCAAATAGAACTTTTTATAAAGTACCCGAATGAAGTTCAGGAAGAGTTACTAATGAACTTGATTAGAGTTTCTGAAAATACAATTATTGGCTTAAAATACGATTATGATTCTATAAATTCTTATACCACTTTTGCAGAAAGAGTTCCCGTTTCGACCTACGAGGAATTCCAGCCTTTGATTGAACGCACTAGAAAAGGCGAACAAAATGTTTTTTGGGAAACTCCAATTAAATGGTTTGCCAAATCCAGCGGAACGACCAATGCCAAAAGCAAATTTATTCCCGTGAGTCCAGAAGCATTAGAAGAATGTCACTACAAAGCGGGTAAAGATTTGTTGTGCATGTACTTGAACAACAATGAAAATTCCGAAATATTTTTGGGAAAAAGCCTTCGTCTTGGCGGAAGTTCCCAAATTTATGAAAACAACAATACTTTTTTTGGAGATTTGTCCGCTATTTTAATTGAAAATATGCCGCTTTGGGCTGATTTTAGTAGCACTCCTAACAAAGAGATTTCGTTGATGAGTGATTGGGAAACGAAACTTCCAGCGATAATCAATGAAGTCAAAAATGAAAATGTAACCAGTTTTGCAGGTGTTCCTTCGTGGATGCTGGTTTTGATGAATAAATTACTCGAAGAAACGGGCAAAGGAAATTTATTAGAATTTTGGCCCAATTTGGAAGTTTATTTCCATGGTGGCGTAAGTTTTGAACCCTACCGAGAACAGTATCAAAAAATTCTTCCAAAAAAAGATTTCAAATATTACGAAATATACAATGCTTCCGAAGGTTTTTTTGCCATTCAGGATTTGAATGATTCCAACGATTTATTACTAATGTTGGATTACGGAATTTTCTACGAATTCATTCCAATGGATACTTTTGGAACGTCAAATCAAAAAACAATTCGGTTATCGGATGTGGAACTTTTTAAAAATTATGCTATAATTATCACTACCAATTCTGGTTTGTGGCGTTATATGATTGGTGATACCGTTCGTTTTACTTCCTTAAATCCATATAAAATAAGAGTGACTGGTAGAACCAAACATCACATCAATGTTTTTGGTGAAGAATTGATGGTCGAGAATACCGATCAAGCCATTGCGAAAGCTTGTCATATAACCAAAACCGAAATGGTGGATTATACCGTTGCTCCTGTTTTTATGAAAGACAAGGAAAAAGGAGCGCACGAATGGATGATAGAATTCAAGAAAAACCCGAGTGATTTGGCGCTTTTTCAAAAAGTTTTGGATGAAACTTTGCAAACTTTGAATTCGGATTATGAAGCCAAACGCTACAATAATATGACTTTGAATCCTTTGATTATCAATATTGCAAGACCTAATTTATTTTACGATTGGCTAAAAGATAAACACAAATTGGGAGGACAGCACAAAATTCCGAGATTATCGAATGAAAGAGATTATTTAGAACAATTGAAAAATAGGCAGGCAATTGTGCAACAGTAAAATGAAAAAACTACTTTTAATAGTGTTTATAATTTCCTTTTTCGCTTCTTGTGGGCCACATCGAATGAGTTGTGGTGCAAGAGGAATTTGTAAATCTTCGGAAAAACGAATCCTGCCCCAGCCTAAAATAAATCATAACACTCAAATATTCAAATTTGAACAAAAAATCCCGTGTGGAAAATTTTTTCAATACGGGATTTAGTTATAGTGCAATTTGAATATTTTTATTCCTGCATCATATCAATATGACGGTCGTGATAACCCAATAAATATAAAACACCATCCAAACCTAAACTAGAAATAGAAGTCGAGGCACTTTCTTTAACTTTAGGTTTGGCGTGAAAAGCAATTCCTAAACCAGCCAAGTTTAACATTGGCAAATCATTCGCTCCATCACCAACAGCAATAGTTTGGTTAATGTGGATGCCTTCTTTTTCGGCAATGGCTTTTAGATATTCCGCTTTCTTTTGACCATCTACAATTTCACCTAAATATTTTCCGGTAAGTTTACCATCTTTAATCTCCAATTGGTTGGCGTACACATAGTCGATTCCTAATTCTTTTTGCAAATAATCGCCAAAATAGGTGAATCCTCCAGATAAAATTGCCGTTTTATAGCCGTAATATTTTAAGGCTTTCATCAAGCGATGTGCGCCTTTGGTTATCGGTAAATTAATGGCAACTTTATGCAAAACATCTTCGCTCAAACCTTCCAGCAAAGCCATACGTTTTTTGAAGCTTTCGCTAAAATCAATTTCGCCATTCATCGCCGATTCGGTAATGGCTCTAACTTGTTCTCCAACACCAGCCAATTCTGCCAATTCATCGATTACTTCGGTTTGAATCAAGGTCGAATCCATATCAAAACACACGAGACGACGGTTTCTTCTGTACATATTATCTTCTTGAAACGAAATATCTACGTCTAATTCTCTAGAAATTTCCATAAAATTGAATGTCATCAGCGTTTTATCGACAATAGTACCCGTTACCGATAATTGTACGCAAGAGCGAGGGTATTCTTCTTTCTCCACCACCGAAGTTCTTCCTGTCAATCGTATGATGGAATCAATATTCAATTTTTGGTCTGACATTATTTTGGTTACAGCAGACAATTGCTTGGCAGTCAAAGTTTCGCCCAAAACATTGATGATATACCGTTGTTTGCTTTGTCCTTTTACCCAAATTTCATAATCGGGAATCGAAATCGGAATAAATTTAACTTTAATTCCCAATTCGTATCCCTTGAATAATAAATCTTTTAAAACACTACCCGAACTAGACCCTGCTTTTACTTCAAATAAAATTCCTAAGGAAAGCGTATCGTGAATATCGGCTTGACCAATGTCTAAAATAGTGGCATCATAATTGGCCAATATAGAGGTTAAGCCCGCAGTTACTCCAGGTTTGTCCTGTCCAGAAACTTTTAATAAAATAATCTCTTTATCTACTGTCGCCATTTTTAGTATATTAATTTAAGAGGGACAAAAATCGACAATCTATTGGTTATAAAAAAGGATATTGGAGGATTTTTTGGGAAGAGGAAATGGTTAAATTTTTATTTCATTTTTCGGATTTACTATAACTTACAGTATTGAATTTATGACTTTGAAGTTCTCTATATTAACGAATAAAGCTCAAAAACGACTGTTTTTGAGCTTTATTTTAATTCAAATTGAGCTTGAAATTTATTTACGAAGCAATTTCCAATCGTTTTAATAAATTTCTATTCAAAGTTTCTTTGGCATAATCCACATCGATTTCTAATATTTTATCATCTGAACTTGGTAATTCATACATTGCATCGGTTAGGATGGCTTCGCATAAAGAACGCAATCCACGAGCTCCGAGTTTGTATTCCAAAGCTTTTTCGACAATGAAATCCAAAGCATCGTCCGTGATACTGAATTCCACATCGTCCATCAAAAATAATTTTTGATACTGTTTGATTAAGGCATTTTTAGGCTCGGTCAAAATAGCTCGCAAGGTTTCTCTATCCAAAGGGTCCATATGAGTTAACACGGGTAAACGACCAATAATTTCAGGAATTAATCCAAAATCCTTGATGTCTTTTGGAATAATATATTGCAACAAATTGTCTTTATCAATATTATCGACATTCCTTGAAGTACTGTAACCAACGGCTTGGCGATTCAATCGTTTCGAAATAATTTTTTCAACTCCGTCGAAAGCGCCTCCTGCAATAAACAAAATATTTTGGGTATTGACCTCAACAAATTTTTGGTCGGGATGTTTTCTTCCTCCTTTTGGCGGAACATTTACCACCGTTCCTTCCAATAATTTCAATAATGCCTGCTGAACACCTTCTCCAGAAACATCACGAGTAATGGATGGATTATCGCTTTTGCGGGCAATTTTATCAATTTCGTCAATAAACACGATTCCTCTTTCCGCTTTTGCAAGATCATAATCCGCCGCTTGCAATAAACGTGTCAAAATACTTTCGACATCTTCACCAACATAACCAGCTTCTGTCAAAACTGTCGCATCCACTATTGCCAATGGAACGTCTAGCATTCTAGCAATGGTTTTGGCAACCAATGTTTTCCCAGTTCCAGTTTGACCTACCATAATAATGTTGCTTTTTTCAATCTCAACATCATCGTTCAATTCTTGTTGCATTAACCGTTTGTAATGGTTGTAAACTGCAACGGACATCACTTTTTTGGTTTGATCCTGACCAATAACATATTGATCTAGAAAAGCTCTAATTTCTTTTGGTTTCTTTAAAACTAAATCATTAGGCAACTTTGCTTTACTGCTTGATTTTAATTCTTCTAACACAATTCCGTGGGCTTGCTCGATACATTTATCACAAATATGCGCATCGATTCCGGCAATCAATAAATTCGTTTCCGGTTTTTTTCTTCCACAGAATGAACATTCTAATTTTGGTTTTGCCATCTTTTTAGATTGCAGATTTTAGATTTCAGATTTCAGATTGCAAAAACTGCGGTCTGAATTCTGAAATCTGTTATCTAATTTAACTTCTTCTCAACACTTCGTCAATCATTCCGTATTCCTTCGCTTCATCGGCAATCATCCAATAGTCACGCTCACTGTCTTTGTGCACTTTATCGAAAGTTTGTCCTGTATGCTCCGAAATGATTTGGTATAATTCGTCTTTTAGTTTCAACATTTCACGCAAGTTGATTTCCATATCCGTTGCAACACCTTGTGCTCCGCCTGATGGTTGGTGAATCATTACTCGTGAATGTGGCAATGCCGAACGTTTTCCTGCTGCACCAGCGCACAACAAAACTGCTCCCATAGAAGCTGCCATTCCGGTGCAAATTGTAGCAACGTCTGGTTTTATGTACTGCATCGTGTCATAAATTCCTAATCCCGCGTAAACGCTGCCGCCTGGTGAATTCAAGTAAATTTGAATATCTTTTGAAGCATCGGCGCTTTCAAGAAAAAGCAATTGTGCTTGAACAATATTAGCAATTTGGTCATCAATTCCTGTTCCCAAGAAAATAATTCGGTCCATCATTAATCTTGAAAAAACGTCTAATTGAGAAATATTCAACTGGCGTTCTTCAATAATATAAGGAGTCATATTGGTTGGATTCATGGCCGCCACGATTTTGTCGTAGTACATTGCGTTTATCCCTTGGTGTTTTGTTGCAAACTTTTTAAATTCTTTACCGTAGTTCATATTTATTTGTTCTAAGTTTTACGTTATATACTGAATATTTATTTTAACAAAGGTCATACCCTCTTTACAAAGATGCCAATATGTCTTAATTTTAAATAGTAAGAAACTTTAAAAAAAAAGAGCGTCAAAAAAATTATTCTTTTGACGCTCAAAGATACTAATTTTTTCTAAAATTTATTCTCCGTAAAATGCGGTAATAAATTCGTCATAGTTTACTTCTTTTGTGGTTGGATTTGCTTTTTCTTTAAACAAGTCCAATAATTTCGCTGCTACAACCTGATCCGAGAGTCTTTTTACCTCTTCTTGGTTTGCCAAAACTCTGGCTACAATTCCTTGAACTTCTTCGTCTGTAGGATTTGTTTGCCCGAATTGTGCCATTTGCTGACGGATTGATTTTGTAGTAAAGGCTTTCAAATCTTCGAAAGTGATTTGAATATTGCTTTGCGCCATTGCTTTTCCCTCGATTAATTGAAAACGCAATCCTTTTTCTGATCTTGTATATTCAACTTCAGCTTCTGCTGGAGTAAGTTGTTTTTCACCCACGGTTTGCAACCATTTTTTAAGAAATTCAGCGGGCAGATCGAATTTTGTGTTTTCGATTAAAAATTCCGTTACATCATTTAATAATTTTTGGTCTGCTTGCTCAGCGAATTGGTTTTCGGCTCCTTCCTTGATATTGGCTTTCAAATCTTCAAGAGAAGTTACTTTTCCAGGTCCAAAAAGTTTGTCGAATAATTCTTGATTTAACTCCGCTAATTCTGTTGAATTGATACCTTCGATTGTAAAATCAACGTCAACTTCAAGTCCGTGAACGTCATCGTGCGCCACCTTCATTGTGTCCATCAATTTGTGAGCGTCGTCAAACAAACCTTTTGTATTCACGGTTACGACATCGCCTACTTTTTTTCCAATGAATTTATCCGAAGTACTTTTTTCTTTGAAAATATCTAAAGAAAAGGTGGTTGGATTATTAATTCCTTTTTCGATATTGACAAATGTTCCAGAAACATCAAATCCAGCTTCAACAATTTCTTGCGGAATTGGGGTACCAAATTGTTTTTGGATGCGGGCAATTTGACCTTCAATCATTTTATCATCGGCAACAACCACATATTTTATAATCTTGTTTTTGGCTTCTAGATCAATTTCGAAATTTGGAACCAACCCTATTTCGTATTCAAAAACCAATTCTTCGTTGTCCCAAGAAAAGTTTTCGTTTTCTTTAGCAAGCGGAGTTCCAAGAAGATTCAATCTTTCGGATTGTACAAAACGCTCCAATGCCAAATCAACTACTTTCTTAACTTCTTCTTGTTTTATTGATTTTCCGTATTGTTTTTCAACAAGTTCTTTGGGCACAGCACCTTTTCTAAAACCTTTTACGGTTGCCAAAGGCATTTTTTCGTTTATTCTTTTTGCAACTTGACCTTTGTAATCCATAGGAACCACGGTCATTACAATTGTTTCATTTACTGCGTCTAATGCTACTCTTTTGATATCCATCTTCGTCTTTAATTTACATAATAAAATTGGGTTGCAAAATTATAAAATTTTTGCAACCCAAACAAGTTTTTAATCTATTGAATTTTAGTCCGTTATTCTTCGTTCATTTTCAATGAATTCACTATTTATCTTCGCCAATAATTGAATACACTAAAGATTGTAAAATAGACAATATAATACTAAAAAGCAGTGCTGTCAAAAAAGAATCCACCTTAAATCCACCCACAATATTGGTACACAGCAAAATAATTATGGCATTAATAACAAATAAAAATAATCCAAGTGTTACGATTGTTACTGGTAACGTTAGGATAACCAAAATGGGTTTAATAAAAATATTGAGCAGTCCCAAAACAACGGCTACAATTAAAGCGGTAGTAAAACTTGCAACGTGAACACCTGACATAAAGTTCGCGATTAGCAAAACCAATCCGGAGGTAATTAAAATTCTGATAAGTAGTTTCATAAGTTTTTTTATTTCAAAAGTAAAATAAATATTCTAATATGTGCGTTTTTATCTATCTTCGTTTCAACATCTTAAAGCTAAAACTATGAAAAAACTATTACTTTCTCTGATAATGATAAGTTCGTTTGTGGCAAATGCCCAAATTTGGACGGAAAAAGCGACAGGATTTACTACTCCTTCCAGATCTTTAAACAGCATTTCGATAGTAGATCAAAATGTTATTTGGGCAAATGCCTTTGACAATTCAGATCCTGTTAATCAGGATTTTACCACTAAAGAATTCACAAAAAGCACAGATGGCGGAAACACATGGATACCCGGCACAATTAATTTAGGAGCGAATTCCACTGATATGGGATCGTCTTCTATTACAGCCGTTTCAGCAACAACTGCATGGGTTTCTGTAATTCCAGGCGCACTTACGACTGGAGGAATTTGGAAAACAACGGATGGCGGAACAAACTGGATAAAACAAACTACGGCTTTATTTAATAATCCTATAGATTCTTATGCTAATTTTGTTTATTTCTGGGATGCGAACAATGGCGTTGCACAAGGTGATCCCGAAAATGGCGAGTTCGAAATCTATACTACTACAGATGGAGGAACAAATTGGACTAGAGTTCCGGGAGCCAATATTCCAGATCCAGATATCGCTGGCGAATTTGGATATAATAACCTTTATACTGTTTCAGGAAATACAATTTGGTTTGGAACTGATATGGGAAGAATTTTCAAATCTTCAGACAAAGGACTAAGTTGGACAGCTTATGATTCGGTTTATAGTATTGATTTTGGTTTAGATAGATTTGCTTTTTCAGATGCAAACAAAGGTATTATGATGATCCATGATTCTATGAAACTTTATAGCACTGCTGATGGAGGCGCAACTTGGAATCCAATTACAACGCCCGATTTTTATAAAACAGATATTTCCTATATTCCCGGAACGTCAATTTTAGTGGCTGCTGCGGCGGCAAGTCCTTTTGGTTCCTATTATAGCACAAACGATGGCGTTACTTGGACAACAATTGATACAGGTGTTTTTCATGGCGCCTTAGCCTTTTTAAATAATTCTTTTGGATTTTCAGCTGGCATGAATACTTCATCAACTGTTGGAGGAATTTCAAAATTCAATGGAATCCCTTTAAAAACTCCCAGCTTTGATTTAAAAAACCAGATTTCAGTTTACCCAAATCCAACGAATGGAATTGTACAGCTAGATTCAAAAACATCCTTGATTAAAGAAGCTACCGTTTATGATTTGTTAGGAAAACAAGTTTATAAATCTAACTTTTCAGCTTTAAACAGTGCAAATTTAGATTTGAAAACACTTGAAACTGGTGTTTACTTATTAAAAGTAACTTCTGATGCTGGGAAAATAGAAACTATGAAGATTATGAAAAACTAAATTTCAGATTTTAAAATACAAAAGCCCTTTCCATCAAATTTGAAAAGGGCTTTTTTTATTTTATTTTAAAAAAGAAGTCGTCATTTCATAAAAGATTTTCGGATTTTCGGCGTGAAGCCAATGCCCAACATTGGGAATGGTTTCAATTATCGAATCAGGAAAATGTTGTTGTATGTTTCCAAAATCTTCATCAAGAATATAATTGGAATTTTCACCGCGGATAAAAAGTGTTGGTTTGGTGAAAATAGCATTTTCGGGAAGCGCTTTTCCAATTTCATCCATTTTCTTATTGAAAACAGCCAAATTAAATCTAAAAGCGAGTTGTCCTGGTTCTTTCCAATACAAACTTTTCAGCAAAAATTGTCGCGTTCCAAAATCAGGAATGTATTTGGTTAAGATTTCTTCAACCTCTTTTCGGCTTGGTTTTTTTGAAAAATCGACTGCATTCAATCCCTCCAAAATACTTTGATGATGTTGTGGATAAAATTTTGGAGCAATATCCGCGACAATTAATTTTTCGACTATTTCAGGATGAAGTGTTGCAAAAAGCATGGCAGTTTTTCCGCCCATTGAATGACCGAGAATGTCAATTTTTTCAAGATTATTGGCTTTGCAATAGTCATAAACATCCTGAGCCATTATTTCGTAACTGAAATCTTCGGAATGGAAACTCTTGCCATGGTTGCGCAAATCCAATAAATGAACCTGAAAACCATTGGCAGCAAATTGCGTTCCCATGGTTTTCCAATTGTCGGACATTCCTAAGAATCCGTGTAGAATTAGGAGCGGCTTCCCGCTTCCCTCTATTTTTGAATATAACATTAGATTGCAGATTTTAGATTGCTTCGCCCGTTCGACCTTCGGTCTCGGGTGCAGATTTTAGAATGCAGATTCCTACAATTCCAAATTATTTTATCCTTATTAAAAACTATTTCAGTTTTTGTAAATACATATTGACCACATTGTCCAATCCCAGATAAATGGCTTCGGAAATGAGTGCGTGACCAATGGAAACTTCTAACAACCCAGGAATATTTTGATTGAAAAATTGAATATTGTCAAGACTCAAATCGTGTCCAGCATTAATTCCTAATCCAAGTTCATTCGCCAAAATAGACGATTTTACATAAGGGTCAATTCCGTTTTTGTTTCCAATACTGAATTCGTGAGCAAAAGCCTCTGTGTACAATTCGATTCTTTCGGTTCCAATGATTTTGGCGCCTTCGATCATGTCGAAAACGGGATCCACAAAAATCGACGTTCTAATGCCGTTGCGTTGAAATTCCTGAACAATTTCAGTTAGAAAATCTTTGTATTTTATGGTGTCCCAACCCGCATTCGAAGTAATTGCATCGATAGCATCAGGCACTAATGTGACTTGTGTTGGTTTTATTTCGAGCACCAAATCGACGAAGGATTTCTCTGGATTTCCTTCAATATTATATTCGGTATAAACAATTGATTTTAGATCACGAGCGTCCTGATATCGAATGTGTCTTTCGTCTGGACGCGGATGAATCGTGATTCCTTGGCCTCCAAATTTTTGAATATCAACAGCTACTTTTAATAAATCGGGAACATTTCCGCCACGAGCGTTACGCAAAGTGGCTATTTTGTTAATATTTACACTTAACTTTGTCATTGGAATAATTTTCGAACTTGAAATGCAAAAATACAAAGTAAACTAGCTGTTATTGTATAATTTTGATTATTTTGCATCAAATATTTTAGATTGATTTATGAAAGAAATTGCAGAATATATTACTAATGATTTTAAAGCCATTGACAGTCAGGAGACTATTACGGCTGTGCAAGACTTTTTTAGTGAGTTGACATTCTCTCATTTTCCAGTGGTTGAGGAGGAAATCTACATTGGTAGTATTGCCTCTGAGGATATTGAAACTTTTGACAGTTTAAAAAAAATAATTGATTACCGATATTCACTCGAAGGATTTTTTGCCCGAAACACCATGATATGGCTCGACGTTTTAGAAGTTTTTGCAAAAAACAAAACCAATTTAGTTCCGGTTTTAGACCACAGCAATAAATATGTAGGGTATTATGAAATTAGAGATATTATGGATTTTTTTCATGAAACACCATTTTTGCAAGAATCAGGAGGAATAATTGTAATCCAAAAGAGAACTTTGGACTACTCAGTAGGCGAAATTACCCAAATCATTGAAAGTAACAACGGCAAAATATTAGGTTTATTCGTGTCCGAAGCTGATTCTGAAAATACGCAAGTGACCATCAAAATAAGTTTAGGAGTTATGAATGAAATAATTCAGTCTTTTAGAAGGTATAATTATGAAATTATTTCGGAACATTTTGAAGATAATTATATCAATACTTTAAAGGAACGCTCTGATTATTTGGACAAATACCTAAATATTTAATACGAAAATGAAAGTAGCCATTTACGGACAGTATTATCAGAATAGCACCGAACCCATCATCAAAGACATTTTAATTTTTCTGATTAAGAATAATGTTGAGATAATTATTGAATCCAATTTTTTAAAAATCTTATTCGAAAAAAATCTTATCGAAAAAGGATATCCCACTTTTGCATCCTATACGGAACTAAATAGTAGTTTTGATATGCTAATAAGTATTGGTGGCGATGGAACTATTTTGAGAGCAGCAACTTTGGTTCGAGATTCGGGAGTGCCCATTTTAGGGATAAATGCTGGACGCTTAGGGTTTTTAGCCACAGTTCAAAAAGATAATATTGATGAATTTATGCAATTTATTATCGATAAAAAATATTCCGTTTCTAAAAGAACCTTGCTGAGTTTGACTTGTTCCCCTGACAATGAGGCCATTCAAGACATTAATTTTGCTATGAATGAAATTTCTGTGAGTCGTCAGGATACTACTTCGATGATAACGATTGAAACTTATTTGAACAACGAATATTTGAATTCTTATTGGGCCGATGGTCTAATTATTGCAACGCCAACGGGTTCTACAGGCTACTCTTTGAGTTGTGGCGGTCCAATATTCACACCAAATGTAAGGAGTCTTGTTATTACTCCCATTGCACCACACAATCTAAATGCTCGTCCGCTGGTGGTTCCTGATGAAACAGAAATCAGATTAAAAGTTTCTGGACGAGACGACCATTATTTAGTCTCACTTGATTCGAGAATTATTTCTGTAAAAAACGAAACCATATTATTTATAAAAAAATCCCCTTTTGAAATAAATATGGTCGAAATTCCTAACGAAACTTTTTTGAAAACACTTCGCACCAAGTTATTTTGGGGAGAAGACCGAAGAAATTAAACCATTTTTTGCACTTGCTATACGAATATCTTGATTTTTACCGTTTCTGTACTATCGAATCAATAATTGAAATTAATTTTTTGAGTTAATTTTTCAATAAAGTTCACATTTAATCTAATGTGTATTGATTCGTGTCGATAATTATTATATTTGCACGCAATTTTAAATAAATGTATAAACTTTTTAATCTACTATTCTTGTTCTTCTTTTTAACAATGAATGCACAAATTCACGAAATTGGCGTATTTGTGGGCGGAAGTAATTACATTGGCGATGTGGGTTCCACAACCTATATTTCGCCAAACAAACCCGCAATGGGACTTCTTTATAAATGGAATAAAAGTCCAAGATTGGCTTATCGCTTTTCAATAAATGGCGCTTATATTTATGCAAATGACATTGATTCAAATGAACCTGGAAGAAATCTAAGAGGATTTCATTTTAGAAACAGTATAAAAGAAGTATCTTTAGGCCTTGAATTTAATTTTTTTGATTTTAATTTACATGAAGTTGAAAGGAAATATACGCCATATGTTCATTCGGGCTTAAGTTATTTCCGCTCTCACGATGCTTATTTATCGTCGGGACAAATTGTAATGCTGGATCATCATTCGGGTGCATTAGCAATTCCTATGACTTTGGGTATAAAATCAAATGTATTTCCTCATGTAATATTGGCTATGGAAATTGGAGCAAGATACACATTTACAGATAATTTGGACGGAAGTAATCCAAAGGACGAAATTTTTCCTAAATTTGGAAATATAAATAATAATGATTGGTACGTTTTCTCAGGGCTAACCCTAACGTACACCTTTGGAAACAAGCCATGTTATTGTGCAGAATAAAGAAATGAATCTACTAGAATCGATAGACTTAACAAATTTACCTAAACATTTAGCCATCATTATGGATGGCAATGGCCGTTGGGCAAAAAAACAAGGACTGTTAAGAACTTTAGGTCACGAAAGTGGTACAAAATCCGTAAAATCAAACATAAAAACGTGTGCCAAATTAGGGATTGAAAACCTTACCTTATACGCATTCTCTACCGAAAACTGGAACAGACCCAAACTGGAAGTTGATACTTTAATGAAAATATTAGTCCGATCATTAAAGAAAGAACTTAAAACTCTGCAAGAAAACAATATCAAATTGAATACCATTGGTAACTTAGAAAAATTACCAAAATCAGCCCAAAACGAACTTCTGGATGTCATTGACAAAACCAAAAATAATTCTCGAATGACACTAACTCTGGCATTGAGCTATGGTTCGAGAGAAGAAATCGTAAATGCTGTAAGAAACATTAGCGATAAAGTTAAAAATAATATAATTTCATTAGACTCTATTGACGATTCAATTATAAATGAGCATCTTTACACGCGAAATTTACCCGAGGTAGATTTATTGATAAGAACAAGCGGAGAACATAGAATAAGTAATTTTTTGTTGTGGCAAATTGCCTATGCAGAATTATATTTTACTGATATATTATGGCCTGACTTTAAAGAACAAGATTTGTATGAGGCTATCATTAGTTATCAAAAAAGAGAGCGTAGATTTGGAAAAACAAGTGAACAAATTAAATAATTTTTTAGTGTTACAAAGAAGCATAAAGATAGTACTTAGCCTATTGATTTTTGGAAGTTTTTCACAAATTAAAGCCCAAGAAAGAGTCCCGTTTGACCAAGGAAAAACCTACATCCTAGCCAAAGTTAACGTAGTTGGCAAAATAAGTTTTAACTCAAATACCGTTGTCACCTTTGCAGGTCTTGAAAAAGGGCAGGAAATTACCGTTCCCGGCGAAGAAATTAGCAATGCCATCAAAAAATTAGGAAAACTAGGATTGTTTGATGAGATTTCATTTTATGTAAATAAAATCGAAAAAGACAGTATCTTTCTTGATTTACACGTCGAAGAATTACCAAAATTAAATGAGGTAAAATTCGTGGGTGTCAACAAAAGCAAAATCGAAGGATTGATAAAAGATAATGGCCTTACAAAAGGCAAAGTAGTCAATGAAAATTTAATAACAACTACCAAAAATTATATTGAAAATAAATACAAAAAAGACGGTTTTTACAATACCAAGGTAACCATTAATACCGTTATAGACACAGCGCAAATTAACCAAGTTAATATGGTTGTGAAAATTGATAAAGGCTCGAAAGTCAAAATTAAGGACATCGTATTTGAAGGAAACAAAGAGATAAAATCCAAAACTTTGCTCGCTGCAATGAAAGACACCAAACGTAAAAAGCTTTTAAGTATAAAAACGTCAAAGTTTATCAAGGCAAAATACGAAGCCGATTTAGAAAAAGTAATTGCAGCTTATAAAGAAAGAGGGTATCGAGATGCCAGAATACTCTCGGACTCAGTGGCGTATAACACTGATTTGAAGGCTTTGATGATTAAAATAAAAGTGGAAGAAGGCAACAAATACCGTTTTGGAAATATTAAATTTCTAGGAAATACGGTGTATTCCGATGAAGGACTTCTTGGAATGCTTGGCATCAAAAAAGGAGACACCTATAATGGTGTGCTTTTAGAAAAAAGAATTGCGGACAAATCTAAACCAGATGGCGATGATATTACCAATTTATACCAAAACAATGGTTATTTATTTTCCACAATAAATGCAGTAGAAACCAAAACAGCAAACGACTCTATCGACTTTGAAATTCGAATTACCGAAGGGCCAATCGCTTATTTCAACAAAATTACCGTTACTGGAAATGACAAAACAAATGACCACGTAATTTATAGAGAATTAAGAACAAAACCAGGCGAAAAATACAACAAAGATTTGCTCATTAGAACTATTCGTGAAATTGGACAATTAGGATTTTTTGATCCAGAAGCTATTGAACCAAAATTCAAAAACGTTGATGCTGCAGCGGGAACAGTAGATATTGAATATCCTTTGACCGAAAAAGGAGCCAGCCAGATTGAGCTCCAAGGTGGTTATGGCGGAGGTGGTTTCATTGGAACATTAGGATTGTCATTCAATAATTTCTCGGCAAGAAACCTATTTAATAAAGAGGCTTACAAACCTCTTCCTATGGGTGATGGTCAAAAAGTTTCCTTACGATTACAAGCGAGTTCTTACTATAGAACCTATAGTTTGTCCTTTTCAGAACCGTGGTTTGGCAAGAAAAAACCAGTGCAGCTAAGCACCTCTTTATCTTACACCACTCAATTTGATAATAATTATCAAACCCAAAAAGTTAATAAAAGTAAAAGTTTTAATATCTTAACTATGTCGGTTGGTATTTACAAAAGACTTACTGTTCCCGATGATTATTTTGGATTATCACAAACCATAAGTTACCAACATTACGATTTACACAATTACAATACAGGTTTATTTACTTTTGGTAATGGTGCATCACGAAATTTAGCCTACACTATCGGACTTTCCAGAAGCAACAAAGGAATCAATCCTATATTTCCAATATATGGTGCAGAATTTAGTTTAGTAGGTAAATTTTCACTTCCTTATTCTTTGTTTAATGGCGTTAATTATGCGACATTAGGAGATCAAGCGGAATATAAAACAAGATACCAAGGAACTACATCTACTTATGGAGTTGACAACAAACCGCTAAGCCCTGGTGATTATATAAAACAAACTACAATAAATGGCGTAAGTGGTCCAATGAGTGTTGGATCTGACTATCAAAATGCAGATACAGATGTGCCAAAAGTGGATCAAAAAAAATACAATTGGTTAGAATATTACAAAATAAAGTTCAAAGCGGATTGGTATACCAAAGTTTATGGTAAATTAGTATTTCGATCGTTGACTGAATTTGGATTCTTAGGTGCTTACAATAAAGATAGAGGCGTTATCCCTTTCGAAAGATACTATTTGGGAGGAGATGGAATGGCAAATTATTCGATGGATGGTAGAGAAACCGTAGCTTTGAGAGGTTATCCAAATGGGTCTTTAACACCTGTAAATAAGGGAGGACAAGCAATTGGAGCAACAATATATAATAAATATTCGTTAGAATTACGTTACCCAATTACCTTAAAAGCATCAGCATCAATATATGCGCTTACGTTTTTAGAGGCAGGTTCATCATTTGATACGTTCAAAAATTACAATCCATTTGCTTTAAGTCGTTCGGCTGGAGCAGGATTAAGAGTGTTTATGCCTGCATTTGGATTATTAGGAATTGATTTTGGATACGGCTTTGATGGTTTGCCAATGGCAAATGGGCTGCTATCTCCGAAAGCAAATGGATGGGAAACGCATTTTATAATTGGCCAACAATTTTAAAAAATTCGATATTAATTTTTCTAATACAGCTAAAGTTATGAGAAAACAATTATTATTTATATTTTTAGTATTCCTTGGAGTAAATACCTCTAATGGACAAACCAGAGGTACTAAGGTTGGTTATATTGATATGGAATACATTTTGCAAAATGTACCAGATTATACCGAAGCTCAAAACCAGCTAGAACAGAAAGCCCAAAAATGGAAACAAGAAATTGAGACCAAGAAAATGGAGATCAACAAGCTAAAAGACGCTTTAAAAGCCGAAAAAGCATTGTTGACTAAAGGACTTATTGAAGAAAGAAATGCCGAAATTGTGTTCCTTGAAAACGAAACTTTAGACTTACAACAAAAAAGATTTGGTCCAAATGGCGATTTAATGACCCAAAAAGCGGGTTTAACAAAACCTATTCAAGACCAAGTTTTTACGGCAGTTCAAGACATTGCAGAAGCCAAAAAATACGATTTCATTTTTGACAAAACCTCTGATATGACCATGCTTTTTGCTGCAAAAAGATTTGACATAAGCGATCAAATTATTCGTGTTTTGAATCGAACTGAAAAAAGAGAGCAACTCACAAAAAAACAACTTAAAGAAGAAGAAGCCAAAGAAGCCAAAGAAGAAGCAATGGACGATAATCCGGCTTTAGCAAAAAAACAAAAATCATTAGATGCAAAAAAAGCTGCGCGTGAAGCAGTTATAGCCAATCGACTATTAATGCAGGAAGAAAGGAAAAAAGCCGCTGAAGAAAGAAAATTGCAAATTATGGCTGATAGAGAAGCTAGGATAAATGGCACAACTCCTACGTCTGCAAAAACAGCATCGCCAACTGGTACTTCTGTAACTAAAGAAGCAGCAGTAACGGCCGCAGCAGAAGCAAAACAAGCACAAGCCGATGAACGAGCTGAAAAGTTAAGAATTCGACAACAAGCAGTTGCAGATAAGAAAAACGCCTTAGAAGAAAGAAGACTTCAAATTCTAGCTGAAAGAGAAGCTAAAAAATCTGGAACCGTTCCGGTAACAACTAAAACTACTGACGCAACAACAGATTCTAATGCTGAAAAAGAAGCAGTAAAAACGGCTGCCGCAACATCAGCTGCAGAAGCAAAACAAAAACAGGCAGACGCTAGAGCAAAAACAATTGAAGATCGTAAAAAAGTGATCGAAGACAATAAAAAAGCACAAGAAGAAAAAAGAAAACAAGCACTAGAAGCTAAAAAAACTGGCACGGTTTCTGAGAGTCCAACAAAAGAGGGGGTAAAAACGCCAACAACTTCCGCTGAACCAGCTAAAACTGTACCTAGTACAACAGCGACCAAAGATACAACTGCAAAAACAGCTGTAGAAGAAGCGAAACAACAACAAGCAGACGCCAGAGCGAAAACTCTCGAAAATCGAAATAAAGTAATTGAAGACCGCAAAAAAGCTTTAGAAGAAAAAAGAAAAAAAATACTAGAAGATAGAGAAGCCGCTAAAAAAGCAAAAGACAGTTTAAAAACAATAAAAGAGAATACAAACACTAATTAATTAATATTTTAAAACGATGAAACAAATCAAAACATTACTAATTGCTGCAATACTTGTTTTAGGAGCCAGCCAAACTATGAACGCTCAAGCAAAAACAGCTCACGTTGATGTAAGCGAAATTATGACAAAAATGCCAGCAATGTTGGATGCTCAAAAACAACTCGAAAAATTGAGCGCCACTTATGATGCAGATTACAAAAAAATGGCCGAAGAATTTCAGGCTAAACTAAAAAAGTATGATGCTGAAGCTGCAACTGTTACTGATGCTGTAAATGCTGAACGCCAAAAAGAAGTTCAAGATATGCAAAAAAGAATTCAAGATTTTGGTCAAAATGCCCAAAAAGAATTGCAAACAAAACAAGAAGCGATAACTAAACCTATCTACGAAAAAGTAAGAGCTTCTATCCAAAAAGTGGGTAAAGCTAAAGGATATCAATATGTTCTTGATGGAACTACGCTTTTACTTGCAGATGGTCCTAACTTGACTGCAGATGTAAAAAAAGATTTAGGGTTCTAAAAACACACCTTCATTAATATGAAAACGCTCAACCAAATTCTTGGATTGAGCGTTTTTTTTATGGTATGAATTTTTAGGATATTTGCAATGGAGGAACTAACTTTGTTTCTATGGATAACAATCGACCAATCGGGATTTTTGACTCAGGCATTGGGGGGACTTCTATTTGGGCGGCTATTCACAAATTACTTCCTAACGAAAAAACGATCTATTTAGCCGATAGCAAAAATGCACCTTACGGCCAAAAATCAAAAGACGAAATTATTGCATTAAGCGAAAAAAATACTGAGGTTTTGCTAAATCTGGATTGCAAATTAATTGTCGTGGCTTGCAACACTGCCACCACAAATGCCATTCAAGAATTAAGGGCAAAATACAATGTTCCTTTTATTGGTATAGAACCCGCCATAAAACCTGCAGCGACAAATTCTAAGACACAAACTATAGGAATCTTAGCTACGCAAGGCACATTAAATAGTGAGCTTTTTCATAAAACTGCTGAGAAGTTTCACGATACAAAAATTATCGAACAAGTAGGTCACGGATTAGTACAACTCATTGAAAACGGCGAGATGAATTCGCCTGAAATGACACACCTTCTTCACTCCTATCTCACTCCAATGATGGATGCTAACATTGATTATCTTGTATTAGGTTGCAGCCATTATCCATATTTGATTCCACAAATTAAAAAAATACTTCCCGCTCACATCCAAATTATAGATTCCGGTGAAGCTGTAGCCAAACAAACTCAAAATATATTGAAAAAAAAACTAGGATTTTCATTAAGCAAAAAAAATGAAGCAGTGTTTTACACTAATTCTAATTCAAAAGTACTTTCTGAAATTCTAGGAAAGCAATATGAAGTCATTGAAAAAGATTTTTAAGAACATCGGTTATTCCTCCGTTTTATACCACCCAGAATACATTACATAATTATTGGCAATACGTTCAATCTCACCTGCAAAATCAGACTGATCAATGTCTTTTACCTTTTTTGCAGGAACTCCAGCATAAATACTTCCCGATTCAACCACTGTGTTTTGAGTAACAACAGCACCAGCCGCAATTATGGAATTACTTTTTACAATGCAATTATCCATAACAATTGCCCCCATTCCTATTAAAACATTATCGTGAATCACACAACCGTGAATCATTGCATTATGACCAATAGAGACATTGTTTCCAATGATTGTGGGATGTTTTTTATACGTACAATGAATGATTGCACCATCCTGAATATTTACTTTATTGCCAATGGTAATAAAATGAACATCGCCTCTAACAACAGCATTGAACCAAACACTACAAGAATGTCCAAGGCTAACATCACCAACAATCGTAGCATTTTCGGCCACATAACAATCCTCAGGAATAGAAGGTGTTTTTCCGTTTACAGATTTTATTAGCATCTTGAAGAAATAAAAATTGGATTAATTTCAGTACTAATTGATGGCAGGACAATTACATTCGTATTTTTCGCGTTTGCAAAACAAATCGATTCCCAAGGTGATTTGATGAAATCCTCCTGTGTCAAAATTTACATCGCCGGCTAAATAGGAATACGTATAGGCAAACATAAAATTTTTATAGTTCAACCCAAAAATAGGAGTAACATATTGCAGCTTTTGCGAAGAAACACCGCTGCCACTGAGATATTTAGCACCATCAAAACTTCTGCGATAAGACAAAGCTGCCCAAAGTTTACCAAAATCGAAATTCTTATACGCTTTTATATTAATGTCAATCGATTTTTCTTTGGTTTTATCAGCAAGCTGAAACATAAGAGAGGGCTCCCATAATAATTTTTCTTTGTCTCCAAAAACATATCCCGCACTCAATAAAAATTTTCTCAAATTGGCACTCTCAGAATCTGTATAAATTTTTCTTTTGGTTTCCACAACATTCTGAACCGTTCCGTGCACATAAAAATCCAGGTAGTTGTAAGAAGCTCCAAAATCAACATTAAAATAAGAAGCATCTTGAACAATAATTCCATTTATAATCGGGTCAAAATCTCCTGATTGCAAAAACTCAGTTTCATCCAATTGGCTTTGGGAAAAATCAGCGCTAACACCAAAAGACAATTGATTCAAATCAATATCATCCCGAGAAAACATGATATGATGCGCGTAAGTTAACTTCACTCCTTTTTGAGAATGATACCCATTTTTATCATTAAAAATAATAATACCAGCCCCCGATCTATCTGAAATTCTTCCGTTAAAACTTAAAGTTTGAAGTGCAGGTGCATCGACTTGGTCAAACCATTGTTTTCGCGCAGTAAGTCTAATTTTCGCACAATTTGATGCGCCAGCCATTGAAGGATGAATCAAATAATAATTGTCCGACAAATAATCAGAATATACAGGAATTCCTTCTTGAGAATAAGAATATTGGGTCATCAAGAATAGAACTATGAAAATCTTAATTTTATGATACATCCAAAAAGTATTATATTTAGATTATGAGGCGACATTAAAATAACGTGAAAAAACAATAAATATTTAATCTACAGTCTAATTAAAGTTAATTTATTCTTTAAAAAATCAAATATAGGTAATAGTGGAAAATATCTTTGTTAAATTTGTAAAAAATTAAAAAAATTATGTCGAAAATAGCTATCAAAGAAACGCAAAATCCAAGTATATTAAAATTCGAATTCGAGAATTTTATAACTCAGAACGAAAGTTTCGAATTCAAAAACATTGATGAAGCAAAGAATTCTCCGCTAGCACAACAACTCTTTTACTTGCCTTTTGTAAAAACAGTTTATATCTCTAGAAATTTCATTGCCATCGAAAAATTCAGCATTGTAGCATGGGAAGATGTTAAAGATGCCGTGGCAGACCAAATCGAAACATTTGTTGCCAATGGCGGAATAATCATTGCTGCATCTGAAAGTAAAACGCAAAAACAACCGATATCCGTTTACGGTGAAACCACCCCAAATCCTGCTACTCTGAAATTTGTAGTAAGCAGAATGTTGACCAAAAGCCCCGTTGAATTCAAAAATATAGATGAAACGGCTACCTCTCCATTGGCAAAAGAATTATTTAAATTTCCGTATGTGAAAGAAATTTTTATAGACGAAAATTATATTTCGGTTACCAAATATGAAGTCAATAATTGGGACGAAATCACCTTGGAATTGAGAACTTTCATCAAACAATACATCGAAAATGGCGGAACTGTTCTTGACGAAAGCATCATTGTTACCAAAGCTGAACAAGAAAAAACAAAAACCCAAGAGTTTGATAATCTTGATGTTACTTCGCAACAAATTATTAATATATTAGAAGAATATGTAAAACCAGCCGTTCAAGCCGATGGTGGAAATATTGCATTTGAATCCTATGACGAAACCGAGAAAACCGTTAAAGTTATCCTGCAAGGAGCTTGCAGCGGTTGTCCGTCTTCTACATTTACACTAAAAAGTGGGATCGAAAATATGCTGAAAAGTATGCTGAATGACGATGCTATAAAAGTTGAGGCAATAAACGCCTAATCCTTTTTCCCTAAAAAAATGAATTTACTTTCTCAAGAAACCAGCCCCTATTTGTTGCAACACGCCAATAATCCTGTGCATTGGAAGGCTTGGAATCCCAATTCCTTGGCCGAAGCTAGAGAAAAAAACAGCCTAATCATTATAAGTATTGGTTATTCGGCTTGCCATTGGTGTCACGTTATGGAACACGAAAGCTTCGAAGATCAAGAGGTGGCCGATGTTATGAACAAGAATTTTGTCAGCATCAAAGTCGATCGCGAAGAACGACCTGATGTAGACGCCGTTTATATGAAAGCCGTTCAGTTGATGATTCGCCGTGGCGGATGGCCGCTAAATGTGGTAACACTTCCCGACGGAAGACCCATTTGGGGCGGAACCTATTTCAGAAAGCAAGAATGGATGGAAACTCTTGGTCAGTTGCAAGAAGTGTATCAATCTGATCCCGAAAAAGTGATGGATTATGCCGAGAAATTACATCAAGGAATTCAAGTATTGAGTATTATTGAAAATGAAAAACAAGAAACCGCTATAAATCAAGAAGATTTAATTCCTTTAGTCAAAAGTTGGAAAAAAGATTTTGATTGGGAATTTGGCGGAATGTCAAGGGCTCCAAAATTTATGATGCCCAATAATTATCATTTTTTGCTGCGTTTTTCCTTCCAAAAAAACGATATGAAATTATTCGATTTTGTAAATCTCACGCTGACAAGAATGGCTTTTGGAGGAGTATTTGACACGGTCGATGGTGGATTTTCGCGTTATTCTGTAGATAATAAATGGCACGTTCCCCATTTCGAAAAAATGCTTTATGACAACGGCCAATTGGTTTCTATATATTGTGATGCCTACAAATTGACCAAAAATCCGTTGTACAAAGAAGTCATCGAAAAAACACTTTCCTTCGTCGAAAGAGAATTGATGAATTCCGAAGGCGGTTTTTATTGTGCGCTCGACGCCGATAGCTTGAATGCCAAAAACCATCTTGAAGAAGGTGCTTTTTATGTTTGGAAAATCCCTGAATTGAAGACCATTATTGGGGATGATTTCGAATTATTTAGTCAGGTTTTCAATATCAATACCTTTGGACTTTGGGAAGATGAAAATTATGTTTTGATTCAAAATAAAAGTTTGGAAGAAATTGCAAAAAGCAATAACATAACCCTTTCAACACTTCAAAAAAAGAAAATATTCTGGGAGAAAATCCTTTATATCAAAAGAGAAAACCGTTCGAAACCGAGGCTTGACGACAAATGCTTAACTTCTTGGAATGCCATAATGCTCCAAGGTTTTGTTGATGCTTACAAAACTTTAGAAAATGAAAACTATCTAACTTTAGCCCTAAAAATTGCGGATTTTATCATCAAAAATCTATGGTCGAGTGATGGAAATCTATGGCATAATTACAAAAACGGGAAAAGCACCATCAACGCTTATTTAGAAGATTATTGCTTTGTTATTGCTGCCTTTATAAGTTTGTACGAAGTGACTTTTGAAGAAAAATGGCTTCAGTACGCCAAACAGTTGACGGATTATAGTTTGGAACATTTTTATGATGAGAAATCAGGATTTTTTGCCTTTACTTCTAATCTGGACGAAGCCTTAATCACATCACATTTTGAAATTGAAGACAATGTAATTCCTGCATCGAATTCGGTTATGGGAAAAAACTTGTTTCAGTTGAGTATTTATTTTGAAAATGCGTATTACGAAAAAGTAAGCCAACGAATGTTGCAAAATATAATTCCAAATATTGAGTATCCGTCGGCCTATTCGAATTGGATGGATTTGGCCTTGAATTATTCAGAACAAAACAGAGAATTGGCGATTTGCGGTGGTTCAGCATTGGAATATTGCAGCAGAATAAATGCTTTGTACTTTCCAAATGTAGTCTTGGCTGGCACAAAAAAAGTATCAAATCTTCCTTTTTTGAAAAATCGTTTTAATGAAAATGAAACCCTTTTTTATCTTTGCAAAAACAAAACGTGTCAGGCTCCAAGTTCTAATTTTCAAGAAATTATTACTAATTTAATTTAAAACTTTACTTATTTTCATAATGATAGTAAATCCAGACCATATTGCTAATTACGCCGAGACTTTTCTCAAGGTTTTAATCGATTACTCTCCAAAACTTATTTCCGCTTTTTTAATCCTTTTTGTGGGAATTTATACTATTCGAATTATCAATAAATTGATTCGAAAAATAATGGTGAAACGAAATTTAGACCCCACTTTAACCAATTTTCTCTCCGATATTTTGTTTTGGGCGTTGAGAGTGCTATTGTTCGTGACTTTCATCTCCAAGTTAGGAATAGAAACCTCATCATTTGTCGCCATTCTAGGTGCAATGGGACTTGCCGTTGGTCTGTCACTCCAAGGTTCATTGTCTAATTTTGCGGGTGGAATGTTGATAATCCTTTTCAAACCGTTCAAAGTAGGTGATACGATTGAAGCGCAAGGTGTTTTGGGAACCGTAAGCGAAATCCAAATATTCGTAACCAAATTAATCAACGGGAACAACCAAACTATTTTTGTTCCGAATGGTGCTTTATCGAATGGCACGATTATCAATTATTCCTTGCAAGGATTTCGAAGAGCCGATTTGACGCTTTCCATTTCTTATGACACTGATATTAAAAAAGCCAAAGATTTAATTACCGAAGTTTTGAACAACAACCCAAAAGTATTAAAAACTCCAGCAGCCGAAGTTTCCGTAAAGCTGTTGACCGATAGTTCGATTCAACTTGCTGTAAGACCTTGGGCAAACAATCTTGATTTTGGAGTTGTTAGTTCTGATACTTTGGAAGGCTGTAAATTAGCTTTTGATGCTGCCGGAATTGTGATTCAGCCGTTTGTAAAAGAAGTTTCGAGGAATAATTAAATAATTAGTACGAACAAAAAGGTTTTTCAACTTTTGAAAAGTTAACCAACCTTTGGATTCAAGTATTGTTAACATAAAAAACTTGAGTATACTTTCAAAAATTAATTCTTAAAAATTACTTCTGAGAAACGATCATCAATATTTTTCAAATAATAGAGTTCAAAATTAGGGGCAAAATAAAAGCAGTTTTGTGTTCAAAACAAATCCTGTTGCAGCAAGATGGCACGATTATTTGTATATTTGTGTTTGTAAATAATAGAAATTATGGTAACCATAACAATTAAAGAAAATAGCAAACAGGCAAAAGCAGTTATTGAAATGCTTAAAGCATTCGATTTTGTTGAGTTTAAAGAATCTAAAGTGGAGAAGCCAAAAAAAATAAAAACTACCCCAAAAATTGCAATAGACATTTCACTGGAAGAAGAGAAAAAAGGCAAAGTAAATTTCTACAAAAATAGTAACGACTTATTTAAGAATTTTGAAATAAAATCTACTTCTTCGAAACAGTCATCATAAAATCCTTCAAATAATACGGTTCAAAATAAGCGACATCTACAAAGTCATTTTTTTGGTGTTTTTCGAAACTTAAAAAGCTCATTTCTTTTGCCGAAGGATATTTGATTTCTTCCAAAAAAACATGATTTTCCTTGGTTAAAACGAGTTTGCACTTCTGGGCACAATCACCCACAAAATAAAGTGTTTCTGTCAATTCTTCGAAGGAGTTTTCGGTAATAACTTCGGCTTGAACGGCTCTTTTATTTTCTAAATTTGGAGTAAAAATGGCGCTGTATACTTCCATTCTTCGAGCATCAAGCATTGGAATTATAAATCCATTCAATACCTTGACTTGTGAAGCCAAAACTTGTAAAGTATCTACAGCGATTAGCGGAATTCCTAAAGCATAACACAAGCCTTTTGCGGCAGAAACACCAATCCGCAATCCTGTGTAAGAACCTGGACCTTGACTAACAGCTATGGCGGATAAATCCTTGAAAGTTATTCCGGCTTCTTTGATGATTTCTTCTATAAAAACGTGCAAACGTTCCGCGTGAGAATATCCTTCTTCGGCAATTTCTTTGCATAAAATTGTTTTTCCATCTTTTGCCAAAGCAACAGAACAATTCTTGGTAGCGGTTTCGATGTTGAGAATGTAAGGCAAAATGGTTTAAAGGTTTAAGAGTTTAAAGGTTTAAAGGTTTAAGAGTTTAAAGGTTTAAATCCATAAACTGGTTTATTGACTATTGAATCTGCAAACTGAACACTGCAACTGATGACTATTTTTTTTCTTCTACTTTCTCTAAAGTCACTTTATCTCCAGAATTCAAATCCTTTGAAACAGTTGAATAAGGTCCGGTGATGACCACATCTCCTTTTTTGAGTCCCGTGATTACTTCAATATTGGTATCGTCTTGAATTCCAGTTTTGATGATTCGGATTTTAGCTTTATCACCCACTTTTACGAAAACACATTCTAGTTTCTTTTCGCTTTTTGGAGCTGCTTTTTTCTCATTCTCGTCTTCTACTTTAAATCCTTTCACGGCCGTGGTGTCTGATTTTACAACTACTGAACTAATTGGCACAGCCAAAACGTTGGCTCTTGTTTTGGTAAGAATATCAACCGTTGCTGTCATTCCAGGTCTAAAAGGAGAATACGTAATTGGTTTTCCAACCAATAAATCTTGGTACGATTCCTTTAGAATTCTAATCTTAACTTTGAAATTGGTTACTTGATCTGCTGTCAAAGCACTACTTGCTGAATTGGAAATACTAGTGACAATCCCTTTAAATTGTTTTTTCAAATAAGCATCGACCTCCACTTTGGCTTCGTCGCCTACTTTTATTTTTACGATGTCGTTTTCATTTACATCGACTTCCACTTCCATATTATTGAGGTTGGCAACCCGAAGAATTTCGGTTCCGGCCATTTGTTGTGTCCCCAAAACGCGTTCGCCCAATTCTACATTCAACACTGAAATTGTTCCATCAGCGGGTGCATAAATTATGGTTCTTCCTAGATTGTCTCTGGCTTCATTTACAGTTGCAGAAGCACTTTGAACATTATAATAAGCAGATTGTTTGGTCGCTTTGGCCACTTCAAAAGAAGCAACCGTTTTGTCCCAATCGGACTTGGAAATAATTCCTTTTTCGAATAAGGTTTTGTTTCTGTCGTAACTCGCCTTAGCCTCTTTATAGGAAGCATCCGCTTGAGTTAAACCCGATTTTGTTCCGGATAAATTGGCTACCGATCGGTTCAATCCAGAAGTATATAAATCGGGGTTTATTTTTACTAACAAATCGCCTTTTTTTACAACTTGACCTTCTTTTATTGGCAAAGCAATAATTTCGCCTGAAACCATAGAAGCAATTTTTACTTCAATTTCGGGTTGGATTTTCCCTGTTGCCGAAACGGTTTCGACAATGGTTGTCGCATTGACTTTGGCAGTTTCAACAGATTTTCCTTTGTCTTTATTTCCTATAACTCCAGTTTTAGATAGTATTATTAATAAAGCAATTATCACAACTGCTCCTCCAATTAATAAATAAATGGTTTTTTTTGACATAATGAATTAAATTTTAATGATTGGAATTCCAAAATAGAATTCTAAGATTTTTATTTTGAAAATGTAATCGTATTTGGTTCTCAACACTTCAGATTGTGCCGCGGACAGTAAGGTTTGTGATTGATTAAAATCGAAAGAATTCATCATTCCGACTGCATATTTTTCTTTGGCATAATTGTAAGCTTCTTGCCTGGCATCTAAAGCTACTAGTGAGGATTCATAGGCATTCAGACCGCCTTTGGCATCCGTAAATGCGGTATAAACATTTCTTTGCAAAGCCAATTCTTCTTGTTCCACGGCAATTTTTGATTTCTCTAAATTTACTTTGGAACGCTCTACATTATTTTTGGCAGAAAAACCATTAAAGATTGGAATGGATAATTGTGCTCCAAAAGCTTGTCCTCTATTGTCCTTAAATTGTTGACCAAAAGGAGCTGCAGGTTGCGAAATTATCGCATTATTTTGATAAGATATCTGCGTGTTAATGTTGTAAAATCCTTGCAAAGTAGGTTGGTAACCCCCTTTTGCAATGGCTACATTTTTTTCGGCAATTTCCAGATTAGTTTTGGCGATTTTCAATTCAGTTCTTTCCTCTTTTGCTTTTTCATAGATGGAAACTGGGGTTTGTGCCAAGATATTATTTTCGTCCTTGGCTGTAGTTTCATCGCTGACATCAAACTCATAAAACTCTTTTAACTGTAACAATTGAGCCAAACTCAATTTTGAGATCAATAAAGAGTTTTCGGCAGCAATTACTTTTTGATTGTCCGAAGCAACGGTCGCTTTTATATCCAGCAAATCGCCACGCGGAACGGAACCGGCTTTTACTAATTCTTCCGAACGAGTTAATTGCTTATTATTAATTATCAATTGTTCTTGTTGAACTTTCAAATTTTCTTTATTAAAAAGCACTTGCAAGAAAGCATTTGCGACATTTAATGCTACATCTTCCTGCATTTTTGTCAATTGATATTTTGCCGCTATAATCGAAAGATTCGCTCGTCGAAGGGTGTTTTGATTCTGCATTCCTCTATATATATCAACTCCAACACTAGCACCCATGGATGAATATTGAGAAGTTTGATTTCTTTTAAGACCCGTTGTAGGATCTGTGTTTAAACCAATATTCCAAGAATGCGAAGCATTGGAATTCAGCGAAGGAATAAAATTTCCCAACGCTCCTTTTCTATCAATCTCGGCAGTTTTTGTATCTAATTCGGTTTGTTTGATTGAAATATTATTATCGATGGCATATTTTACGCATTCTTCTAAGGTCCATTTTTTAGTTTGAGCCTGAATCGATAAGCCAAACAATAGGATGAAAACGAGTGAGAAACAATTAATTTTTTTCATATATTTTGAATGAAAGCGTAGCAAAGATACTACACAAATTTAACATTTATTTTAAAATTGAAATTCTTTTTGTGAGATTTGCTTATGGTTTTGGCTCTTCCTTTTTCAAGCCTTGATTCCACACTTTTATTTTATCAGAAGATTTCAATCCGCGTTTCACTTGCACGTAAATTCCGTCGCTAACTCCTAAAACAATATCTTTTCTAACGAATTTTTGAGTTGTTGTTTCCACTTCTACGTACGGTTTTTGTGTTTTTGCATCAAACTGAATTAATGCTTCTTTGAGAGCCATAACTTTATTGGCCTTTTCTAAAATAATCGAAGCATTGGCGCTCAAACCTGCTCTGATAAAAGTATCGTCTCTATTGGTCAAAGAGGCTTTTATTTCGAATTGAATAGCCCCATTTTCGACTACTCCTTTTGGAGCAATATCGGTCAAAACAGCATCAAACTTCTTGTTTTCGATAGCTCCAACGGTAATTTCGATAGGCAAATTTATTTTTATTTTTCCTACCTCGGATTCGTCAATTTTTCCAACAAATATCATTCGACCTACATCGGCAACACTAGCAATGGTGGTACCTTCGTTAAAATTATTGCTTTCAATTACTTGATTGCCCACTTTCACTGGAACCGCAAGCACCATTCCGTTCACGGTAGAACGAATTAAAGTATTGGCATAATTTCCAAGTCCCGAAGTGGTGCCCGTTTTCACAATATCATAACCTTGCTTAGACGCAGTATAATTTTGTTTGGCTTGTTTATAAGCTACTTGTGCCGCATCAAAATCATTGGCAGAAATTACACCTTTGTCAAATAAAGTTTTCTGTCTTTGGAACAATTTTTCTTGATTGTCTAAGTTAATTTTGGCCGTTTGAACCTGATTTTGAGTGCTGCTCAAATTCGAAACATTGGCAACCACTTTTATTTTAGCAATCAAATCTCCAGCTTTAATCGTTTGGCCTGCTTTGATATACACTTGTTCAATTATCCCAGAAATGTTAGGTTTTATAAGCACTTCTTCGTCTGGAACTATATTTCCAGTGGCGATTGTATTTTTGATTATGGTCTTAACTTCGGTTTTGTCTGTCTCAAAAACCACTGGTGATTCTTGATTTTTGGCATACAAATAATATAACGCACCGAAAAATACAATGGCTATAAAAATTAAAATTGTTATGGTTACTCCTTTTTTCATTTTGATGATTTTTAATTCGATTTCTGTTTTTTGATTGATGTTTTATTCTGTTCTTAAAGCGTCGACAGGTTTTACTTTTATAGCAGTTTGAGCCGGAATGAAGCCTGCCAATAATCCTGAGCCAATTAATATAATTAAGGCAAAAAATACGACCGGTAAATCAACGCTAGGATTGGCAAACATCGAGCCTTCGCTTGGCATGGAATCCAAAATTTTGTTGATTATTATCAATATTCCCGTTGCTGTTGCAATGCCTAACATTCCTGCAGAAATAGTCAAAAAGATAGATTCCAATAAAATTTGCGAACGAATAGCTCCCGGTGTTGCGCCTAAAGCTCTTCGGATTCCAATTTCTTTGGTTCTTTCTTTGACTACGATTAGCATAATATTTGAAATTCCGATCACTCCCGAAAGTAACACTAATGTTCCGACAAAATAAGCAATAAATCTAAGTATGGAAAACAATCCCAAAATTTTGCTGAATTCTGCATACAAATCGAAATTTCCTATGGCTCTTTCATCATCAGGACTAATGGAATGTCTGGATTTCATAAATTCCAGAATTTGCGGTTTTAATTCGGTTATTGAAGCATTGTCATTGGCGGTAATTGCCATCCATCCTACTCTATCTCCAAAATTAAAAGCCTGTTGAAAAGCGGTGAAAGGCGTAAAAATATTTTTTTGCTGTTCTTCTGCATTGCCATCATTGCCATTGGCTTTTTTCTTATAAATCCCAACAACCATAAAATTTACACCATTGACTTTGATATACGTTCCAATAACTTCCTCCGTTTTATCATATAATCCGTCAATCACACCTTGCCCAATTACGGCGACTTTTCTACTCAACTCGATATCCTGATAATTTACAAAACGTCCTTTAACAATACTCATTGATTCCTGCTTAACATATTCAGGATAATCGCCATAAACACTGAAAGCAGCCGTTTTTGTTCCTCTAACCACATTATTTCCACCTCTAAAACCTCCTAATTGATTCCGAGGAGAAACATACAAAAGGTCGGGAAATTTTTCTTTTAATGCGGGAACATCACTATTTTGAAAGCTGAATTGTCTTGTTTTCGGAAGTCCTTTGTAGGGTTTCGAAGTAGCTTGTGTCCACATAAACATCGTGTTTGTGGCCATTCCAGAGAATCCTTGTTTCACTCCATTTTCTAAACCATTTCCTGCGGCAAGCAATATTACCAATATAAAAATTCCCCAGAAAACACCAAATGCGGTCAGTATTGTCCGGAACGTATTCGCGGTCAATGCTTCTAATATTTCAGACCATTTATCTCTATCAAACATAATTATTCGTCTCTAAGTGCTTCAATAGGTTTTATTTTTGCTGCTTTGTAAGCTGGAACGAAACCAGCCAATGCTCCGGCAAATATCAACAATCCCAAAGTGGTTAATGCAATGGAAAAATCGACTTCAGGATTCAAAAAATAGTCGCTTTTAATCTGCGGACCAACTAATTCTAAAAGTGCTAGACTTGACAAAAGCCCAATAAAACCAGCAATTGTTGTAATAAAAATGGATTCGTGCAAAATCATTCCAATGATAGAAATGGGTGTGGCACCAAGTGCTTTCCGAATTCCAATTTCCTTTGTTCTTTCTTTCACAATAATCAACATAATGTTGCTTACTCCCACGACTCCTGCTATGATGGTACAAATTCCAACCCACCAAAAAAACAATCGGATATACAAATTCAAATCATAAAACTGTTTGATGTTTTCTACTGTGCTATTAATTCCTATAGCACTTGTATCATCGGGTGCAACCGTGTTTTTACCTTTAAGCAATTGGCCAATTCCTTCGGTAAATTTCTTAGATTCTGCCAGTGCTTCTTCATACGTGTCTTTTTTGTGTAATGTAAAAGACATATCATTTATTTTATCACCACCACTGCCAAAAACCTGCTGAATCGTTGTTAATGGCAGATACGTTCTGGCTTCTTCTCTTTCTCCTCCCGGATCTGTAAAAACGCCAACCACTTCAAATTTTACATTGCTGATTAAAATTTGCTCCCCAACGGCATTTTTATCTTTAAATAAATCCTGTTTTAGCTTTTGTCCCAATACGGCCACCTTTCTTTTATTCGACAAGTCAATTAGGTTTATAAACCTTCCTTCAATCAAACTTACTTTTTCAATGGCTTGATGATCTGGCGAAACTCCTTGGCAATCGTAGTTTCCTGTTTCCTTTCCGTAAACGATATTCCCGTTCCAAATATTAAATTTTGAACTTTTTTTATCTATTTGATCTTCGAATTTTTGTTTCGAAAGTTCAAAATCACTGTTGCGCAACTGAATTTGTCTTCCGGGATTGAGCCCTTTATATTCTTTAGTAGTTCTTCCGGCCCAAATCCAAATCACTCCGTCGGCATCATTTTCGAATTGTTTGGCGATTCCGTTTTCGAGTCCTTTTCCAGCACCGAGAAGAATTACCAAAATAAAAATTCCCGAAGCCACCGAAGTTCCCGTGAGAAAAGTTCTCATTTTGTTTTTGGCAATAGCCTCAAAAATTTCCTGCCAGCGTTCTATATTAAACATAAGAAGATGCTCTTACTTGTTCTACATATTTATCTTCGATGATTATTCCATCTTTCAAAACCACGTTTCTTTTGCACATTGCAGCAATATCAGGTTCGTGAGTAACAATTAAAATGGTTTTTCCTTCGTCATTTATACCTTGTATTAACTCCATAACTTCATAGGAAGTGACCGTATCCAAAGCTCCCGTTGGCTCATCCGCCAAAAGCACTTTTGGATTCGATGCCATTGCTCTTGCAATCGCCACACGTTGTTTTTGTCCTCCAGAAAGTTCGCTTGGAAGGTGGTGCGAATGCGAAACCAAACCTACTTTTTCTAAATAACCCATTGCAATTTCGTTGCGTTCTTTTCGTTTAATTCCTTTATAATACAAAGGCATCGCCACATTATCCAAAGCCGATTTATAATTTATTAAATTAAATGATTGAAAAACAAATCCCAAAAACTGATTTCTATATTTTGAAGCTATGGTTTCATTCAGGTTTTTCACAGGCATTTTATCCAAAATATACTCGCCAGAATCAGCTTCATCCAGAATTCCGAGAATATTGAGCAACGTGGATTTTCCAGAACCAGATGAACCCATAATGGCTACCAATTCTCCTTCTTTGATGTTGAAATTGATTCCTTTGAGCACATGCAATTCAGAACCTCCAACTTTATACGATTTATGCAAGTCTTTTATTTCAATCATATCTACTTGAATTAGAGAACAATATTAATTATTTCGGAAAATAAATTGTACTAAGAAAACGTTAATACTATTTCACTTAAAATGAATAAGACATATCGAAGATGAAAATGTTACAGTTTATCCCAAAAATATATTTGTTTTGCTAATTTTGTTTCTTCAAACCAAATACAATGCTGAAATTTCTCTCCTTTCTTTTTATTTTCCTACTAATAATATTTTTTTCGAGTTGTTCCACTTCTAATAAAATAGCAGCACTAAAACCAGAACCTGACGATGCCAATCCGTTGGTTTATGAAAACACTCCTTCTTTCATTAATTTACCTATAAGTGTGAAATTAAAAGATGTCGAAAGCCAAACCAATGCACTATTAAATGGCTTAATTTATGAAGACAACAACATCGAAGATGACAATATCGAAATGAAAATTTGGAAATTAGCTCCAATAACTATCGAAAATGACAAAGAAAGTAATGGTGAAAAAATAAAAACAGTTTTGCCCTTAAAAGCTTTGGTGAAATATAGAATTGGTACGAAAACTTTGGGTGTTGAACTGTATAACACCAAGGAATTTAACCTAAATGGCGTGGTAACTTTGGTCAGCGATGTGGGTTTGACCAATTGGAAACTCACCACCAAAACGGAACTAAAATCATTAGAATGGAACGAAAGTCCGACGATGGTAGTTTTTGGAAAAAATGTTCCCGTTACCTATCTTATCAATCCTGCAGTAAAAATCTTTAGATCAAAAATAGAAAGCAAACTTGATGCGGTGATTGAAAAATCGATGGATTTCAAGCCTAATGTTTTGGTGGCTTTAGAGAAAATTTGCGCCCCTTTCCAAATGAGTGAAGCTTATGAAAGTTGGCTCCGAATTACTCCCATTGAAATTTATTCGACCAATGCTATTCTCAAAAACGATACTTTTTTGATGGAAATGGGAATGAAATGTACTATGGCAACTTTGATAGGAGGCAAACCCGAATCAAAATTTGATGTTGCAAAAATCACGCTAAAACCGGTAACCAAAATCCCCAACCAAATTACGGCAAATATAGCTGCTGTTTCCACTTTTGCCGATGCTTCAAAAATAATGACTAAGAATTTTGCTGGGCAGGAATTTGGTTCAGGAAGCAAGAAAGTGCAAGTTCAAAAAGTAAACATTTGGCACAAAGCCGACAAAATTGTTATTGCATTGGATGTTTTAGGAAGCGTAAACGGAACTATTTATTTGACGGGATTTCCGCAATATAACGAACTTACAAAAGAACTTTTTTTTGATAAACTCGATTATGCATTGGACACCAAAAGTAAATTAATGCGCACTGCGAGCTGGCTTGCTCAAGGAATGGTTTTAAGAAAAATTCAGGAAAGTTGTCGTTATTCTATTGTTCCAAATTTGGAGCAAGGAAAACAAAGTATGGCTGCGTATTTAAAAAATTATTCGCCAATGCCCGGTGTTTTTATTAACGGAAAAATGGATAACATTCAATTCCAGAAAATCCAGCTGACGAACAAAGCTATTATCGCTTTCATAAAAGTAAACGGAACCGTGAATGTGGCTGTGGATGGATTGAAGTAATTGTAGATTTTGGATTGCAGATTCGTACCTAAAATAAACCTTAAAGGTTTGAAAAAAACCTTTGAGGTTTATCAACTACTTAGATTTCTTCTTTTTCATCCGATAAATGTAATACCCAATTCCAGCAACAAGCAAATACGGAATTACCATCAAGTAAACAATTCCATCATTTACAGCTTCTGCTTGTGCTTTATTGGCATCGCCCGCCAAAGCAGCTCGACACATTGCACATTGAGCATAAGATGAAATTCCAACAAAGAAAAAACAAATTCCAAAAAGAACAGCTTTGACTTTCGACTTTTGACTTTCGACTTTTGACTTAATAAACATAATAAGGTTCAATCATTAAATAGACGATAACGCCAGTTACAGCCACATACAACCAAATTGGAAACGTGATTTTAGCGATTTTTTTATGCCTGTCAAAGCGTTCTGCTAAAGCGCGAACATAAGTTATCAAAACCAATGGAATAACTGCAATCGATAAAAGAATATGTGATATCAAAATGAAAAAGTAAATCGGTCTAATTATTCCTTCTCCGCCAAATTTAGTCGAATCCGAAGTCATATGATACCCCACATACATCACTAAAAAAGCCACCGAAAGCGCAATTGCCGTAGTCATTAATCGCTCGTGAAGTTTTCTTTTTCCGTTTTTTATTGCCAAAACTCCAGCAACCAGAACTATAGCCGTAATTCCATTTATTGTAGCATAAATTGGCGGAAGAAACGAAAGAGGTTCAACATTAAATCCAAAATCTTTTAGCTTAACACTGAAAAGAATCGCAACCACAACCGGAATCAAGATGGATACAATTATAATAAACTTGCTGAATTTTTTTTCTAATAAATTATCTTCCATTATTCTTTTAATAAAATTGCGATGTCTTGCTGAATGTCTCTTACTCCTTTTTTATCTAAACCATCATAATATAAAATTGGGTTTCCATACTCGTCTTTTCGGCAACGAATATCACCATTTTTATCAATTAGGGCAAACAATCCAGAATGTTCAAAACCACCTTTTGCTTTGTTATTCTGTCCTGCATAAAGATTGAAACCTTTGTTCGACAGATCAAAAATATAGGTTTTATCACCAGTCAAGAAATTCCAATTTGAAGATTTTACGCCTAATAATTCTCGATGTGCTTTCAAAACTGCGGGAGTATCATGTTCAGGGTCAATAGAAATAGAAACTTGTCCAAAATTAGGATTGCCAAAGAAAGTGTTTTCTATTTGCAACATACTCAAATTCATTTTTGGACAAATAGAAGGGCAAGTGGTGAAGAAAAATTCCAAAACATAGACTTTTCCTTTGTAAGTTTCATTTGAAGTTTTTACACCATCTTGATTCAATAATTCAAATTTTGGAACTGGACCAATTTTCACCAAACTTCCATTGTCTCTAGTGGAATTCGAAACTTTGTCCAATCGATCGCCTTTCACAATTTCATTGTTTTGAAAACGGTCGATAATTTTTGGAATGGCATAAATTCCGAAAACTAGAATGATAAATGAAATCCCGATGTATGATTTATTTTTAAGCATTATTTCTAAAGTTTAAAGTTGTTTTGTAGCATTGTGATTTTTTTTGAGAGCCGCCCGATATTCGTAAAGAATGACTCTGAAATCGTCGAGCATTTCGTTACTTAATTCCGCAGGATGAAAGGTATTATAGCCTTCTTTATAGCCTTTTTTTTCTTTTCTTCCTCTAAGATTTCTCTCTTTGTCAACAATATATACATTTGGTGTTCCCAAATCTGCGTCTAATTTTCCTAGGAGTTTTAATTGGCTATAATAAGCATTGATTTCCTCGGGCGATGTAAAAACGAAATGCCATTGGCTAACATCCGTGAAAGCACTTAAAGCATCGACGATTTTCTGAGCATCGGTTTCCGTTCCCAAAGGACAAATAACCACAAATTGTAAATCCTTGAAAGTATGGTATTGCTGATAAATTTTTTCGTTCAAATTAAAAAAATTCCCTCTGTTTTTTAAAATACTAGAACCTGAAAAGCCAAGAATTGTTATTTTGTTATTAAGGCTGACTTTTTCGTTTTTTAGTGATTTCCAATTTCCAAAATCGGCAATTTTTGGAGTAATTATTGGCAATTTGGTGAAACTATTTATTCCCGACGCAAAAAACAGATACGCCACGATGGGTAAAACAAAAAGAATAAAAAGGACGATATTTTTTTTCATTGTTTTAATGAAATTGTTTAGAGTACAAAAATAAAAAAATCCCGAGGTTATCGGGACTCTTTTTGAATTAATATCTTGTTAAAAATTCCACTTGATAGTAGCGTTTTTAAAAACCTCGAAAATATAATTTCCTTCGGTCAAGAGGATGAAAAGCAAATAGATAACTAAAAAAATCAAGGGAATAATTACAGCATATCTTAAAGCTGTGGTTTCTCCTTCCATATGCATAAAAGCATACACAATATAATATGCCTTAACCAAGGTCAAAATGATGAAAAACCAGTTTAATAAATTTAAACCCAACAAACTATTATTGTGTAAAAATCCCGGTTTTACAATTCCAAAAAATACCTCAACGATTGTTATTAGTGACAATATTCCAAAAACTGTCCAAATTCTTTTTGTATTCGATACGTGTACGTGCGACATAATAATAACTTTTTGTAGATTAAACTAGATAGAAAACTGTGAATACAAATACCCAAACTAAATCGACAAAGTGCCAATAAAGTCCCACTTTTTCGACCATTTCGTAACTTTTTCTTTTATCGTAAGTTCCAAGAATCACATTGAAAAATATGATACAATTTATAACAACTCCAGAAAATACGTGAAAACCGTGAAACCCGGTGATAAAGAAAAAGAAATCAGCAAATAACTTGCTACCATATTCATTTCTCGTCAGATTTGCACCTTCAACAACCAAAGTTGCATCTTTCAAACGCAATTCGGATTCATTTCTGGAAAGGATTGTTTTTTGTTTTTGAGCATTTATCGTTTCCGTTCTAATCAGTAAATCTGGATGTGCTTTGAAACCTGCTTGGACTTCGGCGACAGAATATTCTGGTATAGCAGCTTCTTCCATAAACCATCTTCCTTTATTTTTGGTCAATTGTTCTCTTTCTTCGGGCAAGGTTGCCGCAAAACTTTCGAGTGCCACACGATGTCCTTCTTTATCAACAAACTGAAGTAAACTTCCGCCTTTGGTTTCAACAGCGCCATATTCACCTTTGATGAAATTTTTCCATTCCCAAGCTTGTGAACCAACAAAAATTAAACCTCCAATAATGGTTAAAAATAAGTAAATGGCAACTTTATCTTTTTTCAATTGGTGACCAGCATCAACGGCAAGAACCATTGTCACGGATGAAAAAATCAAAATAAACGTCATAAAAGCCACATAAAGCATCGGCTGAGGGTTTCCATGCATAAAAGGAACGTGTGTAAACACCTCATCGGCTAAAGGCCAAGTCTCAATAAATTTGAATCTCGAAAAACCGTAAGCAGCCAGAAATCCGGAAAATGTTAATGCATCTGAAACGATAAAAAACCACATCATCAATTTACCATAACTAGATCCCATTGGCTGATTGTCGCCGCCTCCCCAAATTTTTCCTCCAGTATTCGCTGTAGTAACTGTCTCCATAAAAAGTAATTAGTTAAAAAGTTTTCAAATCTACAATTTTTTCTTATTTAAAGAAAAATAAAAATAAAAATAAATATACCCACAATAAATCCAAAAAATGCCAATACATCACGCCTAGTTCGATACCGAGCATTTTTGAAGAATTGTATTTATGTTTCAATTGGTTGTATATAATGATTAAAAGCGCGATTAATCCGCCAGCGAGATGCGCCAAATGCACCACAGTAACGATATAAAGAAATGTTGTCGTAATCGAACTTTCGGCTCCAGTAAAATAATATCCGTTGGCAACAATTTGTCCAAAACCTTTAAATTGCAATATCACAAATAAAATTCCCAACGCCAAAGTTGCCCATAGAAATGATGTTGTTGCTTTTTGATGGTTCTTTTGAATGGCTTTTTTGGCCAAATGAAACGTTACACTACAGCCAATTATTACCGCCGTACTGAAATAAAATGCAGTTGGCAATTGAAAATCTTTCAACCAATCGGCTCTGGATTTACTCACTACAAAAGCGCTGGTAAGTCCTGCGAACATCATAATCATACTGATCATTGCGAACAATAATAGTAATTTATACGATCTATCCGATCTGGATTTATGTTCTTCGGAGGTCATTGTTGTTGTCATAACTATCTTAAGATTTTGTCAAATATATAAATTAATTGCAATAAAGTAATATACGAAACGCTAACCAACATTAAGGTTCTTGCTGCTTTAGCTGTTCTCAGTTTGTACAATTGTACCGAAAAATACAGCATCCAAAGTCCAAGTAAAAATACTAAAACTGCTGCAAAAGGCGAAATAAATAATTGTCCTGTGTAACCCAAGGCCGGCAAAAGAGAGGCGACAATCAACCAGATGGTGTACAAAATAATTTGTAAAGCCGTTCCTTTATCTTTTTTCCCTGTTGGCAACATAAAGAAACCTGCTTTTTCATAATCTTCGTATAAAAACCAACCGATTGCCCAAAAATGAGGAAACTGCCAGAAAAATTGAATCAAGAATAAGGTTCCAGCTTCAATACCAAAATTACCCGTTGCGGCAACCCAACCCAACATAAACGGAATCGCTCCCGGAAATGCGCCCACAAAAACAGACAAGGAAGTCATTGTTTTCAAAGGGGTATAAATGCTCGTGTATAAAAATATGGAAATCGCACCAAACATCGCTGTTTTTGGATTGATGGTATAAAGCAACACAATTCCGATAAGCGTCAGAATACTAGCAACAACCAACGCCACAGTCGGAGACATTCTTCCTGCTGGAACGGGACGATTTTTGGTTCGATCCATCAAGGCATCCAAGTCTTTTTCGATCACTTGATTATAAGCGTTTGAAGCGCCAACCATACAATAGCCACCGACGGCCAACTTTAACAACACCACCCAATTTAAAGAATGAAAATCAGTAACGCCCAACAAAAAACCCGCAATTGACGAAAAAACAACACTAATAGCCAGCCCAGCTTTAGTTATGGCTTTAAAATCAGTGTAAATTGATTTTATGGAAAAAGAAGTTGTTGAACTATTCAAAGTTTTTTATTTGCTTTTTTAAACTTTGGCAAAAGTAGTTTATCAAAAGGGATTTGGCAAATAAAAAATAATTCTTAAAAAAGGAGCAATGTCATTTCAAAATTGAAAAAGTTTGTTTATTGTTTTACTTTCGAAAATGATATGATTAATTAATGCTGGGAATTTTAAAACATCAAAGAGCGGGAAACCCAATAAAATTGGATCATTCAATTATTTTCTTTCCCGCAATTAAAAAAGTGCTTTCCGAATTTTGGTGATATCATCGATGGTTTTGTATTTCAATTTTAAAGGAATTGGCTGAATGATCGCTTTCCCGCTTTTTAACTTTATTTTCAGAACATATCTTTTATAATTAATCAATTTAATAAGCCCAACTAAAATTAAAAATAAGGGAGAAAAAAGAATCAATTTGAATCCAAAAATCCATAAGGAAATCAAAACTGCACTTAAAGAAACTGAAACAAATAACAATATAAATGGAACGGGTGTTTTCTTGACCTTGATATAAATCTTGTTGATTTCTGAAAACGGAATTTCTTGTTGTTCTTTCGACTTATATTTTAGAATCACTCCTTTTTCGCCAATCGTTATTTTTTTAAAATTATTTACAATCATTAGTTCTTAAGGTTTCTTAGTTATCATTTTTGTTCGTTGTCTGATAGCAATTGCTTTTTTCGAAAGTCGGTCATTTTGTCGTAAAAATCCCCCGAAATGGGATAATTTCTTTTTACTAATTTGTCGTAAGCAATTACAACCGAACTGGAATCGTATTCTTTCCAAAAGAAAATTACATAGCTCAAATCCAAGCTAGACATTTTTTCTATAGATTGGATTTCGATAGTTTTCATACTGCAATTTGTTATTTCGACACAAACTTAGTGGCAATAAAAATCACTTCCTTACGGTTTCCCTCATTTTGGAGAATTTTTTTGGAAATAAAAAAACCACAACAATTAAGTTGTGGTTAGATAAAGTATTTTTTGTTCTCGGATCTAAGACTAATAGTCAAAATACCAATTAAACACATCCGAGCGAATTCCTAAAGAAAACCAAGTGGTACTTTCGTTGAAAACTGTTGCTGTATTTTGGTTTGGATTAAAATTTCTATAAATAAAACTACCAAAAAGTTTTAAGTTCGTCATTGGGTTTACCAAATATCCTGCTTGTAAATCGGTGATGAAAATTGAAGTTTTGTTTCCTTGTCCAACTGTTACTTCAGAATTAGCAAATCGATCAAGGTCATAATCTCGGTAAATATTTCCTCCTGAATTAGAATTGGCTCCTGAATTAGCAAAATCCAAACCTTTTGTCCCCAAAGTAAATTTAGCATCGGCAAAAAGTCGGCCTTTGTGATACCGGGCAATCACAAGAAGTTCTTCGAAATTTCCTCCCCAAGGATGCCCCATACTTTGATTGTTATGTCCGTAATTGGTAATCGGCTCGCTATGCGAATAGACATAAGGACGAACGTGATTGAATTCTAACTGCAACAATAAATTATCCACTTTAAATGCGTTGAAATATTTCACACCCAATTGATAAGCAAATTTATTTTTCCAACTGTTTTTTACGTTTTTAACTTCTCCAAGCGAAAACTCATCCAGAAGAAATTGTCCGTAAAAATTCAGCTGATTGTTCCACTTGTATTTTGAAGTCAATCCCAAAACGGCATTCCCAGTTCGAGCCGATGATTCAAACTCGACGGAACGATAAAAGATTATTGGATTCACAAAATGCATGTCAAACCCTCTATTATTAGTATCTGTCCAAATTACGGATTCAAAAAGCCCAACATTCCATCGATTCGAAATATTCAGACTCAAATAATGGTTTGCCATATATTTGGTAGCATACGTTTTTTCGAGCGTGACTTCTGGACGAACATCTTTGAGCCACATATAGGTATTTGTATATTTTATTTTCCAAAAATTTGTATTTATTTTAAAATAAGGGTACGGACTTGCCGCATCGCCTTCTAAAATAGAACGGTATCCGTCGCCAATAAAATTGCGACCATAACCCAATTGCAAATCGATAAATTTTCCAGGTGTAAAAGTCAAATTAGCATCCGCAGATGGAATATCATACGCATCGGTTTTGAAATCTTTTGCAATTCCAATTCCGGGAATAATCGCTGGATTTCCGCCAGCAGGTTTTATAGATTCGGCATAGCGATTGTAATAATCGGCAAATCTTCCCTGACTTTCATAAACTGTAGTCGTAAAATTAAGTTGTGAACCTAATCCCCCACTGAAATTTATTGCGCGAGTGTTTGTGAAAGTATTGACGTGTTTATTGCCCGAGGCTGTTCCTACTTGCAAATCAAGAATTGGATTTATCACAAACCAATAATCCTCGCCTTGAATTTGGATTAAGTTTTCGTTCCATAATTTTCTTGCCCACCAGCCAGAAGCTTTTTTCTTTATCTTTTCATTTTCGGCTGCAAGATCATAATATTTTGAAACTTCCGAATACGTATAGGGTTTTGAAGCGGTGTGATTGTTAGCGCCCACTTGATTCATCGCAGCGTCAAAATGGGCATAATAACTGTGCGAAAAGGGAATATTCAAATGACTATTGAACTGTGGATTGTTGAATTTTTTGTACGCAATACTGTCTAATTCTGTGAGTTTTTTAGGCGCTGTTTTGACCATTTCAGTAGCAACTGTCGCTTCAGAAGCGATTTGAGTTGGACTTTTTAAAGGTATCGAAATATTGATATTGTACTGCGAAAATACAGGCAGTCCGTTATAAGTAGGCGGTTCAATTGTTGGAAATTTAGCAAAGACCCTTTTGGTTTCCTCCCTCAATAGTTCTTCAACGGAATTTACATAAATCACCTTGAAGACACCGTTTTTGTCCACTTCAAAAAGGACTTTTATAGTACCTTTAAAATTATTTTGAACTAAATTATCAGGAACAACAAAGTTTTGAAAAACGAAATCCTGAACCTCATTATAAAAACATTTTTCTACTTCCTTTGAAAGTAAATTTTCACATTTTGGAAAAATAGGAAATCGTTCGGCTGAAACCGATGATTGTTTTGAGCTATTATTCACCTCTTGAGCGAAAGCAATGAAGGTGCAAAGAAATAAAAATAATATCAGCAATCCCTTTTTCATATTGTGTGTTGGTTTAGTAACCGCCTTCCGCTTTTTGTCCATTCGCAATGGCTTTTGCGCCTGAAGTACCAATTCGCTTTACACCCAAACGAATCATTTCGACCGCTTCTTCATACGTTCTCACTCCGCCAGCAGCTTTTACTGGAAGTGGAGAGGCATTTTCGAGCATCATAATTATGGCAGGAACCGTGGCTCCATTGGGAAGGTTATTTTCATTTTTATAAAATCCTGTTGATGATTTTACAAAAACCGAAGCGTAATTTTCTTCTTTAAAATTGGTAATAACAATGTTTTTTATCAATGCCGAAAGCTGCATAATTTGCTTATCGTTGAGTGCTGCCACTTCGATA
>JAAFGY010000112.1 GCA_010365135.1 Flavobacterium sp.
GCTATCCAATTCAGGAAGGAATAGCACAGAATATTACAATTAATATTAAAGGGAATATTACAGATGCGGATGGGTTGTTCATTCCTGGAGTAAATGTAGTTTTAGAAAACAGCAAAAAAGGCATTGTTTCCGATATAAAAGGAAACTTTGAAATAACTGTACCTCAAGGAAGCGCAATAATTTTTTCCTACACAGGAATGGTAACACAAAAAATTACAATTACAAAAGATATTTTTTTATCTGTTGTATTACAGAGTAGCGAGGAAAAGTTGGAGACAGTTGTAGTAATAGGATATGGTTCTGTAAAGAAAAAGGATGTTACAGGCTCTATGGAAACAATATCAGGAAAAGATTTGGTCAGAGTTAATAATTCCAATGTAACAGAGACCCTAAACGGTAAAGTTGCTGGTGTGGTGGTTAGTAAATCATCAAATAGACCAGGAGCAAATATGTCTGTGCAAATTAGAGGAATGAATTCTATTAACTCTTCTAATGAACCTCTTTATGTAATTAATGGAGTACCATCTTATTCTGGACTTAGGTTTATTAATTCTTCAGACATTGAATCTATTGATATATTAAAAGACGCATCATCAACCGCTATTTATGGGTCTAGAGGAGCTAATGGGGTCGTAATTGTAACTACTAAAGGAGCTAGTAAAAAGCAAGGAGTATCCATTGAATATAATGGACATACTGGAGTAAAAACCCCAACACGTATCCCAGATATGCTAGGAAATAAAGGAAATGGATTAGAATATGTAGATTATAAAATTGCCCTTTGGACGAAAAAATATGGAGAGGCTTCACTTTCACGTCCAGATTTTTTTACTACTAATGAAAAAAAACGCATACGCAATGGGGAATATTATGATTGGTTACGAGAAGTCTCCGATAATAGTATTGTTCAAAATCATTCTGTTAATTGCACAGGAGGTACGGAGCAGACATCCTATTCCTTCGGTTTGAGCTATTTAAATGATGTAGGAATGGTGGGGAAAGAAAATTATGAGAGAATTACGGCTAACATTGGTTTAGAACAACGGTTGTCAGATAAAATAACAACAGGACTGTCATCATATATTTCCAATAACAACACTAATCTTGGTGCGGCTGAGTCTCTATTAAATGCATACTTTTTACCTCCAACTGTAAGTCCGTATGATGAAAATGGAGAATACGCTTTCATTGTGCAGCCAACATCTAGTAAAGTCAACCCATTTATTCAAAACGAAAATAATATTCGCGAAACAAAAGCTTTTTTTGCAAGCTATACCGGTTTTTTAGAAATAAAGCCTATCGAAGGTCTGTCAATAAAATCTAGATTAGCTTACCAATTTGATACAGATGTTTTTGGGGAATGGATAGGAACCTACACTCAACAAAAAAACGGTGTTAATGGGAACGAAGCCTATCGCAGCGAAGGAAGAAACACAACTGCGATTTGGGACAATATCATAACCTACAAAAAGGAGTTCGATTTCGGTCACCGTTTGGATGTAATAGGGTTATTTAGCGCTCAAAAGGACAATCATCAAGGATCAACAATGCGAGGTGATGGTCTTCCTTACGATTCGAATTGGCATGCAATACAAACTGCAGATGAAATTCGGGATGTGAGTAGTTATTATTGGGAATCTGCGATTACCTCATATATGCTTCGTGCTAATTATGCAATCAAGGATAAGTATATGCTTACTCTTACTGGTAGATACGATGGCACGTCGCGTCTAGAAGAACAAAATCGATGGGGCTTTTTCCCTTCAATGGCTTTAGGTTGGCAAATGAAAAAAGAAAATTTCTTAGCAAATGTAGACGCTGTAAATTCTTTAAAATTACGTTTGAGTTATGGAGTAACAGGAAATAACAATATTGCACATGATATCACTTTGTCAAAATTAGACCTTTCTAAATATACTTTTGGAGGTGCGGGATATAATGGATTTGGTATCGGAAATGTTAAGGGGAATAAAGATTTAAAATGGGAGATGACTTCAGAATATAATCTAGGTCTTGATTTTGGTTTTTTTGACAACCGTATTACTGGTAGTATTGATGCTTATAGCAGAACTACAGAGGATTTAATTTTTAGTAGAGCTGTTAGTACTGTAAATGGCTTTAGATCTAGTTCCGAAAATATTGGGACTACTTCTAATAAAGGAATCGAAGTTGGCTTAAATACTATTAACATTTCGACAAAAGATTTTACATGGAAAACTAAATTTACATTTTCTAAAAACAAAAATAAGATCATAGATTTATATGGAGACAAGAAAGATGATCTTGGAAATCGCTGGTTTATTGGACAACCTATAAATGTAATTTACGATCTCAAACAATTGGGAATATGGCAAGAAAATGAAGCCGCTTTAGCCGCTTCCTATGGTCAAAGCGTTGGGCATATTAAAGTAGAGGATTTGAATAAAGATGGTAAACTAGACGAAAGTGATTTTCAGATTGTAGGATCGCCTAATCCAGACTGGTCAGGAGGTATAATTAATTCCTTTACCTATAAGAGTTTTGATTTTTCTTTTGATTTATACGCACGTTATGGAGGTGTTTATAATGACGGTTTTGCCTATATGTTTACCGCTTGGGATAACGAACATTGGAATAAGGCCAATGTTCAATATTGGACTCCTGAAAATCAGAGTAATAGTTATCAACAAGTTGGAGCTCAATCCTACAATACACAAGTGCTTGGCCAGACATCTGGAACATTTATAAAGATCCAGAATATTGTTTTTGGTTATTCCTGTCCCGATAAATTGAATAGTTACTTAGGACTTTCAAAAGCAAGAATTTATGGATCTGTACAAAACCCTTTCACTTTTACTGATTATATTGGTTCCGATCCGGAAGTTATAGGTGAAAATGTAAGCACACAACTATCTCTTTTTCCAATGACTTTTAACGTTGGTATTAACTTAAACTTTTAATCTATTTCAGTTATGAAAAATAAAATAAAACATATTGTTTTTGTAACAGTATCAACATTTTTAATAATCTCATGTTCCAATATTCTTGAGACAGACAATCCATCTGCTGTTACAGATGAATTCTATAATTCAAAGTCAGGGCAAGAAAAACTTTTGGTTGATATTTATTCCAAATACCGTTCAGTATTCAATACGGGTGAGCTTCAATATTATGGTACAGATTTATATATGGCCATCACAGAAAGCCCAGACGAAAGAATGTTTAATGGTTATGATGCTTCATTCAATTCAACAGCTGGTATTGTTGGGCCGTATTGGGCAAATCTTTACAAGATTGTTCAAGAATCTAACATTCTGCTTTCAAGATGTTCTAAGGAAACTCCTGGTATGACAATAGAAGAATTCAATAGCATTACTGCTCAAGGACGTGTTTTACGGGCGTTGGCTTACTATTATTTAGTGGAAACTTTTGGTCCAGTTCCCTTTTATTCAGAAGAACAAAAAAAGGTGATATTAAAGGTTGAACGTACTCCTGAAGTAGAAATTTATAAATTTATGGTAACTGATCTTACTGAAGCCGCAGCGCTGCTTCCATGGAAAATTAGTAAGCCTGGACAAATAAGCAAAGGAGCTGCTTTGCAACTTTTGGGTAAAATTTATCTAACCAGAGCTTATAAATCATTTTCAGAATCGACAGATTTTGAAAATGCTTCTAAAAACCTTGATATGATTATCGATAATTCTGAAGGCAATTTTAAGCTACTTGAAAGTTACGGGGAAGTATACCAGCAGAGCAAACAAAATAATTCTGAAGTTATTTGGTCAATTCAATATGGTTTAGATAGAAACTTCATAGGAGTAGGTAATCCTCAACAAAGTTCATTTGGTTTTAATATTGTAGCGCTTGAATCAGACTTATTTGATAAAATACAAAAGGATTATTCTTCTATGAATCGGTTTTATTGGGTAAACCCAAAAGTTCATGAATTATTCAAAAACCCTGATATTGACTCTAGGTATGATGCTACTTTTCAAAGAGAGTTTTATGTGAATAATACTAAAAGTCTGAATTTTGGTAAACTTGGAATCTATTTCCCGCGATGGAATGATGTCTCTGGAATTACTAATGCAGCTATCCGTTTCTATCCATTTAAGAAAGATGGTGAATATAACTGGTATCCACAATCATCAGCTCTTCCAGTCCTTAAGGTGGGAGCAGATCGAATGCCTATCATTAAAAAATTTAAGGATACTCAAATTAATTGGGAAGGCCCCGGCTCAAGGGAGGATGTTATTTTTAGATTGTCAGACACCTATCTTTTAAGTGCAGAGGCTTATCTAGGGGCAGGAAACATAACTAAAGCTTTAGATAGAATAAATGTTTTAAGGCGCAGAGCTGCTGTAACAGCTTCCGTAAGAAATCAAATGGAAGTAACCGCTATTGACCTTAATTTTATTTTAGATGAGCGGGCAAGAGAATTGTTAGGAGAACACGATCGATGGTTTGATTTGAAACGAACAGGTACATTAATTGAAAGAGCTAAAGCGTATAATATTTTTGTTCAGAAATACAATAACCTTAAATTAATGCATCTAGTACGTCCTATTCCTCAAGATGAAAGAAATAAAGTTCAAGGACTCGATCAAAACCCAAATTATTAATTCATTTAAATAAGCATAATATGAAATTAAATATAAAAAATATGAGCGTTTATCTATTTTTAATAGCATTAAGTCTTTCAGGATGTGATACTTATCAATCTCCTAATCCTAGTGATTATAATGACAAAGCAAATACTAATAGTTTATATGTGGAACAATTTGATGCTTTTAAAGATGTCGGTCAATATTGGCATCCAGAAATGAAAGTAAAACCGGTAAAATACTGGAATTGTATTGAGGTTGCTGGAGTTGGTACTATTAATGATTTGGGGCAAAATCAAAGGATTAGAGGTCTTCAATACCATTTGTTATGCCAATCATTGGCAGGCTTAGCAAACAGAGCTGTAGAAGAAGGAAAGAGTAAAGTAGGTGTTTGGCTAAATGATCATAGCGATAAAGAATCCTATAAAATTTCTAAGAGTGCCCTAGAAACAATGGGAATCACACAGCAAGGAATGCAAAGTGGAATAGAATTGGCGACTAACGATTATGCGCCTGATGTGAATGGAGTTGAATTAAACTTAAGGAAATTAATTGATGGTTATGTTTTAACAGACGTTAAGAATAATCCAGAAAGTAATATAGTAGCTTCTGTAGCTTCCCATGTGTATAATTCCATTATTGTTGATGTAAGAGATAAAGCATATTATGAATTTAAAGGCTATAAAATGACTTATGATGCAACTCGTAAAACTACTCAAGATGCTTGGAACGAATTTAAAGGCAAGTGTAGCAATAAAGCTTTAGTAATTATGCCCGTACAAACAGGACAATTAAGAGAGTTTGCTATCAAAAACAACCTATTTGTTATTAATTTAAATAAGAAATATAATAATTCATCAGCTGGACAAAATACGGCACTTTTAAAAGAGGTTTTAAATTGGTTAGCTCCGAACGCTCCAGTTTATGGATGGGAACAAGGTGTTGGTGAAGATGAATTTGTAGTACCGGTTTCGAAAAGTGGGAAAATTATGATTCCCTATGATTGGGCTTTTAATACTAGTTTAACTTCTTTATTATATAAAGAACGCCAAACAGGTCATGCTAAAGTTTTAAATCCACAATTTATAGATTTTAATGAAAAGGGAAAGAAATATGTTTCTTACTATTTGTCTGATGGAGATAACGTGCAATGGATGATGAATGATTTTGTTGGAACTAATTATTATACTCACCCTGAAGCCAACAATATGAAAATGTCATTTGGACTTCCTGTGGATAACTTATCGATGATTGCACCTTCAATGTTTGAATCTCTTATAAATAAACAAGGAAAAAACACCTCTATCGTTCAAACCTTTGGAGGAGGATATAATTATGCTGATAATTTTGGGATAGATAGTGGGCGTTCTGACAACCTTAAATACATTTCAAAAGGTACTGCTGCGCACATGCGCCAACATAGAATAAAAGTACTTGCGTTAATAGCAAAAGATGTACGTTCAGATGCTTCTAAAGAAGCTTACAAGGCTTATATTGATGCGAATGATCAATTAGAGGGGATTATTGCTGTTCAGTATACACCTTATGCTGGTGGAGAGGGTGATGTTTTTTGGATCACCAATAGCAAGGGTTATGACATTCCCGTTATAACTGTAAAATATAGCATTTGGAACTTTAATGGAAACAATACAGCCAGAGAAGGTTCCCCAAAATATATTGCAGGAAAGTTGAATGCAGAGTCTACTGAAAAACCATTTAGTTTGGTATGCTTGCATGCTTGGAGTGGATTCGCATCCGATGGCATTTCAGCAGGTGATATAAAAGGCCCAGGTGCTGCTAAATTATGTACTGATTTATTAGATAAAGATTACAAGGTAGTAAATGTTGAAGAATTAATTTGGAGAATGAGAATGCAATATCGACCAGAGCAAACTAAAAAATTATTAAATGAAGTATTTTAAACGATTAAAAATCAGTACGCTTCTATTGTCTTCGATATTAATTTCTCAGGCACTGATTGGACAATCTAAAATTAGTGAATCTAAAAATTATTCCTATGTTGACTTAGTAAACCCATTAATGGGCACTGACTCAAAAAATAGTTTGTCAAATGGTAACACATATCCTGTAATAGCAACTCCTTGGGGAATGAATTTTTGGACTCCTATGACCTCTAAAATGGGCGATGGCTGGACTTATAATTATAATGAAAACAAGATTAGAGGCATAAAACAAACACATCAGCCGAGTCCTTGGATAAATGATTATGCAGCATTTTCGTTAATGGCAGTGACGGGAGATTTAAAATTTCAGGAGGATGAACGCGAATCCTGGTTTTCTCATAAAGCAGAAATTGTAAAGCCATATTTTTATTCCGTGTATTTAGCCGATTATGATGTAACCCTGGAGGTTGCCCCTACCGAAAGAGCATCTCAATTTAAATTTACGTTTCCTGAGGCTGAGAAATCTTATATTATATTAGATGCTTTTTTTAAAGGATCTATGGTTAAAATTATTCCGGAAGAACGAAAAATTATAGGATACTGTAGAAATAATAGTGGTGGAGTACCAGATAATTTTCATAATTATTTTGTTCTAGAATTTGATAAAGATTTTATTACAAAAGACACTTGGAATGATAACTGGAAGCTACAAGAAAACACTTTAAATAGTGAAGGCAAACATGTAGGAGCTATTATTGGTTTTAAAACAAAAAGAGGCGAGGTTGTTCATGTAAAAGTAGCATCGTCATTTATAAGTTTAGAACAAGCTCAACAAAATTTAGATAGAGAAATTGGTGAAGATACTTTTGACCAAACAAAGCAAAAAGCAAAACTAGCTTGGGAAAATGAGTTAAATAAAATTCAAATAGAAGATGATAATATCGATAATATTAAAACTTTTTATTCTTGTTTTTACCGTGTTTTATTATTTCCAAGAAAATTTTATGAGTATGATAAAGACAATAAAGTAGTTCATTACAGTCCATATAACGGAAAAGTATTGCCAGGTTATATGTTTACAGATAATGGTTTTTGGGATACTTTTAGAGCAGTTTATCCTTTTTTTAATATGATGTATCCCGAGTTAAATAGCAATATTATGGACGGATTGGCAAATACATATAAAGAATCTGGTTGGTTGCCAGAATGGGCAAGTCCAGGACATAGAGACTGTATGATTGGTTCTAATTCCGCCCCAATTGTTGCTGATGCTTTTCTAAAAGGAAATGTTACGCAAGAAACAGCTAAAACTTTATTTGAAGCAATCATAAAAAATGCTGAAGTAGAAAACGGAAGACCTGTGGAATCTGTAGGAAGACAAGGATTAGGATATTACAATAGTTTAGGTTACGTGCCTTATAATGCGAGTATTAATGAAAACGTTGCTAGGACTTTAGAATATGCGTATGCCGATTTTACAATTGCTCAAATGGCAAAAAAATTAGGTAAAAAACAAATTGCAGACAAATATTATAAGCAATCATTAAACTATAAAAATGTTTTTGATTCCTCAACCAATTTAATGCGTGGTAAAAATAATGACGGAACTTTTCAAACGCCATTTAATCCCTTAAAATGGGGAGATGCGTTTACCGAAGGCAATAGTTTGCATTATACTTGGTCTGTTTTACACGATGTAAATGGATTAATTAATTTAATGGGAGGTAACAAAGAATTTACAAAAATGTTAGATATGGTATTTACGATGCCTCCCAAATTTGATGATTCATATTATGGATTTACAATTCACGAAATAAGAGAAATGCAGATTGTAAATATGGGAAATTATGCTCACGGTAATCAACCTATTCAGCATATGATATACCTTTATAATTATGCAGGGCAATCGTGGAAAGCACAAGAAAAAGTAAGACAAGTAATGGAGAAATTATATCAAGCTAAACCAGATGGTTATTGTGGAGACGAAGATAACGGACAAACATCAGCATGGTATGTATTTAGTTCTTTAGGTTTTTATCCAGTAACACCAGGAGTAGATCAATATGTTATTGGAAGTCCTCTATTTGAAAAAGCAACATTGACTTTGCAAAACGGGAATAAGTTCACTATAAAGGCTAAAAATAATTTGGAAAATAATTTTTATATCCAATCCGCAAATTTAAATGGAAAAGCATACGAAAATACGTTTTTAAAATTTGAAGATGTCCAAAATGGTGGAGTTTTAGAATTTTTAATGAATGAGTCCCCAAATAAAAATTGGGGCATAGACTCAATTAATGCACCCTATTCCTTGAGTAAAAAATAATGCAAATGTCCGAAATTATTTTGCAAAGCTTGAACAAGTAAAATTAATAGCAATACAATTAAAAAAAAATTAATCATGTTTAACAATTAAATTATACAATTATGAAAAAATATTTCTAAAAATATGAACAAGTAAAATTAATAGCAATACAATTAAAAAAAAATTAATCAAGTTTAACAATTAAATTATACAATTATGAAAAATTATTACAAAAAATCAATTCACAGCACAATTTTATTTTTGCTAATTGGAGTAAACTATCTTTTTGCTCAAACCCATCTGTCAACCCCAAACGATTTAAGAGGGATAGAATCCAACGTAAACGGCTCTTATATTTTGGATAATAATATTGATATGACAAGTGAGTCTTGGAATCAATTTGATTTTAAAGGGACTCTTGATGGGAATGGTTATTCTATCAAAAATTTGAATATTAATCATAGTGGTGATAGAGGAGGTTTGTTTAATAATATTACTGATGCAACAGTAAAAAATTTAGGGCTTGAAAATCTTACAGTAAATACGCCGAATGCCTGGACTGGCGGGATTGCAGGAAACTCTTCTAATGCAATTATAACGAAGTGTTTTGTTACCGGAACGATTTCTTCCAATGGTTTCGCTGGTGGATTAGTTGGGCATGCTTTTAATTCAACTATTACAAAGTGTTATTCTAAAGCCAATGTTACTGGTAGAGATCATGTAGGTGGATTAGTTGGTCATATGAATACTGGTACTATTAATAATTGTTATGTTGAAGCTGTTATAATTTCTACTGCATGGCAAGTAGGAGGTCTAGTTGGATGGGCAACAAGTCCAACTTGTTTAATTACTAATTCCTTTGTAAAAGGAACTGTAAAAAGTCAGTATGGTTTTACAGGAGCAATATTAGGTATTGCTGATGGTGGAGATGGGGCTGTTATAGTTTCTAATTGTATTGCTATGCAAGATAAAATTGAATCAACTAACCCCGATATAGTAAAAACTTATCGTGTAGTCGCTAATGAGAATGGGCTAACAGCAGTAATGACTAATAATTATGGATTTGATTTTATGACAATTACAGACCCCTATAAAACGGATTTAAACTTATTAGGTAAAGACGGAGATGATATTTCATCAGCGCAATTTAAAGATGCAGCATTATACGCAACAAATTTACCTACATGGGATTTTACTAACGTTTGGGTAATGGAATCTACAGGTCCACAATTACGATGGGCAAGTGGATCACTTAATACTGTTACAAATATTAAGCAAAACAATTTTTCAGTATATCCAAATCCTGCAAAAGATTTAATGTTTATTGCTTCAGATGAAAGTTTAATTAGCGATATAAATATCACCGATTTAAATGGAAGAATAGTAATGAAAAATACATTTAACAAAGTATCACAAGCTCAAATTGATATTGCTCCATTAGCAACTGGTTTGTACATAATGAATGTAAAATCTGATTCAGGTAGTTTTACTAAAAAAATTATTAAAAAGTAAATAATTTTTTTGAGGAAAACAAAAAAGGTGTCAATTTACATTGACACCTTTTTTTATCGTTAAAAGAAAATATTAATATCCTCCTCTGTTTCCACCACCACGGTTATCTCCACCACGGCTGTTTCCACCACCATAACCTCCGCGTGAATCTCCACCACGGCTGTTGCTGTTAAAACTTCTTCTTTCGCCTTCTGGTTTTGGCTCAGACTTATTCACTACGATAGCACGACCTTGAACAGTCGCTCCATTTAACTCATCAATTGCTTTTTGAGCTTCGTCATCATTTGACATTTCTACAAAACCAAATCCTTTACTTCTTCCAGTAAATTTATCAGTTATAATTTTTACAGAATCAACTGCACCGTAAGCCTCGAAAGACTCTCTTAAATCTGCTTCCTCAATACTGAACGGAAGGCTTCCAACAAAAATATTCATATGTACTTATTTTATAATAATTGCGACAAAGGTAATCTTATTTTTTCTAATCTACTATGTATTAGATTATTTCTGCTTTTTATTTTTATGGAAAATTCAAAATTTACTCCTAAAACCTCCTATTGTTAGCGTTTTATCTTAAATTTACTGCGCTGATTATAATGAACCAACAGAAACTTTATAAAAAACACCGTATTGAAAGTTCAAGTTTGGCCCATATAATGGATTATTGTTTACATTTTCAGCATTAAATTTAAATGTTCCTGAAACCGTTTTATTTACGGCATCATATTCCTCTATTACTATCTCTCCATTTCCTATACCAATTCCTGTGGAAAAAGTGACTGTTCCTGTAGCATCTGTCAAAACATAAGTTGCCGTTTTAGAAGTACTCGTCCCTAAAACATAAGCAGCCTCTGCTACAGAAGTAGTTTTCAATGTTACTTTTTCATTTCGGGTATAGGCTTCGATGGTCAAAGAACCATTTGCCGCAAGTATGGCTTTTGAATCAACTGCTCTCCAAAACACATTGTCTTTCTGCCCTTCAAAAGCAGGGTTGTTAAACTTTACGTCGGATTCACAAGAGTTAAAAGCAAATAATAGAACTATAAATAGAAACTGTTTTTTCATAATTTGTAGCATTGAACTACACAAAAGTATATTATTTTGATTTAAAAATAGAAATAGAAACAAAAATTCGCCTAAAACAGTGTAATTCATAGTTTTAAAATAATTCTACATTATTAATTGCCCATTATCAATTAATTTCTATCTTTGCACACTTAATTAATCGAGGTCGAGTACCTCAAAATTTAATCATTAGATTATGTCAGTAAAAATTAGATTACAAAGACACGGTAAAAAACAAAAACCGTTTTACTGGGTTGTAGCAGCAG
>JAAFGY010000113.1 GCA_010365135.1 Flavobacterium sp.
CTCTGAGTTTTTTCAAAAATTCTATCGGCTGAAATTCAGGTCTTCTGCTTTGTACAGGTTCTACTAAAACCGCTGCCAATTCCTCGGCTCTTTCGCTAATTATCCGAAGACTTTCCTCTGTGCCATAGTCTAAAATTAACATATTCTGTACTGCTTCGGGGAGTATTCCGGGAGCTGCGGGAAAAGTGACCAACTTTTTAGAACCGCGAACAATAACTTCATCTATAGTCCCGTGATATGAGCCTGCAAATGCAACAATCAAAGATCGTCCCGTTACAGTTCTAGCAATACGCATGGCTCCCAAAACCGCCTCAGAACCTGTATTACAAAGCGCGGCACGATCATGTTTGGTAAATTCACACAGTAGTTGACAAACTTCTCCGGCTAAAGGATGTTGTGGCCCTACTTCATATCCATTATCAATCTGTTTGTGAAGTGCCTGTTTAATAAATTCTGGTTGATGACCAAAAAAGCAAGAGCCAAAACCATTAAGAAGGTCCATATATTCGTTGCCGTCCAAATCCCAAAGTCGATTGCCTTTTGATTTTTCAATAACAATTGGATAAACTATTTCTTTAGTTAAGGGTTTAAATCCAGAAACAACTCTTGGATCTGCCATAACACTTCGGTTTTTTTGAGCATACGCTTTACTGCCCCCAGTTTTTTTGGTGTAGCTTGCTATTAGTCCCTTGAGAAATTCTTTTTGAGAAGAACTCATTTCATTGGCGTGTTTTTCAATTCTTGGAGAAGCTCCAAATGGTTTTTGATGTTCCGCGATTTCTTCCGGCGTTCTAATATCTTCAACTGTGTTTTTTGCACTTATAACTGGCTGTGGTTGTTGAAAAACTTCATGACTAACTCCGTTAGAATGTAATACATTATTTCCTTGCAGGAGTTCCATTTGTTTTCCTAACAGTTGGAGCTGTTGTGCTATCAATCCTAATGTTGTATCGCTTTGACCGTTTAGAGATTGCCCGTTTAAAGAAGGAAAACTAGTATTTTGAGGTAAAGGTGTTGCACTAGGATTAGAAACTGTTGCAGTTGAGACGGTGCTATTGTATTCTTCTTTTGGAAGATTTTGATCAAGGTAATCTGCTAAAAGAGAGGGTGAACCAAATTCTTCGTTAAGCTGGCGAAAGGTTATAGAAAGTTTAAAATCTTTTTTTAATCTTAGTGCAAGTTGAGTAAGAGTCAAGGAATCTAACCCGAGGTCTAAAAAACTTTCAGAAAAAGCATTGTCTGGATAATCTATACCGGATGTTTGGCTTACAATTGAAGAGATTTTGCTAAGGATAGTAGTTTTTCGCATAGGTTTATTTTCATTAAGATTGCTAATCGAATTTTGAGTTAAAATGATATTTGGGGGTGGATTTGGTAATTGTGGACGTGGAGGGTTAATCCAACAAAGTTTACGATCAAAAATATAACTTGGTAAGTCAACTTTTTGTCTTTTTTGATGTTTATAAAAGGCATTCCAATCAGGTTCAATTCCTCTAAGCCACAACTCCCCTAAAGCAGGTAGTAAGGAATTGTATTCATTTTCTTGACTTTTAGGCAAAAGTAAACTTGCAAAAGCAGGGATTATTTTACCAACTCCCTGTTGTTTTGTCAATGTGGATAAGGTTTGTCCTGGACCCATTTCTAAGAAAATTGGATCTTCTAATTTTAATAGAATATCTGCAGCATTTGCAAATCTAACAGTACTTCGCAAATGGGTTGACCAATATTTCGGATTAATGGCTTCGTCATCTTTCAGCCATAATCCTGTAACTGTAGAAACAATAGGAATCTTTGGCTTATCGAGAGGAACTTTTTTTACCTCAGCTTCAAAGGCCTCCAAAACTGGATCCATCATAGTTGAATGAAAAGCGTGACTAGTATGTAGAAGTTTATTTGGAATATCCATTGCTTCTAGCGAATTGGCAAATTCTTTTATTTTGTCGTCTTCACCAGCAACGACACATAAAATAGTAGAATTTATTGCTGCAATCGAAAGGGTTTTCGGAAGTATTTCTAGCAATTTTTCTTCTGAAAGCCTTACCGATAACATACTTCCTCCTGGAAGCTCACTTACTAATCGACCTCTAACAGCAATCAAATGCAAAGCGTCTTTTAAATTAAATATTCCCGCTAAATGGGCTGCTACAAATTCCCCAATACTATGGCCGCAGCATGCAGTGGGCTTAATTCCCCAGCTTAACCAAAGTTGAGATAAAGCATATTCTGTTACAAATAAAGCAGGTTGTGTGAAACGAGTATTTTTTAGTTGTGCCTCAGTTTCTGGCGATACTATTTCTGGATATAAAATTTCCCTAATGTCTAATTTTAATTCGTCTAATAAAAACTCGGCACATATATCTATAGCTTCTTTATAAACTGCTTCGTTTTTATAAAGATTTATACCCATTTGCGAAAATTGAGATCCTTGTCCAGGGAAAAGAAAAATAAGTTCGCTAGGTGCTATTTTTAAGACTGCGTTTTTAATGGAGCTCTTTTCGGCAGAAAGTAATTCTTGGCTAGCTTTTACACCATTGTTTGATAAAAGAAAACTTCGGTATATAAAGCTATCGCGTGTTTTGTTTAGTGAAAATGCAACATCTGCCAATGATAAATCAGGTGTTGAATTCAGAAAATTACCTAATTTAGTTTCATAAGCTTTTAAGCTATTTTCTGATTTGGCAGACCACATCAGTAATTGTAGAGGCCGACTTGGACCTGAAATTTTTTGCTCAATAGGATATTCTTCTACCACAAGATGTACATTAGTTCCGCCTACGCCAAACGAACTGACACCACCTCTACGTGGTCCATCCGAATCCCAATTGCTTAACTTCGAATTTACAAAAAACGGACTATTTTCAAAATCTATGGCAGGATTGGGGTGGTTGAAACCAATCGATGGCGGTATCAGCTTGTTATTCATAGCCAAGATTGTTTTTATCAACCCTGTTACACCGGCTGCTGCTGTAAGGTGTCCCATATTACTTTTAACTGACCCTATTGCACAAAAACCGTTTTTAGATTGTTTACCAAAAGCCATTTTAAGTCCATCAATCTCTATCGGGTCACCCATTGGCGTTGCAGTTCCGTGTGTTTCTACATAACTTATCGAATCGGGACTGACTTGAGCGTCATGAATTGCTTTTGTGATAGCAATAGCTTGTCCTTCGGCACTTGGGGCGGTAAAACTTCCCTTGTCGCCTCCGTCATTAGAAATTCCAATTCCTTTAATTAATCCATATATTTTGTCACCATCTTCGACAGCGGCAGCCAAACTTTTTAGAAGCACAACACCGGCACCATCACTAAATACGGTTCCTTTTCCATCTGCATCAAAAGAGTTACAATGCCCATCGGGGCTTAACATCGATCCTTCTTCATAGAGGTGTCCACTAAAAATGGGAGCAGTAATACTCGATCCTCCAGCTAGTGCAATATCGCAATGACCATTCCTGATAGCTTCAACACCCTCTGCGATTGCTAGGAGAGAAGTAGAACAGGCTGAATGGACGCTGACCGTTGGGCCTTTTAAGTTCAAATGGTACGCAGTTCGGGAGGATATGTAATCTTTTTCATTGACAGTTTCCGCTTGAAGATATCCCACTTGTTCCAACAATTCTTTGTTGGGAAGTATATTTTTTTTATAATACGTATTAGTTCCTGTTCCAGCATAGACACCAATACAACCATTATAATGTTTTGGCAAATATCCAGTTTGCTCCAGGGCTTCCCAAGCAATTTCCAAAAATAAGCGTTGTTGAGGATCCATGACTTCAGCTAGCTTTGGGTTGATTCCAAAAAAGGCTGCATCAAATGTGTTTGCTTCTCGTATAATACCGCGAGCACCTATATAAAGAGGGTCTTTGCGTAACGTTTCTGAAATACTGGGGTCAAGTTCGTCAGGTTTGAAAAAAGTGATGGTTTCACTTCCTTCCTTCAAAACGTCCCATAATTTCTTTATGGAATCTGCTCCCGGAAACCGTCCTGCCATTCCAATAATAGCCACATCGCCTGATGATTTTTTTTGTTTTGGTTTCAAAAAATCGGATAGACTAGACGATTTATTTGAGAGTTCAAGATATTCAGATAGAGTTGCTATGGTAGGATATTGATATATATTGGTAACAGCTATATCTAAGTGAAGACGGTTTCTCAATGTGGTAGCTACGCGCTGCGTCAAGAGTGAAGTTCCACCCAATTCAAAAAAATTGTCATCAATACCAATTACAGGAATCTTTAAGTGCTCTTCCCAAACATTTACGATTTCTTTTTCAATTTTTGTTCTAGGTTTTCTTAATAGAGGTGCTGAATCTGGTCGAACATATTCTGGAAGTGGTAAACTATTTTTATCTATTTTTCCATTGGTGGTTATCGGAAAATCATTCACCCACATAAAAAATGAGGGAATTAAAAATTCTGGAAGTAAGTGTTCCAGTTTAAGACGAATTACATTGGTGTCCTGTTTAGCATCTACAGATTGTAGATAAGCCACTAAACTGGGTTGAGAACTTATGTGATTACTAACCAAAACCGTAGCTCTCTTGATTTCCGAAAGATTATTTAAAACAACTTCAATTTCGCCCAATTCGATGCGGTGGCCTCTTACTTTGACTTGTTGATCTATTCGTCCAAGGCACTGAACCTGTCCATTTGGTAAAAGTTTCCCTAAATCACCAGAAAGATACATTTTGCTATCTGATCCCTTGTCGAATGTGTTCGGCAGAAAACGTTCCTGAGTGAGATCAGGACGATTTAAATATCCTAAGGACACTCCGTCTCCAGCTATTACAATTTCTCCAACTTCTCCCTGATTTACTAGGTCTCTATTAGCATCTAATAAATAAACAATAGTGTTTGCTATGGGTTTTCCAATCACTATTGGATTATCAGTTATTGAAATTCTCGTAAGAAAGGAGCAGACCGTGGTTTCTGTTGGTCCGTATATGTTCCACAATTCAGCGCATCTCGAAAGTAAGTCTTGAGCCAAAGGGATTGGTACTGGTTCTCCGCCAATTAATGCCTTTATATTTAACGGATTTTCCCAACCCGAATCTAGTAGAATTTGCCATATACTAGGAGTTCCCCACATGACCGTGATTTTATCTTTAGCAGCTTTTTGTAGTAATAAATTTCCATCTCTTCTAGTTTCTTCATCAACTAGAACTACGCAAGCTCCGTGAAGTAGCGGGAGAAAGATTTCCATCACCATAGCATCAAACGAGATTGTTGTTACCGCAAATATTTTATCTGTAGCATTGATCCCTGGTTCTTTGGCCATAGAACACACCAGATTAATTACGTTGCAATGAGCAACTTGAACCCCTTTTGGTTTTCCAGTTGATCCTGAAGTGTAAATAATATAAGCGGCAGATTCTGGAGGAACCATAAGATTTATGGGTTCGATTGGCAAATCGATCGTGGATTCTAAAAGTTGTTCAATAGCAATACAAATAGCATTGTTTGAAAAGGTTCTATTTTTGTTTGCACTTATAAAAAAAGCAGCATTTGAGTCTTCGACCATTAGAGTAATGCGAGCTTCTGGATAAAGGGTATCAATGGGAACATAAGCGGCGCCACATTGCAAAACAGCGAAAAGAGAAGCAATTAATTCAGGAGTTCTTTCTAATGAAATAGCAACAATTTGACCCGGTCGCAATCCTTGAAGCCAAAGATAATTTGCCATTTGATTTGCCATTTTACTTAATTCATTATAAGTAAATTGCTTGCCCTCAAATTCAAGAGCTATAAAATAAGGTTGTATTTCAGCTTGTTTTGCAAAAAGTTCATGCAATGTACTTTTTGGATAAGCCATTACAGAACCTCTAATCTCGTTTTCTAAATTATTGTTGTTAGGTATTTTCATTTTAATTAGATTAAAATTAAAATCGAGGAAAATAATAAAATAATACTTTGGTTAAACTTTGAAAACGGTAATTTAAATCCAAATTTAAAAGTTCTTAGAACCAAATGATTTCATTCTCAATAAGCGCTATGGTTTGTAAAATCCATAAATTAATGTAAGAATTATCATTATTTTTTTGTCTTCCTTGTAACTTTCTTGGCAATCAAATTTTGCCTATTATCCAATTACTTAAACAAACAAAGGAAATTTTTTTTACTAATACATGTATTTCCTTTATAAAGCTATTATTATCGATGAATAGCATTTTTTTTTGATTATTTTTTCTATTAATCGTCACAGAAGATGTTGATATTTTAAAAATTATTTTTAAAAATTATCAAATTTTCTGCGATTGTATTTAAAAAATTTATAGATTTAATCTTTATAAAATTAATTATTATTTTTAAAGCATTAGTAAAATATTTGTAAAAACACTTAATAATTCGAACAGTTATGGTTAGAAATACGAAAAATTTGCATAATTTCATTAAGGCGCACGAGATTTGGATATTTTTAATATGTGCTCCTATTTCAAGTGCCATTTTTGTTTATGGAATACAATTACATTTAATTCCTGGTCGACTTTATATGCAAGGTCGCTTTTTCGTGCTTTTTTTTCTACTAATGGCCTTGGTATGGTTTACAAAGGGAAATAGGGGGTTAAAAGACCTTTTTAGCCCAATGTTCATTTGGAAGGTGCCTTTGAAATGGTATATATTTACATTCTTTTTTGCCTCATTGATTGCATGTTTAACCTTGTATCTAAAAGCGCTTTATTTGGATATAGATTTTGCCAATTTTACTGTAAAGTATGGTGCTTTTGGTAATTTAAAATTAGCTTTTAATGTGATATTTTTTGCTTTAGTTTCAGAAGTGGTTTGGGTCAGCTTTGCAGTTAGGCAGCTTTCAAAAAGCATGAATCCGTTTTTTGCCAGCCAGATTGTAGGTGTGACTTGGGCTCTTTGGTGGATACCAATAGTCATGTTTAATGTTGGAGTCATCGAGAATATTCCAATAATTGCTTTGATAATTAATATGATGGGCGCAGCTGGAATGTGCGCTTTTGTTTACGAATATACTAAAAGTGGTATCTGTGTTTGGATTCTTCAGTTCATGCTAAACTTCTCTTGCATTATTTTTCCAGTCACACCAAGCGCAGATGTTCGAACATACTGGGCGTTTAGTATTATTTATTTTCTTGTAATGCTTGGTTTAATGTATTTTGTTTTACGATCGAACACGACCCAAAAATTAAAACTTCCTGGGAATGAGATTTCAAATTAAATGCTAGATAAAATAAATTTTAGTAAACCCAACTACTATCAACCTTTGTCCTATTATATAGTAAAGTTCCTTCACACTTCAAAACTAAAGTTGTTGAGGTAGAATTTCCGTCGTCATTGTAAAGTATTTGGGAATACTAAGGGTCAAAAAAATTCAAATTTTATTTGTTAATTATGTACTTATTATTTAATTAAAATCCACAAAAATTATATAATAAAAATAATTTTCGGGAATTCATTAAAAATAGAATAAAAGAATTTTTCACCATAATTTTTGATGTAGATTATCGTTTTTTATGCAAATATTTGCGTAGTTCATCGAAAATATAAGATATTTCGGCTGTATTATTGGCAATTTAAGTAATGTCTTACAATATTTTTTTTACATAATCTGTTTCGTACTAAAACTTTGTGTATCACCCTGTTGAATGTAAGTAAAAAATCATTAAAACTAAATTTGTTGTGTAGTTCGTCGGATATAATGGGTTTTATAACGGTTTTATTTCTTTAATTAAATAGTTTTGCTGAATAAATAATTGCAAATTAATTAAAGCCCCTAATTACTGTGAAGCATCTATTAAAAAACCTAAACCTACTCATTATTATGATGTTGTTTTTTTCTTTTAAAGGTATTAGTCAAAATACTCCAACAAATATTATTGGAACCATAGTTCCATCTGGTAGTAATGCAAGTGGTACTTCTGGTACAGTTGCTTATTCAATTGGACAAGTATTTTATACTAATATTGGATTGACGGCATACAATGTAGCCGAAGGAATACAGCACGGAGAAGTTGCACTTCAAAATTTAGCAACACCAGAGAATTTAATTGAACCGAAGGCAGAAATATCTGTTTTCCCAAATCCAACAACAGATTATGTGAATATCAATATGACTGGATTGGAGTTTGAAAATGGACCTCGATCCTATCAGTTGTATGACCTTCAAGGAAGGCTACTAAAACAAAATACACTTAATGATACGGAAACGCAGGTTAATTTAAATGATGTTAGTTCATCAATTTATATACTTCGCGTATATGTTAATAACAAAGTTTTGAAAACGTTTAAAATAATCAAAAAATAAAAAGATAAAATAATGAAACTTACACTTACCATACTATTATTTGTGACTCTTTCGCTTAATGTTTTTGCACAGTCACCAGAAAAAATGAGTTATCAAGCAATTATTCGCGCACAAGACAATAGCTTAGTCATTAATGCAAAAATTGGTCTTAACATTATTGTACATCAAGGTACTGTATCAGGAACTACGGTTTACCAAGAAACTCATTCTATCAATACAAATGCCAATGGTCTTGTTTCTCTAGAAATTGGAACAGGAACGATTGTCACCGGGAATTTTAGTACCATAGCTTGGGACAAAGGTCCATTTTATATAGAAACACAAGTAGATGCTGCTGGAGGAACAAATTATAACATTATTGGGGTTACACAACTTTTGAGCGTGCCTTATGCGTTATATGCAAAAACTGCTGAAAGACTTGTAGGTTCAAATGCCGTGAGTCAGGGCCCTTACAAAGCTACAATTATTCCGTTTACTTCTTCTAGAAGCATTGCCAATTCGGATGTAAATAATACATTAGAATGTACCACATCAGCAACATTAACAATAACTGCTGCATTTAGTGCTATGACAATTGGTGAAACTATTAATTTAGAAGCTCATAATGGAGCGGTCTTAACAATCCAAGCAGCTTCAGGAGTATCGATCAACTATAATGCAAACGGAACTGCTCAGTTTACTAGCACTACAGGAAATGTTAGGTTTGGATTACTTAGAAAATCGGGCGTGAATGCCTATATAATTTCGGGACAATGAAACAGTTAATTTATTTTTTACTCTTTTCAACAGTAGTTTTTTCGCAAAATTATCAATATTCAATTGAAGAGGCTCAAATTAAACCTTTAACAGGACCAACGGGGTTAATAGCAAGTCAAATCACAGAAACAAGTGCAGATTTAACTTGGACGGCTTCAGCTGCTAATGATCCAGTTTTAGAGTATGTAATTTATAGCGAAAACAATTTATTGGCTAAATCTGTTGGAACGGGAACGGCCTTTAAAGTAACAGGATTAACTCCTGAAACAACGTATAGTGTAACCGTTAGAGCAACTGATAATACAGGGAAAATTTCTGCTAATAGTAATACACAAACATTTAAAACAGCTAAGGCTCCACTAACAGGAGTAAATAATCAACTCGAAGAGATTGAATATTTTAAAGCCTATTTATTGCCACTAGCCCAAAAAGCCACTTTGCAAAGTGCTTTAGATACTTATGGTTCAGTACGATTAGAAAGAGGTGATTATTCGGGGGTTAATATAGTAATGAAAAGTAATCAAAAATTGTATGGACATCCATCATTAAATAAGGTATCAAACATAACTATTGCAGCAGGGAGTACGAATGTTCGTTTAGAGGATCTAGTACCCGCAGATAGTTTTATAACGCTTCAGCCAGGTGGTGTAATTTCAGGTTGTACTTTTAAATCTATTAAATGGGCCACTTTAGTAGGCACAAATGTAATGTTTGAAAACAATTCGCTTATAAATTTTGGCGGAGTAATACGAATTGATTGCAGTCAGTCAGGTTATTTTAGAAACAATAAAATAATTAAACACCAAACGGGTACCGTTTCAAATCTTCTTGTTTTGAAAGGAAATAGTGCTACTCCAAGTTACGGTAACGTTAGTTTACATACTAATTTTTTAACACCTCACGGTAACACAACAGATATTGCTGGTTTACAATCCTTAACGTTTGTAGGTCTAGATGCGGAAGGCTGGAATCTTACAGGGGAAGGAACAAAAGCTCTGATTTCTGCAAGCAATATGGGTAGTGTAAAAATAACGGATTTTAATGGTGCAAACAGTTATTCGCAAGTGATAACACCATCTTTTGATATCGATGCAAAGGACGTCTATTTTATAAATAAATCCATGAACCTACCTTCGGATGTATTATCCTTAAGAACTAATATGTTTGTAATAAATGGGGCAGGACAATATGTTAGAAAAGCAGGTACGGTTACAGGATTTGACCTATTAGGAAATCTAAACAATAGTAATGCCATAAAGTATAATGGAGTGGAGCAAACTTCTTCTATATCAAACAGTACTGTTAATAGTAGTCTTTCAAGTACGATATTGGGAACCCAACACACGCCATGGGTTCGACCAACTTGGGAAACACTACCAGATCCATTAGGTGCCAATTGGAAAACAAATAGAGTAGGTAAACCGGATCAAACAAGCTATATCCAAGGTTTAATTAATACAAAAGGAATTGCGGAATTACCGGTAGGCACTTTTTATATCGGCTCCACTTTAAAGCTTCCTATTGATTCTAATCATGGTATTATCGGTCAAGGGACAGGCAAAACAGTTATAGTTGGTTTAACCGACGATTTTCCTCTAATATCGCTTACTGGAGGCCAAGATGCGAATTTTATATTATCTTATTTGACACTACAAGGAGGAAGTAAAGGGATATATGCTTCGCAAGACTTCGGAACGCAACACATCGCATACCAAAACATGAAGTTTGTCGTATTCAGAAATCAAAATTATGGGATAGAGTTAAAACAAATTAGAGGACTAGACAATAACTTCCTTGAAAATTTAGGATTTGTAGACTGTACTATTGGTTTTTTTCAAAACCCTCTTACTCCCTATGCAAATAATATTGATACTTCAAGTTTTGTAGACAAAACTATGTTTTATAAAAATCAATTTATCAACTGTGGTACAGCAGTTTCTATGTTAGCAACGAGAGCTGATAATTTAGATGCTTGGGTAGATTGTAAATTTGATAGGGGACAAAAAGCTATTAATTTAGCTAATCAAAATACTCCATTAATTGCCAATTGTGATTTTTCTAATTATACTGGAGCAAATGTTATAACAAGTAGTTCTATCTCAATGTATAATTCGAATGTATTTAATAATAGTATTACCGGCTCAACAATACGTGCAATTAGTACTAATATCGAAGGCTGTAATTTCTTAGATAATGCCCCAATGTTTTCGCCCGTATTGTATAATACTATAAACAATCACATTATCAACTCAACAATTACAGGCAATGTTGTAGTAAATGTTCCTTCAAATCAGGGTTTTGGACTAGAATCTGCAGTGTACGTAAATAGTAAATTCTTGGCAAATCCAACACTGAGCAAATTATTAGTAAATGTAAAAGCAGGTGTGCCAACAGTAATTATCAATACTACACCAAATCCATATCCTCAGCTACTAGTGACATACTAAAAATTGAAAAAAAGGAAAATATTAATTCAAAAACAAAATTTTAATTTGAGAATTATTTAAATATAATAAAAGAATTAAAATACCATCAAAATAGAGGTGCAGATTAAGTCAAATTAATCTGAACC
>JAAFGY010000114.1 GCA_010365135.1 Flavobacterium sp.
CCAGGAAAAGATTTGGATATAAAAGTCCGAATGAAATATTTGAACAAAAATTTATACAATCAGCCTAAAGTTGCATTTATTACTTGAATCCACCGTTGTTAGGAATGAAAAACAATATTTTGAATATTATATTTGTGCTAACTCCTTACTGTTGTTCTGTATATTTTATTTACTTTTTGAATAAATCAATCATAGCTTACAAAAAAAACAAACTTTTAAAAACGCTCGAAAAAATCTATGCCTACTGCATCGGAATTGCAATTTCGCTAATTAGAGATATTTTATTTTTTGCATATTTTCTAACTTTATTTAAAATCTATTAGTAACACGCAGTTAACAGAAAAGTAAAATACAATTTTGGGAAGAATAAAAAAAAATAATTTATGAAAACAGCTTTGATTATTGGTAGCACGGGATTAATCGGTTCCCAACTTCTAAATCTCCTTTTAGAAAGCACCGAATATGAAAAAGTAATTACTTTCGTAAAAAGAGATTCAGGCATTCAACATCCCAAATTAAGGCAACATATCATCGATTTTGACCAGCAAGAAAACTACCAAAATTTAGTTGTAGGAGACGATTTCTTTTGTACCATTGGGACCACCATAAAAAATGCTGGAAGCCAAGAGGCGTTCAGAAAAGTAGATTTCGAATATCCCAAAGAATTTGCTAAAATAGCATTGCAAAATAAGGTGAAACAATTTATCATAATTTCTTCATTAGATGCTCTTTCGACTTCATCCAATTTCTATCTAAAAACAAAAGGCGAAATAGAGGATTTTCTTAGAAAATGTTCCTTTGAAAGTATTGTAATTCTGCGACCTTCTTTACTTTTAGGAAATAGAAAAGAATTTCGCTTGGGCGAGAAAATTGGCGCTTTTTTTATGAAACTTTTTTCTTTTATATTTGTTGGAAAAATAAAAAAGTACAAACCTATTCAGGGTGAAGATGTGGCTAAAGCTATGATTAGTATTGCCCAAAAAAACTACAAAGGGTTTCATATTATAGAATCTGATGCGATTCAAGAAATTGGTAATAAATAAAGTTCCCAAATTGCGAATTTTTTTTATCTTTGCTCAAGATTTACAATTAAATATGTCAAGAATATTTGTAAAAGGTACTCTGAGAGATTATTGGGAAATACATCCTGAAACTGAGCAATATTTAAAAACTTGGTATGATACGGCAATCAATGCCAATTGGAAAACTCCAAGTGATGTAAAGCAAAATTATGCTAACGCAAGTATTCTCAAAGACAGTAGAATTGTTTTCAACATAAAAGGAAATTCTCACCGATTAATTGCAAAATTCAATTTTGAGAAACAATGGATTTTCATACGTTTCATAGGAACTCATTCTGAATATGATAAAATTGACGTAAATACAATTTAAAATTTTATACAATGAACATTAGGCCAATAAGAACAGAATCAGACTATCAAGTTGCTTTAAAAAGATTTGAAATTCTTTTTGATGCTCCAATGGGAACTCCAGAAAGTGATGAAGGAGATATTCTTGCTTTATTAATTGAAGAATTCGAAAATAAAAATTATTCCATTGAAGCTCCAGATCCAATAGAAGCCATAAAAATAAGAATGGAAGAAATGCAACTAAAACAAATTGATTTAGTAGAAGCTATTGGCGGAAAAAGCCGAGTTTCCGAAATTTTGAATCGCAGAAGGAAACTTACTGTCGAAATGATTCGCAATCTAACCACACGATTAAATCTTTCGCCTAGTGCGTTAATTAGCGATTATTCTTTAAATGGAAAATAAGAATGAAAACAATATTATTCAGCATCTTTCTAATCACAATCGCTACCATCTGTTATTCTCAAAAGAAACAATGTTCCGATTTTAAAACAGGTAAGTTTGAATATACTGATCCAAAATATTCTGAATGGAGAGTAGTCCGAATTGATTCAACACAAACAGAAATTAATTCTAAAAACGGAATAGAACTCAAAGCGACAATTTTATGGAAATCTGATTGTGAATATATTTTAACTTATGAAAAAATAACAAATACAGATTTAAAAGATCTTATCGGGAAAAAAGTATTTGTTGAAATATTAGAAATTCAAAAGCAAAAATTCAAATACTATTCAAAAATGGAGGCTTTTGAAATAACTTCTGAAATGATCAAAGTTAAATAATTTTACAAATCAAAATATTTATCACAAAAAAATCCTGAGCTTTCACTCAGGATTTTCGATTTAATACAATTTTTATATTAAGAAAGCGCTGCTTTTACTTGGTCTGCTGCTTCTTGAAACTCAACAGCCGATAAAATTGGCATTCCTGAATTATCGATTAATTCTTTTGCAATTACTGCATTGGTTCCTTGCAAACGAACGATGATTGGAACTTTAATTGCATCACCCATATTTTTGTAAGCATCAACAACACCTTGAGCAACACGATCACAACGAACAATACCTCCAAAAATGTTGATTAAAATTGCTTTTACATTTGGATCTTTCAAGATGATACGGAAGGCTAATTCCACCCGTTTTGCATCGGCAGTTCCTCCAACGTCAAGGAAGTTTGCTGGTTCAAAACCGGCATATTTTATTAAATCCATCGTTGCCATTGCTAATCCTGCACCGTTTACCATGCAGCCTACGGTTCCATCAAGATCTACATAATTTAAACCTGCTGCTTTTGCTTCTACTTCGATTGGGTTTTCCTCCCGAATATCGCGCATTTCAGCTAATTTTGGATGACGGAATAAAGCATTATCGTCTAAATTCACTTTGGCATCAACTGCAATAATTTTATTATCCGAAGTTTTTAAAACTGGATTAATTTCAAACATTGAAGCGTCAGAACCGATATAAGCTTTGTATAAAGCATCTACAAACTGCACCATTTCTTTGAAAGCATTTCCTGAAAGCCCCAAATTGAAGGCAATTCTTCTCGCTTGAAACCCTTGCAAACCCACAGCTGGATCAATTTCTTCGGTAAAAATTAAATGTGGTGTGTGTTCAGCTACATGTTCTATATCCATTCCGCCTTCGGTAGAATACATAATCATATTACGCGCTTTACTTCTATTCAATAAAACCGACATATAAAACTCCGAAGTTTCACTTTCGCCAGGATAATAAACGTCTTCGGCTACCAAAACTTTATGGACAACTTTACCTTCAGCAGATGTTTGTGGCGTAATTAAGTGCATCCCTATGATTTGTTCTGCTAATTCCTCGACTTGTTGAAGGTTTTTGGCAAGCTTCACTCCACCACCTTTTCCACGTCCACCGGCGTGCACTTGTGCTTTTATAACATGCCAACCCGTTCCGGTTTCTGCAGTCAATTGTTTGGCTGCTGCGACGGCTTCCAGCGGATTATTAGCCACATAGCCACGTTGTACTTTTACACCATAACTGGCTAATATTTGTTTTCCTTGGTATTCGTGTATATCCATGATTGTTTTTTTTGACTTTTAAAAAGTGGTACAAAAATAGCAAAATGCTTCTTAAAATTAAAATCTTTTTCTCATTATAATCTAGAAATCAAATAAATTGAAAATTTATCTATTTTACAATATGTTTTAAACTTTATACTTTAAATTAGAGACGCTTTTATGCGAAATAAATATTTTTTCATAACTATATCGATTGAGTGAACGAAACAAAAAGTGCGAATTTTAGTAATGAAAATTGGAATTGCTCCAGTATCGAAAATTCCCATTATCATTTTATCAATTTGAGTGTTTCAGAATGATTTATCGTTTATATATTACTCATTTTTCTAACATTATAGTAAAAATAAGTTAAACGCACATTTAAAAATTCATGTAATTAATGAAATCTTTACTTTTGCATAAAAATATTAAGCATGAAAGTTAAAGCACAAGGCCTTTATTTGCCGGAATTTGAACACGACAATTGTGGCGCAGGATTTATTTGCAATTTGAATGGGATTAAGTCGAACGACATTATTCACAAAGCACTCGATATTTTAATAAATTTAGACCATCGTGGTGCTGTAAGTGCGGATGGTAGAACCGGCGATGGAGCCGGAATATTGTTTGATATTCCCCACAATTTTTTTAAGAAAGTCTGTGATTTTGAAATTCCAGAACCTAAAGAATATGCTGTGGGAATGGTTTTTATGCCAAAAAGTAAAAACCAGATTGCTTTTTGCAAAACTACTTTTGAAGAATCAATCAAAAATCAGAACCTACAAATTCTTGGATGGAGAGACGTTCCTGTCGAACCGTCAAATTTAGGACAAATTGCAGCTGAAAAAGAACCAACCGTTAGACAAGTATTTGTCGGCAAAAATGGATTGGACTTAACAGAACAGCAATTCAATGCTAAAATGTTTGCCGCAAGAAAAATCGCCGAACACACTGTAATCAATTCTAGAATTTCAGAAAGTTACCGATTTTATTTTTCAAGCTTTTCTACAACTACCATTATATACAAAGGTCTTTTGAGACCCGAAGACATTAGTCCTTATTATGTAGATTTATTAGATCCGGATTTGGTGACAAGATTAGCATTGGTTCACCAACGTTTTTCAACCAATACTTTCCCTTCTTGGGACTTGGCACAACCTTTCAGATATATGTGCCATAACGGCGAAATCAACACACTACGCGGAAACATTAGTCGTATGCGCGCTCGCGAAGAATTGATGAAAAGTGACGTTTTTGGTGAAGATATCAAAAAATTATTTCCAATTATATTAGAAGGAAAATCAGATTCCGCCTCAATGGATATGGTTATCGAATTGTTATTGATGACAGGTCGTTCCTTACCAGAAGCAATGATGATGGTCGTTCCTGAAGCTTGGGAAAAACACCAATCTATGTCCGAAGATAAAAAAGCATTTTACGAATATAATGCTTGTATTATGGAACCTTGGGATGGTCCAGCTTCGATTCCTTTCACCGATGGAAATGTAATTGGTGCTTTATTAGATAGAAATGGATTGCGCCCTTCTCGTTATACACTTACAAAAGGTGGCTTCGTAATTATGTCTTCAGAAATTGGAGTTTTAGATATAAAACCAGAAGATGTAGTTCAACACGGTCGATTAGAACCTGGAAAAATGTTCTTGGTGGATATGAACGAAGGACGAATTATTGAAGATGATGAAATAAAAAATTCTGTAGTTACAAAATATCCTTACAAGAAATGGCTGGATGAAAACTTGTTGCATCTTGCACAAATTCCTTACACAGACAATGTTATTCCTACTGAAAATATAGATTTTGAAACTCGACAGAGATTGTTTGGATACACAATTGAGGATTTGAAAACCATAATAAATCCTATGGGTTCAAGTGGAGCTGAAGTTATTAGCTCGATGGGAAATGACACTCCGCTTGCTGTTTTGTCTGATCAACCGCAACTTCTATACAATTATTTCAAACAGTTATTTGCTCAAGTTACCAATCCACCTTTGGATGGAATTCGTGAAGAAATTATTACAGATATTAGCTTGGCTATAGGTGGTGATTATAACATATTTGATATTGTTCCAAAACATTGCAAAAAGTTAAAAATTCACAATCCCGTTATTTCCAACGAAGATTTGGATAAAATAAAAAATATCAACCATTCCGATTTTAAATCAGTAACTATTTCCACATTATACGATATAGAAAAAGGAGTAAATGGCTTGGAAAGAGCATTGGAAAAATGTATCGCGGCCACTTTCAAAGCAGTCAATGAAGGTTGCAATATCGTAATTCTTTCTGATCGAAATGTGAGCGAAAAAATGGTGCCTATTCCAATGTTATTGGCATGTTCCTACCTTCATCATTCGCTAAATATTCTAAAAGTTCGTTCGAAATTTGGAATCCTAATAGAATCTGCTGAACCTCGCGAACCTCATCATTTTGCACTATTATTTGGTTATGGCGCAAGCGCGATTAATCCTTATATGGTAAACGAAATTATTCGTGACCAAGTGGACAAAGGCATTATCACCAATGTAAATGCAGAGTATGCGATAAAAAACTTCAATAAGGCAATCGCAAAAGGAATTCTGAAAATTATGAACAAAATTGGCATCTCTACCTTACATTCCTATAGATCTGCTCAAATTTTTGAAATTTTAGGATTAAATAAAACATTTACTTCTAAATATTTTCCAAATACTCCATCCAGAATTGAAGGAATTGGATTGATGGAAATTGAAAAAGAAATCAAAAAAAGATACCAAAAAGCATTTCCAAATTCTAAAGTTGCTGGTTTGTTACCATTAGAAATTGGTGGAATTTATAGATGGAGACGAAATGGGGAAAAACATATGTTCAACCCAACGACGATTGCAAAATTACAACAAGCAGTTCGATTAAACAGTCCCGAAAGCTATAAGGAATATGCTAATATGGTCAATGACCAAAGCAAAAATCTGATGACCATCAGAGGATTATTTGAATTTAATAACCTTGACCCTATTTCTATTGATGAAGTAGAACCTTGGACAGAAATTGTAAAAAGATTCAAAACTGGCGCAATGTCCTATGGTTCTATCAGTTTGGAAGCCCACGAAAATTTGGCTATTGCGATGAACAGAATTGGCGGAAAAAGTAATTCTGGAGAAGGTGGAGAAGATCCTAAACGGTTCCAAAAAGACCTAAATGGTGATTCTAGAAATAGTGCCATCAAGCAAGTGGCTTCGGGAAGATTTGGTGTTTCTATCAACTATTTGACCAATGCAAAAGAAATTCAAATAAAAATGGCTCAAGGAGCAAAACCTGGAGAAGGCGGACAATTACCAGGCGAAAAAGTTTATCCTTGGATTGCGAAAGTGAGAAATTCAACGCCTTATGTTGGACTTATTTCTCCGCCGCCACATCACGATATTTATTCGATTGAAGATTTATCACAATTAATTTTTGATTTAAAAAATGCCAATCGCGAAGCTCGAATTAATGTTAAATTAGTTTCAGAAGTTGGTGTTGGAACCATCGCAGCCGGTGTTGCCAAAGCAAAGGCCGATGTGATTTTGATTTCAGGATACGACGGAGGAACGGGTGCCGCACCTCTAACTTCCTTACAACATACTGGAATTCCTTGGGAACTTGGACTAGCCGAAGCCCAACAAACCTTAATCCTAAACGATTTAAGAAGTCGTGTAGTTTTAGAATGCGATGGACAATTGAAAACAGGTCGTGATGTTGCCATTGCTGCCTTGCTTGGCGCTGAAGAATTTGGTTTTGCAACTGCACCATTAGTTGCTTCAGGATGTATCATGATGAGAGCTTGCCACTTGAATACTTGTCCCGTTGGTATTGCTACCCAAGACCCAGAATTAAGAAAAAATTTCAAAGGAACGCCAGAACACGTCATCAACTTTATGTATTTTATTGCTGAAGAATTAAGGCAAATTATGGCGCAATTAGGGTTTAGAACATTGAAAGAGATGGTGGGACAATCGCAAAAACTGAATGTCAACAAAGCTATAAAACACTACAAAGCCAGTGGCTTAGATTTATCAACTATTCTTTATAAACCGGAAAAAGCTAATTTTGTTCCGAATCACAATACTACAACACAAGATCACGAATTAGAACACGTTTTAGATTTTGATATTATAAAAGCGGCTCTTCCTTCGATTTACAGAAAAGAAAGAACACGAGTAACTTTTAAAATCAAAAATACGGATAGAGCTGTTGGAGCCATTTTAAGTAACGAAATTTCGAAAATTTATGGCGCTCAAGGTTTACCAGAAGACACGATTTTAGTCGATTTTGAGGGTTCGGCTGGACAAAGTTTTGGCGCATTTGCAACCAATGGATTGTCCTATAAAATTCACGGAAACTGTAATGATTATTTAGGAAAAGGACTTTCTGGCGGAAAATTGATTATCAAGGTTCCTCCTACTGCAACTTTCAAGCCCGAAGAAAATATCATCGTTGGGAATGTTGCTCTTTATGGAGCGATAACCGGTGAAGCTTATATAAATGGTATTGCTGGAGAACGTTTTTGTGTTAGAAATTCAGGTGCAACAGCAGTAGTCGAAGGAATTGGAGATCACGGTTGCGAATATATGACAGGTGGAACTGTAGTGGTTCTTGGAAAAACTGGTAGAAATTTTGCTGCAGGTATGAGCGGGGGAATTGCTTATGTTTTTGATGATAAAAAACAATTCGATAGCAGAGTTTGTAATATGGAAATGGTCGAATTTGAAACTTTGGAACAGGACGATTTAACAAAATTAAAACGTTTGATGCGAAATCATTCTATGTATACCAATAGCCCATTGGCAAAAAGAATCCTAGCAGATTGGGAAAATCAACAAAAGCATTTTATCAAAGTAATGCCAACAGAATACAAAAAAGCATTATCTAGAATCGCAAAAGAAAAAGAAATAGAAGAACTAATAGCACAATAGTTATGGGCAAAGTAGGCGGATTTAAAGAATATAATAGAGCTGACGAAAGTAATTTAGTGGTTCTGGAACGAGTTTCAAACTATAATGAGTTTACGATTCCGTTAGCCAAAGATAAAATTAAAGAACAAGGTTCAAGATGTATGGATTGTGGCATTCCTTTTTGTCACAGTGCATGTCCATTGGGAAATTTGATTCCAGATTTTAACGATATGGTGCATCAAGAAGAATGGCAAAGTGCTTTGAATATTTTACATTCAACAAATAATTTTCCTGAGTTTACGGGTCGTTTATGTCCTGCACCTTGCGAAAAATCATGTGTTTTGGGAATCATAAAAGACCCCGTGGCGATTGAAAATATTGAAAAAAACATTGTCGAAAGAGGTTTTGCCGAAGGATGGATCAAACCACAAATTCCGGAAGCAAGAACTGGAAAAACAGTCGCCGTTATTGGTTCAGGTCCCGCAGGTTTAGCGGCAGCACAACAATTAAATCGTGCTGGACATACCGTTACAGTTTTCGAGAGAGACAACGCAATTGGTGGATTATTGCGTTACGGAATTCCAAATTTCAAACTTGAAAAAGGAATTATCGACAGACGTGTTGCTATCTTAGAAGCCGAAGGAATTATTTTTAAAACTAATGTAAATGTTGGCGTTAATTATAGCATCGACCAATTGAACAGTTTTGATTCAATTGTTTTATGCGGTGGTGCAACCGAAAGCAGAAGTTTACCAACGAAAGGTATCGACAGCAAAGGTGTGGTTCAGGCAATGACCTTCTTGACACAACAAACAAAATCACTTTACGGAGAAGTTATTCCTGACCAAATAAAAGCAACCGGTAAAAACGTAATAGTAATTGGTGGTGGAGATACTGGATCGGACTGTGTTGGAACATCCAACAGACACGGCGCATTATCCGTAACCAATTTTGAAATCATGCCAAAACCACCTCTTGGAAGAAGCCAATCTACACCTTGGCCTTTTTGGCCTTTGCAATTGAAAACTTCCTCGTCTCACGACGAAGGTTGTGGCAGAAACTGGTTAATCCACACCCAAGAATTTATTGCCAACGAAAAAGGGGAATTAGTAGCTTTGAAAACTATTGAAGTAGAATGGAAACTCAAACCAGGACAAAGACCCGAACTTATCGAAAAAGAAGGTTCTGAGAAAATTTGGCCTTGTGACCTAGCCTTGTTAGCCTTAGGATTTACAGGCCCCGAGAAAACTTTGAGTGACCTATTAGGAATAAAAATTGATGGTCGAAATAATTATTTTGCGACCAATTATCAAACTAATGTTCCGCATATATTTACTGCTGGAGATATGAGAAGAGGGCAATCCTTAATTGTTTGGGCAATCTCAGAAGGTCGCGAAGCTGCAAGAGAAGTCGATAATTATTTAATGGGCTACACTAATTTACCAACAAAAGGTAACGGAGATTTACCAAGTTTGTAATAAAAAATAAGCCATATAAAGCCCTTGAGAATTAATTTTCAAGGGCTTTTTTATCTTTATCCTTTTGAAAATCCTCAAAATCTATCTCAAAATAGTTTAAAATGGCTTTACTATTCGATTGGTAACAAAACTTCGAAAATAGGAACAAATGTTATTTTTCAAACATTTTGTTACATTTTGTTATTTTTGAATTTTCCTCTTGTGTGAACCAATAAAGAATAATAAATTTGCAAAAAATGTAGCCAAAATGCAATCAAAAGATTTAGTACAATTAGCAGAACAATTCGGAAGTCCATTATATGTTTATGATGCCGAAAAAATTCAATCCCAATATAAAAGATTAACCAATGCTTTTTCGAAAGTAGAAAAATTACGTATCAATTATGCAATGAAAGCCTTGTCAAACATTGCCATTCTTCAATTGTTGAGAGAAATGGGCTCTTGTTTGGATGCGGTTTCTATTCAGGAAGTGCAACTAGGACTTCACGCTGGATATTCTCCAGAGCAAATATTTTTTACTCCAAATGGCGTTTCTCTTGAAGAAATCGAGGAAGTTTTCGCAATGGGAGTTCAAATCAATATTGACAATTTGTCTATTTTGGAACAATTTGGCACAAAATATCCTACTGTACCCGTTTGTATTCGTATCAATCCTCACGTAATGGCTGGTGGAAATACCAATATTTCTGTTGGACATATCGATAGTAAATTTGGAATTTCAATTCATCAATTGCCGCATTTGTTGCGAATTGTTGAAAATACCAAAATGCACATCGTGGGAATCCACATGCACACCGGTTCTGATATTTTGGATATTGAAGTATTTTTATATGCCGCCGAAATTTTATTCGATGTGGCAAAAAATTTCAAAGAACTAGAATTTCTTGATTTTGGAAGCGGTTTTAAAGTGCCTTACAAAAAAGATGATATCGAAACCGACATTGAAGAATTAGGGAAAAAATTGTCGAAAAGATTCAATTCTTTCTGTGCCGAATACGGTAAAGATTTGACTTTAATTTTTGAACCTGGAAAATTTTTGGTAAGCGAAGCAGGTCATTTCTTAGCCAAAGTAAACGTGGTAAAACAAACTACTTCGACTGTATTTGCAGGTATTGACAGCGGTTTCAATCATTTGATACGACCAATGTTTTATGGTTCACAACATCATATCGAAAATATTTCGCACCCAAAAGGAAAAGAGCGTTTCTACTCGGTTGTGGGATATATTTGCGAAACTGATACTTTTGCAAACAATCGTAGAATTTCTGAAATCAATGAGGGTGATATTTTAAGTTTTAGAAATGCAGGAGCTTATTGCTTCTCGATGGCATCCAACTACAATTCAAGATATAAACCAGCCGAAGTTTTATGGCAAAATGGTCAAGGTCATTTAATTAGATCCCGAGAAACCTTTGAAGATTTACTTAAAAATCAAATTCCATTGCCAGTTGAAGCTGCAATAATTTAACAAAATAACGAATCCCATTTCAATTAAAATGAAATGGGATTTTTTTAAATTAGAGCACTTTTTGAAAATTAATTATTCGTTTTTTAAGTGAGATTTATCATATTTACTATGAAGTCGTTTAAACTTTTATTTTGTTAAATTTTTTGAGTGCAATTATGATGAATGCTAAATAATTAAATCCTAACCAACTTGCTACCGATG
>JAAFGY010000115.1 GCA_010365135.1 Flavobacterium sp.
TAACTTTGATTCAATATATTAATAAATTTATCTTTGATAGACCAATAAATAATATCAAAAATCAAATAATTTAATTACACCCAACGGGTTAACTATTAAATTTTCTACTTCAATTTTAAGAATCTGGATTTTTGTAACATTCAATAACAATTCTAGACTCTACTTTTTTTGCGTTTTCACAAAAATGAGACTCTTTTTCTAAGTCTTCTTTATAATTTTAAATAACTTTTAAACCAAGCATTTTATTATGAAAAAAATTATTCTTTTTCTAATCTGTTGGAGTTCTTCATTGGCGATTTATTCTCAAGCTGATAAAGTACAAATCGATAAAAATATTGATGGCATAAAGCTCCAAGTAAATGGCCAAGATTTCATCATCAATGGAATGAATTGGGATTATTCTCCAATTGGAACAAATTTCAATTATAGTTTATGGAAACAGCCTGAAAATACTATTAAAAGTGCTTTAGATGATGAAATGCCCCTTTTAAAGAATATGGGTGTAAATACCATTCGCGTTTATACCGGTATTCCCAAAAAATGGATCGAATACATTTATACTAATTACGGCATTTATACGATGCTCAATCATACATTTGGTCGCTATGGTTTAACCTTAAACGGAACTTGGGTCGTTAATACTGAATATTCTGATCCAAGTACTCGAAACTTACTTTTGCAAGAAGTAAAACAATTAGCGATTGATTATAAAGATACCAAAGGCCTGTTACTGTTTTTATTGGGTAATGAAAATAATTATGGTTTGTTTTGGGATGGAGCAGAAACGGAAGATATTCCAATTGGAGATCGAAAATCTACGCTGCGTGCCAAACACTTGTATAAGTTATTCAATGATGCCGCTGCAGCTATGAAAGCTATCGACAATTCACATCCAATTGCGATATGTAACGGGGATTTACTTTTCCTAGATTTAATTCAAAAAGAATGTCCTGATGTAGATGTTTTAGGTGTAAATGCATATCGTGGAATTTCTTTTGGAGATCTTTTTGAACGAGTAAAAAAAGAATATGGTAAGCCTATGTTTTTCTCAGAATTTGGATCAGATGCTTTTAATGCTGTTACGAACGAAGAAGCTCAAAATGCGCAAGCGGTTATTTTAAAAGGCAACTGGAAAGAAATTTATGAAAATGCGGCAGGTGTTGGTAAAAGCGGGAATTGTTTAGGAGGATTTACTTTCCAATTTAGTGATGGTTGGTGGAAATTTGGACAAACAAAATATTTAGACATTCACGATACAAATGCTTCTTGGGCCAATGGTGGTTATCCTTTTGACTATGTAAAAGGAGAAAATAACATGAATGAAGAATGGTTTGGGATTTGTGCAAAAGGACCTACTAATGTGGATGGAATGTACCAATTATATCCTCGATCAGCTTACTACGTCTTGAAAGAAATTCACCAAATAAATCCATATACTAATGGAAAATCACTGATTGATGTCCAAAATTATTTTGATAAAATTCAAATCTTAGAGTCCACTCTTAAAGCGAGAGGAGACAAAGCCGCATTAGAAAGTCAAAAAAACGGGAAAATAAGATTCTCGAGATTATCGGCGGAATTAACCACTTTCAGCACTGGCGGTGATTTAATTACAACCCCCAAAGAAGCGGTTCCGAATGGTACAACATACCCAGACAAACTAGGTTTTGATAATATGCAATCCTTTTTTATAGGTGTCGAAGGAAATCCTACGTCTAATATGACTGCCAATGTAGAATTCAATATTTTAGGAAATGTAGCACTAAATCCTATTGATGAAATTTTTTATGAAAATAGAGGACTTCCAATTACCGTAAGTAGCCCCGATGGAAATGTAACATTAGAAGATAATAATCGTGTAGAATTATACAGAGCAAGTTACAAATGGGATGATAAATTATTTAAACTGGATGGTTTTTACCGTACCGGTCATTATCATTGGGGTTATGAAGGCGATTTCTTTGGTTTGTATCCAGAAGCTAATTATGGACCCAATATGGATATTTACCGTGGTAAAGCTCCTTATGGATTAGAAATTGAAGGAAAGAAAATGTTTAAAGGATTTAAGTTGGCGATGGGTCCAGAACTTTGGTGGGGAGCCAATCCAGCGTTTTTACTTAAATATTCTAAAACCATTGGAAAATTTGACTTTACGGGTATTTTCCATGAAGATTTAACTCAACGAGCTACTTCTCAAACCTCTTACGCTATTCCTCAACCTAAAACAAGACGATTTACTTTACATCTAAATAGAAAATTTGGAAAATTAGCGGTTGATGTTGGAGGTATATGGGCTGGACAACCACTTCGCGGCAGAGATTATCAAGTGGTAAGAGGCGAAGGAGCCAATCAGCAAGTCTATATTAATCAAATTGAAACCAAAGACAACTTGGGTGCAAAAATGAAAATTACATACACGGGTGGTAAAATCAATTGGTATGCACAAGCAGCGGCTCAAGGATTAGTTGCAGGTGGTGGTGCCGATCTTACTCAAACATTTACAGGTTGGAGATTGAAAGATAGCGGAAGCGGCAATCAATATAATGTTTTAACTGGTTTAACTTATACTTTAGGGAAGGTACAAATTGCCCCTAATTTTTTATGGCAAAAACCTTTAGAAGGTCCAATAACAACTGATGTTCCTGCACCAGGAAGGCCGAGGAATATAGTGGATGACCCGTTTGTAGTTAGAGTCAATAGAGAGCAAGTGGCAAGTGAAATATTATTTACTTATGACCCAACTCCCGGCACTTGGATGTATGATTGGGAAAATGACCGTTCCGAAGACTCAAAATTTGCTGTAAGTGCAGGATTTGTATTTCGTCATTTGCCAACAACGCAAGATGCTGCAATTGGATTTTTAGCTAACAGAACAACTTTTGCTTTTGATGGAGCTCCTCCAGCTAAAGATTTATGGGAAACTAATGCACGAATTGTATCAAAAATTAATCCCGATTTAGGTTTTATAGCCACAATTTATGGTGGACCGGCTCAAGCTAATGGTAGCGATGCAAGAACTGTGGATCGTATTGGATTAGATTTAAAAATGATTTACAAAAAAGTGAAATTTACTTCGTTTGTAAAAGTAAACGATTGGGGACCTTATGATTATCACAGAGATTTTAATTTAACCTACCCTTTGCAATTAATGGCGGATCTATCTTTTGGAATTGGAAAACGCGATTGGTTTATACTTCCAAATACAAGTATTGGTGTTCGTGGAACTTGGCGTTCATTGGATCAATATTCACCGCGATATAATCCAACTCAAACCTTAGATAGTACTGGAAATTGGGTGCCAGAACCTACAGCATTAGGATTTTCTAATGGGCAAGAATGGGAAATTAGAACCTACGTACTTATAAACATTGGTAATTAAAAAAATAAAAGATATGAAAACATACTCCCTTTTTAGTTTAAAAAAAATAGGCTTTATCATTACGAGTGTAGTACTCGTTTTGGGATGTCAGAATGAATTTTCAGATTTGCAAGAAGCCAAATATTCAGCAAACCCGGATGTTTTTATAGACACCTTTAGCCCAGGTTTAAATTTTGCCGCTTTTGGTGGCACAGTCGTAACAGGTTTTCAGGTAGATAGTAATGTATTCTATAATAAAACGGCTGCTTCGATGCGTTTTGATGTTCCCAATGTGAATGATCCAGAGGGTGCTTACGTTGGAGGCTCATTTTTTACATCGGTTGGTCGAGATTTATCGGGTTATGATGCCTTAACATTTTGGGCAAAATCTTCTCAATCGGCTACAATTGATGTTATAGGTTTTGGAAATGATTTTGGAGCCAATAAGTATCAAGCTTCTATTTCTGGTTTAATTTTAAGTACAGTTTGGAAGAAATATATTATTCCAATTCCAGATCCTTCAAAATTGAAAATAGAAAAAGGAATGCTGTTTTTGTCCGAAGGTCCAGAAAATGGAAAAGGGTACACCTTTTGGATAGATGAAGTTAAATTCGAAAAATTAGGTACGGTTTCCAATAGTCAAGGTTCTATTTTGACTGGAGCCGATAAAGTTGAAACTTCTTTTATTGGAGTTACAAGAACTATTGATGGCTTAATTTCTACTTTCAATTTACCAAATGGAATAAATCAATCTGTAAATGTAACGCCAGCTTATTTTGTTTTTACTTCCTCTAATCCTGCAGTTGCTACTGTTGACGAATTGGGAGTTGTAACAACTATTGGTACAGGAACTGCTGTAATTACTGCAAAACTTGGAAATAATACTGCAAAAGGTTCACTAACTATTAATTCTGCAGGTACTTATGTTCATGCTCCAACACCAATTCAGGATGCGTCAAAAGTAATTTCAATTTATACCGAAAAGTATCCAAATGTGGCTCTTGATTATTATAACGGATATTGGGCACCTTATCAAACTACAAAATCTGCCGATTTTTCTGTTAATGGAGACAATGTATTGAATTATACCAATTTCAATTTTGTTGGAATTCAATTTAGTTCACCAACAGTAGATGCTTCGGTTATGTCCCATTTGCATGTAGATCTTTATATGCCAAATGCAATACCAGCGGGTGCAAGCTTTAAAGTCCAACTAGTAGATTTTGGAGCCGATGGCGTTGCTGGAGGTTCTGATGATAAAAGTTCAGTGGTTACTTTTGTAAGCCCTACTTTAGTTACAAAAAGCTGGATAGGATTAAATATTCCATTATCGAATTATACAGGATTGACTAGTAAAATTCATATTGGACAAATCATTTTTGAAGGTACAAATATTACAAACTTCTATGCGGATAACATTTATTTCTATAACGATGGTAGTATAATTCCTTCGGTTCCTGTAACAGCTGCTCCAACTCCAACAGTTCCTGCGGCTAACGTGCTTTCTGTTTTTAGCGATGGGTACACTAATGTGGCTGGAACAGATCTTAATCCAAGTTGGGGACAAACGACTGTTGCTTCTCAAGTTCTTATTGCTGGAAATAATACGCTAAAATATTCAGGACTTAATTACCAAGGAATCGTTCTTGGAAGCGCTCAAAATGTATCTACAAAAACCTATTTGCATTTAGATTATTACACTTCTAATTCTTCCAGTTTAAAAGTTTATTTGATAAGTCCTGGACCAGTTGAAAAATCGTCTATTCTAACAGTTCCTTCTTCTGGAGCTCCGTCAGTTGGGGGATGGAAGAGTATAGACATCCCATTGACGGCTTTTGCACCCGTTAATTTAGGTAATATCATTCAATTAAAATTTGATGGAAATGGTACTATCTATCTCGATAATATTTATTTCCGTAATTAATAAAAAAATAAAATATGAAAAATTATTTATTAAATAAAAGATATAACCTTCTTATTTCTTTAGTATTTGTTATGATACTTTCAATGGTGAGTTGTAATCCCGATACAACTCAAAAAGTAGATCAACACAATTGGCAATTAACTTGGAGTGACGAATTTGACGGAGCTGCAGGCATTTTACCCGATGCCACTAAATGGACATTTGATATAGGAAATGGAGGTTGGGGTAATCAAGAATTACAATATTATACCAACCGTCCTGAAAATGTTTCTTTGGACGGAACTGGACATTTAGTGATTACCGCCAAAAGCGAAAACTTTGGTGGGTCATCTTTTACTTCGGCTAGAATTAAAACACAAGGACTTTTTACACAGGCTTACGGTCGTTTCGAAGCCAGAATCAAAACACCTTACGGACCCGGAATATGGCCAGCTTTTTGGATGCTTGGCGCTAATAATCAAACGGTTGCTTGGCCTCAATGTGGCGAAATAGATATTATGGAACTCAAAGGACATCAACCAAGTATTAATCACGGTTCACTTCACGGCCCTGGATACTCTGGAGGAAGTGCTATTACGGATACCTATGCGTTATTAAACAATCGTTTTGATAATGACTATCACCTATTTGCCGTAGAATGGGATGCCAATAAAATTGATTTTTATGTTGATAATTATTTGTACCAAAGTGTAACTAAAAGTGCCGTGAGTACTAAAGGCGAATGGGTTTACGATCATCCTTTTTATCTTATATTAAATATTGCAGTGGGTGGGAACTTTGTTGGATTCCCAACTTCAGACACTCCTTTTCCTCAAAAAATGATGATTGATTATGTGAAGGTGTACCAATAATTTAATAGGTATGAGTCAAAAAATATTTAAAAGATTTGGAGAAAATGTACTAGTATCTGTGCCTAATACTATCTAGTATATGAATAAAATTATAAATCTATTACTTCTAATTTTGATTACAGGGTTGTTCGCTTGCTGTAAAAGCGTGAATTTAAAAACAGCAAATGACATAACAGCTGAAAAATTATTAGGAAATTCAAAGTATCAAGCCCTTTGTTATGGAGGATATAGGGACAAAACGAGAGATATTGAACCTACTGTTTCTCAAATAATAGAAGATTTGAGAATTCTTTCAGCGATGAAAATCAAAGTGCTGAGAACCTATAATGTGCATCATACAGAAGCAGCGAATTTATTGAAAGCTATTAGGGAATTAAAGAAAGAAGATTCCAATTTTGAAATGTATGTAATGCTTGGAGCTTGGATAGATTGTAAAAATGCTTGGACTGCACTTCCGCCTATCCATAACCAAGAGAGTGATCGAAATGCCATCGAAATTGAAGAAGCAGTACGATTAACCAATCAATATCCTGAGATTGTAAAGGTCATTTCTGTGGGAAACGAAGCTATGGTAAAATGGGCAACTAGTTATTATGTTGAACCACGAATAATTTTGAAATGGGTAAATCATTTACAAGCTTTAAAAAAAGAAAAAAAATTACCCGCAACTATTTGGATAACCAGTTCGGATAATTTCGCCTCTTGGGGTGGTGGTGACAATGAATATCATGTAGAAGACCTGAAACAACTGATAAAATCTGTTGATTATATTTCGATGCACACTTATCCAATGCATGACACACATTATCATCCAACATTTTGGGGAACAATGACTAATGAAGAACAATTATCACAAAAGGAGAAAATTGATGCTTCAATGATTAGAGCAAGAGATTATGCCATTTCGCAGTATAATGGTGTAGTAAGTTATATGAAATCCATCGGAATAAATAAACCGGTCCACATTGGAGAATCTGGTTGGGCATCTAACGATAATAAGCTTTATGGCATTGAAGGTTCAAAAGCTACAGACGAATACAAAGCAGCAATTTATTATAAATTAATGCGAGAATGGACAAATAAAGCAGGAATCTCTCTATTTTATTTTGAAGCTTTTGACGAACAGTGGAAAGATAGCGGAAACCCTATGGGTTCAGAGAATCATTTTGGATTAATAAATTATAATGGTCAAGCAAAATTTGCCCTTTGGGAAAAAGTTGACCAAGGTATTTTTAAGGATTTAACTCGCAATGGAAAACCCATTTCCAAAACATATAATGGCAACGAAAAAACCTTATGGTTGGATGTAAAAACACCTCCATTGTTGCTTAAGAATGACTAGTGCAAAAGATTTGCAAAAAGGAAAAATTAAACCTAATAAAAAATAATTTTATAACTAAAAACAACTTATAATATGTCAAATCAAAATTCAAACCCAGTAGGAGTGGTTCCAATGGGTCAAAAAATTGCCTTTGGATTAGGAATGTTAGCGAATCAAATGTTTCCTGCAGCCTTAGGTATTTTTATGGTTGTGTTGGTACAAGATTTAAAATTTCCTGCTTGGATGTGGGGTATTTTGTTTTTCTTACCAAGAATTTTTGATGCTTTCATTGACCCAATTATGGGTTTCATTTCGGACAACACCAGATCTATATGGGGAAGGCGAAGACATTATGTTTTTTTAGGAGCAATAATAATGGGGATTACATTTGTTGTAATGTGGCAATTATATCGAGAAAATGGGATAAATTATAATTTTATATTCTTTCTTTTATGTTCGTTTGTTTTTTATTTAGGGCTGTCCATTTTTAGCGTGCCTTATGTGGCAATGGGCTATGAAATGAGTGATGATTTTCACGAGCGTACCAGTATTATGGCCATATCACAATGGATTGGGCAATGGGCCTGGGTAATTGCACCTTGGTTTTGGGTGGTTATGTACGACCCTAAATGGTTTCCCAATGCAGATACAGCCACAAGAACTTTGGCAGTTTGGGTTGGTATTTCGTGTATGATTTTAGCCATGATTCCTGCTATTTTTATTAAAAGCAAATCTACCAAAGACGAAAAGAGTTTCTCACCATTAACATTTAGTACAATTGGTGGGAGTTTAAAGGAAATTTTTCAAAGTTTTAAAGAAGCATTTCGTAACAAACCCTTCACAAAACTTTGTATCGCTACTTTTTTAATTTTTAATGCATTTAATACCGTTGCTGCTTTTACTTTTTTTATCGTAGTCTATTACCTTTTCAATGGAAGTACTGCAGACGCTGGGATTTGGCCAACGCTTTTTGGATGCTTGGGAGCTTTGTCAACTACTTTTATTGTTATACCAATTGTAGCGAATATTTCGAAGAGAATGGGTAAGAGAGATGCCTTTATAGTTTGTCAAGGAATTTCTATTTTTGGATATATTTTGCTTTGGTTTCTCTTCATTCCAGGTAAACCTTATATGTTTATTTTCGCATTACCTTTCTTTTCTTTCGGTATCGGAAGTTTATTTACTTTGATGATGTCAATGACAGCTGATGTTTGTGATATGGATGAGTTGACTTCGGGTAAACGTAGAGAAGGAATCTTTGGTGCCATTTATTGGTGGATGGTAAAGTTTGGTTTTGCCATTGCGGGATTATTAACTGGAGTAATTATGTCAGCGGTGGGTTTTGATCCCAATTTACCAGTTCAAGCAGATGGAGCCGTAACTGGTTTGCGACTTTTTTTCTCGGGAATTCCAATTTTGGGCACATTGATTGCGATGTGGGTTATGCGGAATTATAACTTAACCGAAGAAAAAGCTAGAGAAATTAAAAATGAATTAGAAGCGAGAAAAGTCCAGTAGAATAAACTCCGCTTATCTTTAAAATCTTACATTACATCTTTATCATGAAAAAAAACACTTCAATTCCAATATTCTTTTTATTTTTTCTAATGGGGCAATATTGTTTTGCACAAGTTGATGTCGTTTACAATAATCTAGTTTGGTCCGATGAGTTTACTACAAATGGAGCTGTAGATTCTAACAATTGGTTTCATCAAACCCAATTACCTGCTGGCGGAAGCTGGTTTAATGGCGAAGTGCAACATTATACAAATCTCCCGACCAATTCTTTTGTCGATACAGGTTTATTACATATTGTTGCCAAAAAAGAAAATTATACAGATCAAAGTGTAACAAAAGAATACACTTCAGCACGATTAAATTCGAAGTTTGCTTTCAAATACGGACGTGTAGATGTGCGAGCAAAATTACCATTAGATTCAGGAACTTGGCCTGCAATCTGGATGTTGGGCAAGAACGTAAATGAAGATGGCGGCTATTTTGATGCGCTGTACGGAACAACAGATTGGCCCGCTTGTGGCGAAACTGATATTATGGAACACGGAATTTTTCCGTCGCAATCTATCAATTACATTCAAAGTACGATGCACACCCCTTCTTCCAATGGAAATTCAGTGAACAATGGAGGAACCATTGCTTCAGATTTAGCCAATAGCTATCATATTTATTCAATGAATTGGTCTCCGAACCAAATTTCATTTCTACTCGATGGTGTGATTTATTATACCTACAATCCAGCGGTTAAAGATGACAGTACTTGGCCATTTGATAAAGAACAATATCTATTATTAAACATTGCTTTAGGAGGAATTGCAGGAACAATAGCTCCAAGTTTTACTCAAACTTCTATGGATATTGATTATGTACGAATATATCAAAACACCACGATAGATGTACTACCACCTACTAATTTCACAGCCAGTGTTGGTACAATTACAGGTTCTACTGTAGAATTAGTATTGAATGGTACGGATAACTCAGGTAATGTCTCCTATACTATTGATTATGGAACTGGAACAGCTGCTACATTTAGCCCATCAGGGGTTCAAAAATCGTTAGTTATTCCTAATTTATCTTCCAATACTAACTATGCTTTTACCGTTACTGCAACGGATGCTTCAGGAAATGCTGCGGTCAATAATCCAATTGTGCTAAATGCCAAAACAACTGTTGTCCTAGAATGCTCTGGCACAGATTCTGCGGCTTCTCAGGGTGCCTTCTCCACAGGTTACAAATATGCTTTTGAGACCTTGGGAACTGATGTTAAAATTACTTTCGAACTTTTGGATACTGATAAATCGGGCGTTGTGGCATATTTGTGGAAACAATCTCCTTTCTCTGAATCGCAAATGACAAATGTTTCAGGGAAGATTTTTACCAAAACCATTACCGGACAAACAAATGGTTCAACCATTAATTATGCCGTTAAATTTGCTTTTGCAGGCGGATTGGCTGTTACTAAATATTTTTCTTATGTGATAGGCAGTAGCTGTTCATTAGGTATAGAATCTTTATCGGAATTGAAACAATTTTACTATCCAAATCCTTGTAAAAACATATTGCATTTGCAGTTATTAGACGATCAAAACCAAATTATTTTGTTAGATGTACTTGGACGCAAATTAGTTGAAGATGTCGTGAAATCCTCTCATAATTTAGATATGAGTAATTTTAAATCAGGAATTTACTTTTTAAAAGTAAAAAATTCACACGGAATTCAAAATGTAAAAATTATTAAAAAATAATAGCGGTAACGGTAGCATTACAATACAATTAAATAAAATACGCAACGCATAAATACAAACACTATGAAAAATGAAATCCAAATAGGAAATTGTAAATTAGATAAAGAAAACGGCACTATTACCGGTGAATTTGTAACTCATGAAGGAGAATCATTCTACAAAATTGCGTATTATGATAAAATGGACCCTTTCTTTATGACCATAGTTAGTAATTCTGATCATTGGATGTTTATTTCTAGTAACGGCGGACTTTCAGCAGGTAGAAAAAATCCAGACAATGCTTTGTTTCCATATTATACAGTAGATAAAATTCAAGATTTATCTGAATATTCAGGAAGTAAAACGGTTTTGATTATTCAAAAAGAGAATCAGAATTTTTTATGGGAACCCTTTTCAGATAATTACACGGGAATTTATAAAATTCAACGAAATATTTATAAAAGTATTTATGGAAATAAAATTTTATTCGAAGAAATCAATGAAGATTTAGGCGTTACTTTTTCCTATAAATGGATGAACAGTGAAAAATTCGGATTTATCAAGAAATCATACATCACGAACCAACTTAATACTACTGTTAAGATTTCAATTTTGGATGGAATTCAAAATATTTTGCCAGCAGGAATTAATAGTGATTTGCAATTAGGATTCAGTAATTTAGTAGATGCCTACAAAAAAAGTGAATTGGTTACCAATACAAACATTGGATTATATATGTTAAGCTC
>JAAFGY010000116.1 GCA_010365135.1 Flavobacterium sp.
AAAACCTTCTACTTGCTTTTTTAATATTGCTGAAATCTCAGCAGGTTTAATTTCCGCCATAATTATTTATAAATAACTAGTTACTTAATTCTCTTTTTAAAACTTGTAATCTGTTAGAAACCGAAGCATTGTATTGCTTGTCTCCTATTTTTAAAATAAATCCACCAATGATGGAAGGATCTACAATGTTTTCGATGGTGATTTTTTTGCTTGATGAAAAGCTTGCTATTTTAGCCGAAACTTTAGCTTCTAAAGCGGCATCCATAGGAATGGCAGTAGTAACTTTCGCTACTTCAACGCCGTTCATAATATCAAACAATTTGTTGTATTCTAAGGCAATGGTAGCCAAAATTTCAAATCTTTTGTTTTCTAACAATAATTTAAAAAGACTTTTGGTTACCGCATTAACAAATGCAAAAACTTCTAAAACAACCTCCTTTTTTGTCTCCGTAATTATAAGCGGATTTTGGATGAAAGAACTCAGTTCAGAATTCGATTGTATTGTTGATGCAATCAAAGCCATGTCGGCACTCACTTCAGAAGCGACATTTTTGGAGTCGGCGATTTCTAAAATGGCTTTGGCATAACGAATTGCTGCTCTTGTACTTGACATATTAGTTTAATTTAGCGTCGCCTAACATTTTTTCCACTAATTTTACTTGAGCTTCTTTGTTAGATAATTCGTCTTTTAATAATTTTTCAGCAATTTCTATAGACAAAGTCGAAACTTGAAGTTTCAATTCTGCCATAGCACTATTTTTTTCGTTTTGGATGGCAACTTTCGCTTGTTCGATCATTTTCAGCCCTTGAGCTTGAGCTTCATTTACGGCATCGGCGACCATTTTTTCTTTGATTTCACGGGCATCTTTCAACATGGCATCGCGCTCTAATCTTGCTTCTTGCAAAATACGTTGGTTATCAGCTTGAAGATTTTGCATTTCTTTTCGGGCGTTATCCGCCGAAAGTAAAGCGTTTTTAATTCCTTCTTCTCTTTCGTTAACGGCATCCAAAATTGGTTTCCAAGCAAATTTTTTCAATAGCAAAACCAATCCAACAAAAATTATTGTTTGCCAAATAAATAAACCAAACGAGAAATCATTTACTAATTTTTCCATAGTATGTCTTTAAGTGTAATCTTTTAATTTAATTCTTTAAACAAAAGCTGCAACCAACCGTTACAGCTTTTTGTCTTTTTCTAGTTTACTGCAAACAAAGCTGCGAAACCAATACCTTCAATAAGCGCAGCTGCAATAAGCATTGCTGTTTGAATTTTTCCAGTAGCTTCTGGCTGACGAGCGATAGCATCCATTGCAGAACCACCGATTCTACCAATACCAATACCTGCTCCAATAACTACTAATCCTGCTCCAACGATTTTAGGAATTTCCATAAAAATATGTATTAAAAATTAAACATTCAATTTGATTTTAGATTCTTGAATTTAGATTTTAGATTAGTGAAAATCTGAAATCTAACATCTGAAATCTAAATTTTAGTGGTGCCCGTCTTCTGTTTCCAGACCGTGCTCCTCGACTGCCGATCCAAAATACAATGCAGATAACATTGTAAAGATATAGGCTTGTAATAATGCAACTAATATTTCGATGATTGAAATAGCAAATGACAACATAAATGACAAGCTACTTCCCAACCAACTTTTGAAAATAAACATCAAACCAATCAAACTCATTAATACCACGTGTCCCGCAAATATATTAGCATACAAACGTATCATCAAGGCGAATGGCTTGATAAATACACCCAAAAGTTCAATTGGCGCCAAAATAATTTTCATTGGAACTGGCACGCCTGGCATCCAGAAAACATGTTTCCAATAATTTTTGTTAGCAGTAAGAGTTGTGATTATAAAAGTGATTATTGCTAATCCAAAGGTGATGGCGATATTTCCCGTAACGTTGATTCCTAGAGGAGTCAAACCAAAGATATTCAAGAACCACACAAAGAAAAAGATGGTCAATAAATAGCTCATATATTTTTTATAATGCTTTTCGCCAATGTTTGGAATGGCAATTTCATCCCGAATGTACAATACAATTGGTTCGAAAAAACGTCCTGCACCTGCTGAAATTCCACCATTTTTAGCAAATGATTTTGCTAAACTGGTAAACAATAGAAACATCAACAATGCCACAATCATTATGGTAAAAACTCCTTTTGTAATAGACAAATCGATAGGTTGAAGTTCTTTTTCTGTAACAACTTCTTTACCGTCTTTAATTGTTTTTATCTCTTCAACAAGAATTTTTCCAGTTGCATCGGATTTGTATATTTTTTCGTGATGTAATACATAATAGTTTCCGTTAGATTGGACTACAGCTTCTCCGTGGTGGAATTCCGAAGAAGAAAAAAAGTGAGCTCCATTGTCCCAAAGAATTATTGGTAAAGGAAAACCAACATGCTCTCCATCGTATTCAAAAAGAGAAAATTCGTGACCATCCAGTACGTGATGTCCAATTACTTCTTTTATTTGTTCTTTAATTTCGGACGTTTCTTCTGCTTTAGGTGCAACTTCGTTTGCAACGGCAGTTGTTTCAGTTTGTAATGCTGTGTTTTCCGATGGTGTGTTTGAAAAACCCAATATTGGAAGACAGGCTATTAAAATCGCTATTATAAATTGAAGTGGTTTGTTTGAAATCACCATAAATGTTAATTATCTTAATTTTTACTTTCTAAAATTGTGTGCAAAGGTACATTTTAAATTTATATGTCAAAAACAATAAATAAAAAAAACGGAGGAATTTTACTTTTTAAACCAATTCATTGCTTATTATTTAGAATTCTGGCTGTAACAATGGTTTCTATCGTCAAAAACAAGGCGAAAATGATAAAAAAATCAATTTTCTCCGTCCGTAAATTTGGATTTCCTGAATGCAGTATGGGAGACAAAAGAGCATAAGAAATACCCATTTTGATGCAAGTTACCAAAAGAAAAGTATAGCCCACATTGTCTATATTTATTTTCTTTACTTTAATTAATATCAAAATAATAAGTAGTGAACAAACAAAGAAAAACCCATAAACAACCTCTATTGGAAAATGAAAACTCTGAAATTTAGGATTGTTTTCATTTAAGAAAAACACCAATTTGTGTAGGAGATAAACTAGAATTGAAAGAAAAACAACTTCAAGAATGGGTTGGTATTTTTTAAAACTCATGTAATTTAAGAAGATTTATTAATTTCTTTCAATTGTCTATTAATATTGTAAAAAGCGATGGCAACACCCAGTAAAGTTAGGATTTTGACAAATACATTATATGAATTGGGGTACTTCTCGTCCAACCAATTTCCAAAATATGCAAACAAAAAGATGATGGCTCCCATTTGAACGGGAATATTAATAAGCGCGAGCCACTTATTATTAGTTCGCTTCTTCGGGTCTTGGTTGTCCGTCATTTGCTGTCGTATTTTTAGAATTGGTTTTCATCATACAAGAAGCACTAAAATCAGCTCCTGGTTCTACAGATAATTTTCCGCAAATTACCTCTCCTTGAATGCTCGATTTGTGTTTCACATTCAATATTTCTAAAACGTGAATTTTGCCTTTAAATCTTCCTTCAATATCGGCATTTTTGCAAATAATATCGCCCGTAACACTTCCTGCTGGACCAATAACAATTTTTCCTTTCGATTGAAAATTTCCAGTTAATTCCCCATCAAGACGAAAATCACCTTGGGAAATAATATCTCCCTTTATTATTGTTCCTTCAACAATTCTATTCGTTTTCCCCAGAAGTTCGGTATAGGATTTTGTCTTCTTTTCGAACATACTTTACTGTTTTTGGGGTGAATTAGAATTAGGATCGTCTTTGTCTTCTATTTTCGGGATTATTTCTCCTGAAGGAGGTGTTCTGGCTGCTTTTTTTGGGGGTGGAGGTCCTTGTTCACGAATTGCTGGAGCTGGATTTGTAGGTTGCGGAACTATTGGTTGCGGAACTATTGGTTGCGGAACTGCTTGTTGAATAGGAACCGAAGAAACTTTTGGTACTGCTAAATATTCATCCAGATTTTTTTTGATTTGAGCTACTTTATAATTATCGCTCGAAATCACAATTGCTGGCTCAGCGATTTTATATTTTTTGTTATCCTTCAGTATTGCGGCAATCATTTTAGCATACGCTTCTGAGTTTATTCCTTGAATTGTTATGAAGTTTTCTTTTTCCGTATAAATATCAAAAGTATAAGATAAGGTATTGATACTTTCAGTCGCAATGAATTTCTTGATTTTATCTTCAAATGCTTTAGTATTTTTGTCATCTTGTTTACCCACTTTATAAAGTATTTTCCAGTTTTGGGTATCCTTTGTGGTAAAATTCATTTTTTCCAATAATGGGATTTGACTGGCCAAAATTTCCTGCGCATTCTTGCCTTCTTCACTGGTTGGATAATTGTCTGCAACAAACTGCATTGCTTTTTTATAAGCGTCTAATCCTCTCAGTTTTCCAATGGTATTGGCCTTCAATAATTCAAATTTTGGTACAATTTCATCACCATTAAATTGAATGATTAGACCGTCTATTTTTTCTAATACCAAGACTAATTGTTCCTCTTTGTACAATTTATACCATTTATCATACTCATCTTCAGCCATTTCGGTTTCTGTGAATGTATTAGGATTTGTGTTATTAATAATTTGTGCATAACGAGAATCAGGATATTGGCTAGAAATTCGAGCTTTCATATCTTCTGCTTTTGCAACATCTGTAATTTGATATATTTTGTACAAATTATACATCGTCGGTAGAATTAATTTTTCCTCCGGATTTTGTTTTAATAATTGTTCTAGTTTGCTGGTTGCCAATCCATTTTCTTTTAATTTTTCCTTATAAATAACGCCAAGTTGATAATAGGCAAAATTACGTTCTTTGGCAATGCTATCAATTTCAATTTGTGTTTTTGGTAATTGTTCAATATAAAATGTGGTCGTGTATTGAGGCGTTTCAACTTTATCCAATTTTTCTTCCGAAATTGGATTATTCGCATCTACAATATCAGTATTACCAGCATCCGTTTTGTTAGTGGTTAATCTCCAATTGCCCACTAAATCTCTATTTCCCCATCTTTTTTTGAATTCAATTTTTCCAAATGCCACAGTCGACGGATTATAAAAATAAAAAACATTGGCCGCATCTCTTGAAGAGATACTAGTCATTGAAGGTGGTGCAAGCGATTTTTTAGGAGCAGGTTTCCCTCCTGGTTGAACGCCCGTTGCGGGATCATCGGAGGATGTTAGACTATTTCTGTCAACATTTTCTGCTATTTGTTTCTGTTTTTCCTCTAAAAGCTTTTTCTCCTCGTCCGATTTTTTTAATTTTCCAATATAATTTTCAAAATATAGGACTTTATCGGCATCGGTCATTGCAACTACATTCAAAATACTGTCGTTGGCTTTGGCGATAGATTCATAGCCGATTACTTCGTCTAAATCTTTTCTAACCTTTTTAATATGAATATGTTCTCTACTTTTAATGTCAAGTTTTACTAAAGTGCTGTCATAGTATTTTGCCGCTTTGGAATAGTCGGTATTTTTAAAATACATATCGCCCAAATTTCTATAATCCGATGCCGCTAAATAGTTATCTGTTGACTTTGATTTTAAGGATGCTGTATAAAATTCTTTTGCCAATTCTTGATCGTTATTTTTATCATAAAAAACCGCCATTTCATAATAAATAATTCCTAAAAACGGACGATTTTCTCTATCGGCAACCAATTTGTTATACCTTTTTACAAAAGCATCTTTGTCTCCATTTTCAAAATCAAATAATTGTGCTCTTTTGGCATAAGCCTGAATCACATATTCTCTATCGGCTTTCCTGTTCATATCGATGACCGACTGATAATAAATCAAAGCCGTGTCTCGCACCCCTAATTCTTGATATAATTGTCCAAGAATAAAGCGATATCGAGCTTTTTCGGCATTTATTTTGGCGTTGCTTTCAGCGATTTTAAGTTTTGCAATAGCGCTATCTTTCTCTTCTAAATTTGAAAAGGATTCTGATAAAAGTGCGTTGGCATCAGCAATCACTTGATTTTTAAGCTTTTTCTGATCCAAAAGTTTTGTGATATTTTTTATAACCTGAGCATCGTTTCCTAAACGCATATTCGTTTTTTCGCGCCAGATTTTGGCTTGACTGATATTGCTGCTCGTAGGATATTTGTATAAAATATAATTGAACGCCTCAAGCGACGGAAAAAATCGCTGGTCAAAATACCGTGCTTTTCCTAAAAGTAAATAAGCTTCGTCTATTTGATAGTTTTTTTCTTGACCATCAATGTTCATAGAATGCTTTTGAATGGCTTTTGTGGCTTTGGCTTCAGCCGCTTCAAAATCGGCGTTTTTGGTACTGCCTTCGGGAGAATTATCGTCTTTGATTTGCATTCTTTCAATAGGCAATCGCTTCCAGAAATTGTCTTTATTACTGCTTTTTATACTTTCAACGCCTTTGTCTAAAGCTATTTGTCCATTATACAAAATGTTGTCTCTGGTGCTTAAAGCGTGAGAATTCCTAGCTAAAAAAGTGTCTTTCTTAGTAGAACAAGCTACCAAAAAAAGTGAAAATAGTATAAAGAAAGTGTGTTTAAGTATCTTGGTTTTCAATGGGAAACAGTTTATCATTTAACTTTTAAAAGCGCATTTTAGTATAATGACTGGTAAAAATACGTTTCTTTTTGAAATATCGAAATTTAAACCGCAAAAAACGTTTCAAGCTCTTGTAATGTTTCTTGCGATGTTTGAATATCTTTTACAATTTCGCCTTTATTCAACACCACAATTCTATCACTAACCTCAACCGTGTGTTGCAAATCGTGACTGGAAACTAGCACCGTAACATCAGGATTTCTGGCCAGTTCTTTAATAATTTTTTTTAACCGGCTCACGGTGGTTGGATCTAAATTGGCAAAGGGTTCGTCGAGAATTATTACTGCTGGATTGCCGATAAGCGTGGCAATGATGCCCACTTTCTTCTGATTTCCTTTGGATAAATCGCGCAGGTATTTTTTGTTTTTGAGGATTTCACCGTTAAAAAATTCTTCGTGTTTGGCTAATAAAGCATCAACATCGGCTTTGTTTTGATTGCGTAAATCGCCAATGAAATAGAAATATTCTTCGGGTGTGAGATAGCCAATAAGGAAACTTTCATCCAAAAAAGAAGAAGTAAATGGTTTCCAATTTTCGCTTGTATTTACCTGAATTTCGTTGTTAAATATATTTCCCGTCGAAGGCTGAATTAAATCCAATAACAAACTGAAAAAAGTGGTTTTTCCAGCTCCGTTGTTTCCAACGAGACCAAAACTTTGTCCTTTTGGAATTTCTAAACTTTCCATTTTTAATACGGTAGTTCCGTTGTATGATTTTGAAAGATTTTGTACTTGTATCATTTTTATTTACAATTTCAGATTTACGAATTACGATTTTTGTTTGTAAGCATCAATAGTTTTATATTTTTCGGTTCGGTATATTTTTTCAATCATAGTGAAAACTTTGTCTCTCAAGGCAAAGCCCAAAACTCCTGCAAGAGTAACAAATACAAGCCCTAAATTAGGATTCATTATGGCAGAACCAGCCCAATATAGTAAAACTGGCAACAATAACTTTGGTAACGAAAGCAACATTGTGTTTGCATTAAAGGCTTTTTTGTCGCCAAAAGCGCCTTTGCTCATCGATAAATCGATGGGTGTTTTTGTATAAGCGCCACCAAGCAAAACCAAGTGCGAATTGACGCCAATATTATAAATCGCTCCAACAACTATGGTTAAATAAACCTGCCATCCGTAAAATAAATAAAAGGAAGCCAAAATGGTCGACGCAAATGTGGCAATCACTACAAGCCACCATTTTGAACTCAAATATCCTTTATATGAAATGTTTTGCGTCATCATTAATGGATAATAGGAACTGTCCCAACTCGGTACAAATTGGCCGAAAGTGAATAAAAATCCGCCTGAAACGAAAATCCCCGCGAATATCCGCATTACTTCAGGTTGGTGTGAATTTTCTCTGAAGAAAATTAATCCATAAAATAAAAAAAGAACGCTCATTATCACCGTCGTTCTCGAACGTTTGTTTCTTTTGATTAGTTTGATGTCATTCTTTAAAAATGTCCCCAAAGTTCCAAATTGGTTCAACCAAGTGAGATTCTCCGTTTCGGCAATTTCGTGTTTTGTAGAAAGTCCTGCATCGAGATATAAATTGTTTCTAAGATAAATAAAAGTGTAATAATACAATCCCATCAAAACCAAAACTGGAAACAAAAACATCCATTTTGTACTAAATAATCCATCAAAAAACACGGAAGTATACTCCGTAATTGTAAAAAAATGATAGTATTGAAAACCACCTAAAATCAGCACAATTCCTGTAAAAAAGGCAAATACATTGTCTTTGTTGGTCAAAATAATATTTAGGAAATTGTTGCTGTAAACCAATGCAACCATCGCCAAATGCCAAAGAATCACGCTCAAAACATCGTATCCTTCAATCAACAAAACAATGGTAAAGGGCAGAAAGAAAAATGCATGAAGAAAATTGAAAAACGACAAAAGCGTTTTTCCTATCGAAAAGTTAACAATGGTAGGTCTTTTGAAAGGCAAAGCTAGCAAAGGCCGGATATTCATGACTGGAATTTTTTGCAATAATAATCGAATGGCCAAATCGATTAAAAAATAATAAATCAAGAATTTGTTGACTTGCTGCAACGGATCTAGATTCATTTTTTTCAACCCATAAAAGGCTCCAATTCCTGCCATTAGCAAAAGGAAAGCGTATAAAATGGCAACAAATCCCAAAAAGATTTTCAAAGCCAAATTCGTTCCAAACGAAGCCGAACGGACAAAAGATTTCCATTCGAGATAAAGGAATTTTTTAATCATATTGATTTTGGTTTTATTCGGTTCGGTAATTAGTTGCTAAAAGTAAGAAAATGTTACAAAGATTAAACTTCTAAACTCATAAACTTAAATACTTTTTTTTGGTTTACTATCTTTGTAAAAAAATAATATATGCCATCATTCAAAAAACTAGCTATAAATGAAGTAAAACGCGAAACCAAGGACGCCGTTTCCATACTTTTTAATGTTCCGTCAGAATTAAAACCAAATTATACTTTTGTTGCAGGTCAATATGTGAATTTGAAATTAACACTCGATGGAGAGGAAATTCGTCGTGCGTATTCCATTTGTTCTTCGCCAGAAAGTGGGGATTTGAGAATTGCAGTAAAAGCAGTAAAAAACGGAGCGTTTTCGCAATTTGCCAATACCAAACTAAAAGCTGGCGACATTCTTGAAGTAGGAAAACCAGAAGGAAAATTCACTTTTGAACCCGAAAGTCACCAACAAAAAAACTATGCAGCCTTTGTCGCCGGAAGCGGAATTACACCAGCAATAGCTATTTTAAAATCGGTTTTGAAAGGCGAACCACGAAGTTCTTTTGTATTGGTTTACGGAAATAAATCGCCCGAAGAAACTATTTTTCATCAAGAATTGCACAATTTACAATCCCAATATACAGGACGATTATTTGTGCATTATGTTTTTAGTCAAGCCAAAGCTGATGGAGCACTTTTCGGTAGAATTGATAAATCTGTAGTGAATTTTGTCTTGAACAACAAACACAAGGAACTGGAATTCGACAAATTCTATTTGTGTGGACCCGAAGAAATGATTAACACCGTTTCCAAGGTTTTAAAAGAACATAACATCAAGGATTCCGCCATTAAATTTGAATTATTCTCTAGTTCTGTGGTCGAAAATGTGGAAGCCAGTTCTCACGAAGGTCACACTAAAATTACCATCACGGTCGACGACGAAACAACGACTTTCGAAATGTCGCAAAAACAAACCATTCTCGACGCAGCATTAAAAGAAGGTATTGACGCTCCCTATTCTTGCCAAGGCGGAATTTGCAGCAGTTGCCTTTGCCGTGTAAAATCAGGAACTGCCGAAATGAAGAAAAACTCCATTCTAACCGATAAAGAAGTCGCCGATGGTTTGATTCTAACTTGCCAAGCGTTTCCAACTTCCGCAGAAATTGTCGTGGATTTTGATGATGTTTAGGAAAAGATTTTAGATTGCAGATTTTAGATTGCAGATTACTATAACTGAAAACTTCTCTGAAAAGGGAAGTTTTTTTGGTTTTGAATATAGTGGTTCTCTTGATAAATTGTAATCCTTTTTTTATTACTTTTGAAAAACAATAAAGCGAAACAAAGTTTCGCCAATCTACTCCAAATTGGGTGAATATGCGAAAGTTTGTTTTGCCTATAAGCTAGTTGTGTGCTATTTTCGAGCGACAGAAAACCTAATAAAAAATGAAAAATAAATTGATATTTTGTGTGTTATTCTCATTAATAACAAATTTAAGTTTTTCTCAAAAGCTTACTTATTTAGATTTAAAATATTTATTTGAAAATAATGTTGATGATGGAAATGATTATATTTTAAAAAAAGGATTTGAATTTCTTAAAACTGAAACTGAAGATAATAGTGAAGATAAATCTATGACTTGGGCTTATCAAAGAAATAGTTATGATGATAAAGCAATAGCTTTTATTGCAAAATTTAAATTTGATGCAAATTCTGGTTTCGTTTGGTGTCAATTTAGTGACGTAAATATTATGAACCAAATAAAAACTTATTGCAAATCAATTGGTTTTAAAATTAAGAATTCAGAAATTGATAAGTTTGATAGTTTTTGTTCTACTTATGAAAATTCAAAATTCATAATAACGTTTTGTTCTGGAATAAATAAAGATTCAAATCGCAATTCTTATACAATAACATTTGATAACAAGTAAATACAATATCAAAATGACAAAAGAAGATATTATAATTTCAACAATTATTGGAATAGGAACTTGTGCAATTTATGACCAAACAAAAATTGCTTGTAGCAAATCCAAAATAATTATAAAACTCAAACAAATAAAATTTATAAAATATCTACGATATATACTAATTTATGTTTTACCAATAATTAGTATTACGATTATGATGTTTAATAAGAAAACGCAATTGAATTTTTCAAATATTTCAGTTTTCTTAATTTTAAGTTTAAGTTTCATCTATAATATTCTAATGAGTCATATTATTACTATTTATAAGATGATTGGAGAGTTAGCTAACACAAGTTCTGAAAAACTTAACCAAATTGATTATGCCTTTGGAAAAGTAAAAAATCATTTAGAAATAATCAAGAAAGAAAATAACCTAAACTAAAACGAATATGAAAATTAAATTAACCCGTTGGGTGTAATTAAATTATTTGATTTTTGATATTATTTATTGGTCTATCAAAGATAAATTTATTAATATATTGAATCAAAGTTAA
>JAAFGY010000117.1 GCA_010365135.1 Flavobacterium sp.
GGTGGAAAGCCAACCGCGGGAGGAACAACAACTCAGGATTATGCAGGTGATTGGTATATTACCATTACAGATGCAGCTGGAGTTACACAAGTTGCTAATGCTTTGCATAGCACTTATAACACATCAGCAAATGACAATACGATGTGGATCGATGACGCTAAACATGGTTGGTATTTGAAATGTAAAATTACAGTAAATCTAGCTGATGGCACTTTTACTGCTACTGCACAACCAAACACAATTGATTCAGGTACAGTTACAATTACTGAAGGAAAAATCGAAAAAGGTGCTGGTCTTTCAAGAGTTGGACACGTTGTTGATAAAATCTCTTTTAAAGCAGTTTTCAGTTATGATACTGCAACAAAATTGACTTTTGTTGGACACAAAAGAACAGGTTTCAAAGAAGACGAATACTAGTTTTCTTCAGCCTAATTTCAAACAACCATCACCCTTGGGTGGTGGTTTTTTTTATAAATTACAATAGTTTATTTGAATTCCACATATAAAAATTAAATAGTATATGAAAAAAAAATTACTTACCCCCATTTTATTGCTCCTTTCTTTATTCCTCAATGCGCAAAATGACAACTTTTGGAAAAAAATTAATTCAAAGGATATATCCACACTAGACAAAAAAAAGGAACAAAAAGGTGTCGAGAATCCTATTCTGTTTCAACTTGATGAAGTTGGATTGAAAAAAACTTTAATGCAAATTAATGATCAAACAGCATTAGAAGCGGTGGAAATCAGCATGCCTAACGCAGACGGAATCATAGAACATTATAACGTTAGAGAATCGTCTAATTTTGCACCCGAGCTACAAGCGAAATATCCAGAAATTCGATCTTATAAAGGTATTGGACTGACGGATCATTCCGCGACCGTATATTTTAGTTTTTCGCCAAAAGGAGTGCAAACCATGGTTTTGAGAGCAGACAAAGATTCAGAATTCATAGAATCGTTTTCAAAAACCAAAGCTATTTATAAACTATCTACTTCTAAAAACAGTAATAGTGGTAATTTACCTGTTGCTTGTTCGACTGATGATGTGGTCTTAAGTACTCTATTACAAAATAAAACCAGTAAAATTAAAGCCAACGACAAAGTATTCCGTACTTTTAGATTAGCCTTGTCTTGTAATGCCGAATACACGAACTATTACGGAGGAACAGTGGCAGCAGCATTAGCGGGAATGAATGCAAGTATGACACGCATCAATGGAATTTTTGGAAAAGAGTTAGCTGTGAAATTTGAAATTATTGCCAAAAATGATTTATTAATATATCTAGATCCCCTTTCTGATCCCTATTCTGAGTCTACAACTGGAGCAGATAATGCCAATGGAGCTACTTGGAATTTAGAACTGCAAAATAATTTAACTTCAATTCTTGGAAATGGAGGCTATGATGTTGGCCATTTATTAAGTGGTTCAGGAGGAGGAGGAAATGCAGGGTGTATTGGTTGCATTTGTACCAATCCAACTAGCCAAAATCCCTACGGGAAAGGAAGTGGTTGGTCGGCACCAAGCAATAATACTCCAGAAGGTCCTAACTTTGACATTGATGTTATTGCACACGAAATGGGTCATCAATTAGGAGGAAATCACACCTTTACTTTCAAAGTTGAAGGAAGAGGCGCCAATATTGAGCCTGGAAGTGGCTCCACCATTATGGGCTACGCTGGAGTTGTTAGTCCTAGTACCTTAAATATTCAAGCTCATTCCGATGATTATTACAGTGTTAATAGTGTTCAACAAATTCAAGCTAATCTAGCGTTCAAATCTTGTTCCACCAACACTCCTATTAGCAATAGTCCCCCTATAATAAATGCCGGTTTAGATTACACGATCCCAAAAGGAACCGCCTTCATCTTAAAAGGAGTTGGCTCAGACCCAAATGGAGATACTGTGAGTTATACTTGGGAAGAAAACGACAATGCCATTACGCAAACAGACGCCAATAGCATTAGCTTTCCAACTAAAGTGGACGGCCCACTTTTTAGATCCATAAAACCCAGCAGTTCTCCTGTACGATATATGCCGCTCTTGAAAGATGTTTTGGCCAACACTTTAACCACAAAATGGGAATCAGTATCGAACATAGAAAGAACCTTAAATTTCTTTTTAACAGGTAGAGATAATGCAGCACTTGGTACTACTCAAACCAATTCCGATGACATGAACGTTGCAGTAAGTGGTACTGTAGGTCCGTTTGCAGTAACTTCACAAAACACAGATAACATTGGATGGAATCCTGGAGGAAATCAAACCATTACTTGGAGCGTGAATGGTTCCGAAACCTTAGGAGGAGCAGCCAACGTAAATATAAAACTTTCAACTGACGGAGGTTTAACATTTCCAATATTATTAGCTTCGAATACGCCGAATGATGGTTCCGAAGCGATTATTGCACCCAACATCAGCGCTACAAATTGTAGATTGCTAATCGAACCTACGGCAAATATATTTTATGCGGTGAACAGCAAAGTTTTTGCTGTAGGTTATTCTGTAACTTCAGAATGCAATACTTACACCTTTTCTACGCCAATAGCCATACCAGATAACTCACTGAACTATTCTACAAGGACAATTACTGTTCCTTCTACTTCTTCTACTATTGTAGATGTAAATGTTGCTCTTGCAGTAAAACATACTTTTATGGCTGACGTTCAAATTGAGGTAGTTAGCCCACAAGGAACCGCCGTTATGATACAAGACAAAAGTTGTGGAAATTCAAATATAAACGTAATTTATGATGATTCCGGAAGTCCCATTAATTGTGGATCAACTGCATTACAAAACGTAATCCCATCCAAACCATTAAGCGTATTTAACGGTCAAGATCCTGCAAACACTTGGACACTGAAATTCCGCGATATTAGTGATGGAGATACAGGAACATTAAATTCAGCATCTATAACGATTTGCACAAAAACTTTTGTTAGCCTTAGCGTAGATAAATTGAGTTTATCAAACTTTGCCTTGTATCCAAATCCTAGTAAGGGTCAATTTAATATCCAATTTTCAAGCCAATCTGATAATGACGTCACAATTTCAATTCATGATCTATTAGGCAGAAAAGTATTTAAAAACAAATACAACAAAACCGGCTCAGAATTTAATGAAAACGTTCAATTAAAAAATGTAACCTCTGGAGTTTATCTACTTACTGTTGAAGATGGAGATAGAAAAGAAGAGAAAAAAATTATTATTGATTAATCAATATTCTAAATTTTATTATGGGTAGCACGAATAATGCTACCCTTTTTTAATGGTAGAAATAGAAAGTTTAGTTTATACAAAACAAAAAACTATCTTTGCTGCATGGAAAAAGAACATTTAATATTCGGAATAAGAGCTATTATTGAGGCCATTCAAGCAGGAAAAGAAGTCGATAAAGTATTTATTCAAAAAGAAATATCGGGGGAATTGATAAAAGACTTGATGAAAGTGATGAAACGTGCCAACGTGAATTTCTCTTATGTCCCTGTCGAAAAATTGAATCGTTTGACGCCCAATAATCACCAAGGAGCTGTAGCTTCTATTTCGCCAATCGGATTTATTGACTTAGAACATTTAGTGGATGCTACTGTTGAATCTGGAAAAGTACCTTTGTTTTTGATTTTGGATCAAATATCGGATGCTCGTAATTTTGGTGCCATCATCCGAACTGCTGAATGTACTGGTGTCAACGGAATTATTGTTCAAAAAGCAGGTTCTGCTCCCGTAAATGGTGACACCGTAAAAACTTCGGCTGGCGCAGTTTTTAATGTGCCTATTTGCAAAGTTGAGCACATTAAAGATGCTATTTTCTACCTTCAAGGTTCTGGAATAAAAACCGTTGCCGCCACAGAAAAAACAGATCAAAATATTTTTGACATCGATTTAAAAGAAGGAATTGCGATCATTATGGGTTCCGAAGATAGGGGAATTAATCCTTCTGTTCTTAAAATCGTGGATGAAAAAGCGAAGTTACCCATGTTCGGAACCATCGGTTCGCTGAATGTTTCGGTAGCTTGTGGTGCTTTTTTATATGAAGCGGTGAGACAGAGATCTTAGATTGCAGAATTTAGATTGCAGATTGCAAAAAAATATAAAAACGAATTACAACTCTGGTTTTGATTCGTTTTTTTTGTTTTCAACGATTGTGTAATCTATTGATGTATTTAAAGAATAATAGGATGGAATTTCATCTTCTACCTCAACTATTGGAAGATTAACAAAGTTCCCGTTTTCATCAAAACGTTGCATGAATTTATCTTCCATTGGATTATAATCTGGATGTTCCCAGTCGTATTTGATAATCTTCTTATATTCAGGAGTTTTGTACATTATGGAAAGAACAAAACCCGTAATCAATCCAGCTAAATGTCCTTCCCACGAAATTTTTTCTTCTACTTTGGGGAAAACATACCAAACCATTCCTCCATAAACCATAATCACCGCCAATGACAAGGCTATCAGTCGATAGTATTTGGTTTGAATGCCTTTAAAAAAGATGAAACTCACCAAAACATAAATCAAACTACTAGCTCCAATATGATAACTATCTCTGCCAATTACCCAAGTTATCAATCCTGAAAGCAAAATTCCATAAAGCAAGACTTTCAATGAAACATCACGATAGAAATAAATCAATGCCATAGTCAAAATAAAAAGGGGTACTGTATTACTAGCAATGTGATTCAAATCGCCGTGCAAAAACGGACTGAACACAATACCCTGCAAGCCCCTCAAAGTTCTTGGATAAATTCCGTGTTGGTCTAAATTTAAGTGAAACAATTTATCAAAATAAAAAACAAACCAATTCAAAACCAACATCAATGTTGGAATAATCCAAACAGATGGCGTGAATTTAAAATGATTGAATTCTTCTATTCTTAGTTTCAATGTATAAGTTTATTTGATTCTTGATTCAAAAACAGAACCAAAGTAAATGTAATGCTATTTTGTCAGAACTCTTTATCCGGTAATTCGGGTATTTGTTGATTTGAAAGTAGAAATGTCATAAATTTGTAATTCCTCTAATCTTCAATCTAAAAATCTAAAATCATTTTGGAAGCACCACTAGCAGAACGCATTCGCCCGCAAAAATTAGAAGATTATATCAGTCAATCACATTTGGTTGGGCCGAGTGGTTCGTTGACGCAACAAATCGCTAAAGGAATTATTCCATCCTTAATTTTTTGGGGACCACCGGGAACAGGAAAAACGACTTTGGCACAAATTATTGCTCAGGAATCCAAGCGTCCTTTTTATATTTTGAGCGCCATCAATTCTGGTGTAAAAGACATTCGTGATGTAATTGAGAAAGCCAAACAAAGTGGCGGACTTTTCACTACCAAAAATCCAATTCTATTTATAGATGAGATTCACCGTTTCAGCAAATCGCAGCAAGATTCTTTATTGGCTGCTGTCGAAAAAGGGTGGATAACACTAATTGGTGCCACAACTGAAAACCCAAGTTTTGAAGTAATTCCTGCGTTATTGTCGCGTTGCCAAGTGTATATTTTGAATGCATTTACCAAAAACGATTTAGAAACCTTGTTACAGCGTGCCTTGAAAACCGACACTTTTTTAGCCACTAAAAATATTAAATTAACCGAAACAGAAGCGCTCTTGCGGCTTTCAGGAGGCGATGGACGCAAACTATTAAATATTTTTGAATTGGTCGTAAATGCTTCCGATGAAGACGAAATTGAAATCACCAACAACCGCGTTTTCGAACTCGTACAACAAAATACCGTTTTGTATGACAAAAGTGGCGAACAACATTATGACATTGTTTCGGCATTTATAAAATCGATTCGAGGGAGTGATCCCAACGGAGCAGTTTATTGGCTTGCCCGAATGATTGAAGGTGGCGAAGACGTGAAATTCATTGCCAGACGAATGCTAATTTTGTCCAGTGAAGATATTGGCAATGCGAATCCCACCGCTTTTATTATGGCGAACAATACTTTTCAGGCAGTTGCCACCATTGGTTATCCTGAAAGTAGAATTATTTTGAGTCAATGTGCTATTTATTTGGCAACTTCCCCAAAAAGCAATGCTTCATATTTGGCGATTGGAACTGCACAACAATTGGTCAAACAAACCGGAGATCTACCCGTTCCGATCCATTTGCGCAATGCACCAACAAAATTAATGAAGGAATTAGGTTATGGTGACGAGTATAAATATTCACACGATTATGCCAATAATTTTGCTGAGCAAGAATTTTTGCCAGATGCCATAAAAGAAACGGTTATTTACAATCCCGGGAATAATTCTAGAGAAAATACTACTAGAGAATTTTTAAAAAATCGTTGGAAGGATAAGTATGGGTATTAAGTTCGCAGAATTTAGAAGGCAGAAGACACTAGGCAAAATATAAAAAACAGACTTCAGACTATGATGCTAAACATTCTTAATCTGAAATCTGAACTTAAAACTTTACCTCAACTTTTTCAGAAATCAATTTGTCATTTTGATAATATTCGAAAAACCATTGATTGTCTTTTGATACTAAAGCACCTTGAATACTTCCTTTAACAGCCATAAAACTAGCGGGATTAGAGGTTTTATATACTTTCATAACCACTTTTGGTTCACTATCTATTAATTGATACCCATAAGTGGTTGGTTGAGCATAAAGCAAACCAGTTACCTTCGTTGTAGAAGCTGTACCTGCGTTATTGGATGCTGGAACCGCAACAACTGGAACTGTAGCGATCGGAGTTACAGCGGCAGAAGTTGGAGCCACAACGGTAGGTGCCGCCATAACCTGAAGTGACTGGGCAGTAATACCAGCCTTTGAACTAAAATTAGTATTTCCGTTGTATGTGTAGTTTAATGCATAAACCAATTTAAAAGCTTCATTTAAGGCCTCGGAATAGGCGGCTTCAAATTCTTTTTCTCTACTTTTTGCTGTAGCAGATTGATACACAATAGTACCATAACAATCTTTAAAGGTAATGTACAGTTTGGTCACCAAGAAAGCATTTTCTTTTACAACTCCAACATATAGTAAACTGCATCTGTCCTGAAACTCTGAAGGTATTACTTCATTGGCATAAAAAGCTTGGAATCCTGCTTTCTGCAAATCCATTTTAGTAATCGTTTGAAGTCGGTATTGATTTTCCGTTTTTTGAAAGTCATATTTCAGTGGAATAACAACTCCTTTATAATCATTGACCGTTTGCGAAAAACCACAACCAGCAATAAATAGCATTAAGAATAATAATTTACTTTTCATAATTAAAGGTATTTTTTAAGTTCTAATAAATGGTTTATTTGTTTGATATTATCGGTAACAGGAACATTGCTTTCATTAAAAAAAATGGCGTCCAAACCTGCATCAAGCGCTCCTTGAATGTCGGCTTCGATACAATCCCCGATCATTACACTATTTTCTTTGTGGGTCTTTGCCAAACCCAAAGCATAGTCAAAAATTTTAGGGTTTGGCTTTTTAACTCCCGCCATTTCTGAATTGGTAATCGTTTTGAAATAGGGTGTAATATACGAATTGTTGAGTTTATTTCCCTGAATTTCTGCAAAACCATTGGTGATAATATGCAAATTATATTTAGGTTTCAAATAATCCAAAATCAAAAGTGCTCCATCAAATAAATGGTTGTATTTGGGCAAATAATGAAGATAATTCTCTGATATTTGCCCAATAATCAAATCGTCAATACGGAGTTCCATCAGGTCAAACGTATCTTTCAACCTTCCAAAACGAAGTTCTTTTTGAGTTATTTCATCCTTGCGGTATCTTTCCCAATATTCCCTGTTAATGGGCACATAAAACTTCAGAAATTCAGGCATATTTACTTCTAAATCCTGCATTCTAAAAACCGTTTCAAATGCTAAAGCGGAATTTTTTTCGAAATCCCAAAGTGTGTGATCCAAATCAAAAAAGACGTCCGTAATATTTGTATTTGTTGTTTTCATTTAAAAAATTCCTTCATCATTAAAACTATAAAACCCATTTTCCACAATAATTACATGATCCAACACGTTGATGTCCATATTTTGTCCCGCCGCTTTTAATTTTCGAGTGATTTGTTTATCGGCATCGCTAGGAACCAATGTCCCAGAAGGATGATTGTGACACAAAATTAGCGCCGTTGCACCCAATTCGAGAGCAGTTTTAAATACCAAACGCACATCAACCATCGTTCCTGTAATTCCGCCTTTGCCTTGTTGCGATTTCGAAAGTACCTTATTCGAATTGTTCAAATACAAAACCCAAAACTCTTCATGTGGCAGTTCGCCAATGATGGGCTGCATCAGTTCGAAAATCATTTTGCTGGACGTAATTTTCTTCAGTTCGACCGCATCTTCTGCCCTTCTACGCCTTCCCAATTCCATTGCGGCCATAATCGAAATGGCTTTCGCCTCCCCTATTCCTTTAAAGTTCATCAATTGCTGAATGGTTAATTTTCCCAAAGCATTCAAATTATTGTCGACACTCGCCAAAATCCGTTTGCTCAATCCCACCGCCGATTCATTTCTACTTCCCGACCCAATCAAAATGGCAATTAATTCGGCATCGCTCAAAGCACTTTTGCCTTTCAGCATTAGTTTTTCGCGCGGTTTGTCGTCTTCGGACCAATTTGTTATTGGGAAATTAGTTTGTTCCATTTATAGATTATTCTATCAGTTCCTTAACCTCATCAAAATTCAATCCGCCGTAATTTCCAGAACTCATCAACAATAAAGCTGAATTTTCGAAATTGAGATTGAAAAGATAGTCTTTAAAATCTTTTGGATTGGTATAAATAATCAAATCTTTACGGTTAAATGCTTTGGCAATTTGCTCATAAGTCACTTCTTCCAATTGTTTGATTTTTACCGCATCAGGCGAATAGAAAACTACCGCAACATCGGCAGGATTTAATGCGCCTTCATATTCCTTTAAGAATTCGGCATTCAAGCTGCTGTAAGTGTGTAATTCCAAACAAGCTATTAAAGTTCGGTTGGGATATTGTTCTTTTACGGCTTTTGTCGTTGCGGCTACTTTGCTTGGTGAATGCGCAAAATCTTTGTAAGCTACTTTTCCTTTTCCTTCGGCAATTTTTTCCAAACGTTTGGATGCACCTTTGAAACTCGCAATCGCTTCATAGAAATCGGCTTCGTCCACGCCCATATTCTGGCAAATCCATTTGGCTCCAGCCAAATTATTCATATTATGCGCTCCAAAAACTTCAATCGGCATCGCTCCTTCTGGAGTTTCGAGAAGTGTAATTCCGTCTTTCACCTCATATTTTGGAGTTGTATAAGGTATTTTTCGAATTGGATTCGTCGCAGCTTCGGCAACACGTTTTACTTCTGGATCTTCTTCATTATAAACTAAAATTCCTCCGTTAGTAATTTTGGCAATAAAGGTTTCAAACTGTTCCACATAGAAATCATACGTTGGAAAAACATTGATATGATCCCAAGCGATTCCTGAAATCAAGGCAATATTCGGCTGGTACAAATGAAATTTTGGTCTTCTGTCTATTGGCGAAGACAAATATTCATCCCCTTCCAAAACAATAAAATCATTCTCTTCCGTAAGATGAACCATCGTTTCGAAACCTTCCAATTGTGCGCCTACCATATAATCTACCTCGATGTTATGAAAGTGCATTACGTGCAAAATCATGGAAGTAATCGTCGTTTTTCCGTGTGAACCACCAATGACCACGCGGGTTTTATTTTTGGATTGTTCATATAAAAACTCCGGATATGAATATATTTTCAAACCCAGCTCTTGCGCTTTCAATAATTCTGGATTATCGGATTTGGCGTGCATTCCGAGAATTACGGCTTCGATATCTTGGGTGATTTTGTCGGGAAACCATCCCAATTCTGCGGGCAAAATTCCTTTTTTTGCCAAACGAGATTTCGATGGTTCAAAAATAGCATCGTCGCTTCCCGTAACTTGATAACCTTTGTTGTGCAATGCCAAAGCCAAGTTGTGCATCGCACTTCCGCCAATGGCGATAAAATGAGTTCTCATATATTTTTAATTCTTATTTACCTATTTAATCTTCTTGTTCTTATACAAATTGTCCAACATTTGCCTGCCAATTTTAGTGCTTCCTGCGGCAATTGCTTTTTTATATTGTTGTTCTGCAGCCGTATATCTTTTAAAATGCTCCTCAATTTGACCTCTGGACAAATAACCATCCACAGGCGACAATTTAAGTAATTCATTCGAATATTTTATCGCTTTTGTTTCGCTTCCTCCCACAATTCCTGGCAGTTGAATGTATATCAGCACCAATGCCCAACGCGCTTCGATGTGTTTTGGATTTAATTCTATCGCTTTCTCGAAGGATTCCTTGACTTCGCCAATCATTCCAAGAGCCTTAAATTTATTGGATTCTTTAGCTTTCATTCCGAGAACACCACCATATTTATAGTAATAATCGGCTTCGGAAGGTTTTAGTTGTTTTAGCTTTTGATAATATCCAATGGCTTTGTCCCAAGATTTATCATGTCCCGCAATGTCACCCAAGTATTCTATAGTTTTTAAATGACTAGGATTTTCCTTTAAAAAACTTTCGAAAATAGGTCTCGCTTGGTCGTATTTCTTGGCTTCGAATAATTTTTCGGCTTTACTATAATCGGATTGTGACCAAATCAATAGGGGAAATAACAAAAGGAAAGATAAAAAATTTTTCATTGTTCAAAAATAAGGAAATTTATAAAAGGACCGTGAAATATTTTTGGATAAAAACCAAACTCAACCTTAACACTAAACAAACATTTAACTAACAATTCGCTCCTACTTTCGTAAAAACTTTTTATGAAGCGTAAAAGAAAAATACCTTTAGTAATCATTAGTGATGTTCACCTTGGTACTTACGGCTGTCACGCCCAAGAATTACTACAATACCTAAAATCAATCAATCCACAAACTTTAGTTTTAAACGGCGATATCATTGACATGTGGAATTTCACTAAACGTTATTTTCCTGCAGCTCATATGGAAGTCTTGCGCTACATCATCAAAATGTCCAATACAGGAACTCGTGTGGTTTACATTACTGGAAATCACGACGAAGCCTTGCGAAAATACTCCGATTTTATTTTAGGCAATCTCGAATTAGTTGACAAATTAATATTGGATTTGGACGGCAAAAAAACTTGGATTTTTCACGGTGATGTATTCGATTCTTCTACAAAAGGATATGCAAAAATATTAGCCAAATTAGGCGGAAAAGGATACGATTTATTGATTTTGATCAACAGTTTAATCAATTGGATTTTGGTTTCTTTTGGAAGAGAAAAGAGAAGTTTTTCGAAAGCCATAAAAAATAGTGTAAAGAAAGCGGTTTCATTTAT
>JAAFGY010000118.1 GCA_010365135.1 Flavobacterium sp.
TTTTTTATTTTTTGCCCAACGCACATTTTTTAAAACATTTTTTTTGCCTGCTCACAAATGGCACATTTGATTTTGCCCCGACGCACAAAGCCAACGCTTCGGCAAAATCAAAAGAGCCATTTTTTACCAACGCTCTGATAAAAAGGAGTGTTTTCAAGATTTTAAATTTGAATGTTTTGTAATGAATAAAAAGAGTTTATCTGAAAGAGATATTTGTACAAAATTTATTACTCCTGCAATTGAAAAAGCAGGATGGGATAAACAAACTCAGTTATTGGAAGAAGTTTCTTTTACTGATGGTAAAATCTATGTTCGTGGTAAGCTGACAGCAAGAGGTAAGCAAAAACGAGCAGATTACATTTTATATTACAAGCCGAATATTCCCCTAGCAATTGTTGAAGCCAAAGACAATAATCATTCTGTAAGGGCTGGCATTCAACAAGCTCTTGACTATGCAAAAATCCTTGACATTCCTTGTGTATTTAGCAGTAATGGAGATGGATTTCTATTTCACGACCGTACAGCAACAGGCGAAAATATTGAAAAAGAAATTGATATAGACAACTTCCCTACTCCCGAACAACTATGGGAGAAATACAAAATGTACAAGGGCATTGCAACACCCGAAGCAGAAAAAATTGCTTCGCAAGGCTATTACTTTGACGGAACAGGGAGAAGACCTAGATACTATCAACAAATTGCAATTAACAGGACAGTTGAAGCCATTGCCAATGGACAAAACAGAATATTGTTAGTTATGGCAACTGGAACTGGAAAGACCTATACCGCATTTCAAATAATTCACCGGCTATGGAAAAGCGGAACAAAAAAACGCATTTTGTTTTTGGCTGACCGAAACGTATTAATTGACCAGACACGAAGAGGCGACTTCAAACATTTCAAAGATAAAATGACTGTGGTAAAACACAGAAATATTGACAAAAGTTATGAAATCTACTTAGCCTTATATCAAGGTTTATCAGGTGCTGATGAAGATGCCAATGTATATAAACAATTTACGCCTGAGTTTTTTGATTTAATTGTTGTGGACGAGTGCCATCGTGGAAGTGCAAGAGAAGATAGTGCCTGGAGAGAAATTTTACAATATTTCAAAAATGCAACACAAATTGGCTTAACTGCCACACCAAGAGAAACAGACACAATAAGTAACATTGAATATTTTAACGAACCAATTTACACCTATTCTTTAAAACAAGGAATTGATGATGGCTTTCTTGCACCTTATCGTGTTATTAGAGTAGGATTAAACATTGATTTGGAAGGTTGGAGACCCGAAGATGGCAAATTGGACAAAGACGGAAATCTCGTTGAAGATAGAATATACAATCGAAGAGATTTTGAAAAGAATATTGTGATTGATGAACGTACTGACACCGTCGCTAAAAAGCTTTCTGAATTTTTAAAAGGGTTTGACCGCTATGCAAAAACTATTGTTTTTTGTGCAGACATTGATCATGCTGAACGCATGCGTTCAGCATTGCAAAGACACAATGCGGATATTGCAGCCAGCAATCACAAATACATAATGCAAATAACTGGCGACAATGACGAAGGGAAACGTGAATTAGACAACTTCATAAATCCTGAAGAAAAGTTTCCTGTTATTGCAACCACTTCTGAATTAATGACAACAGGCGTTGATGCTCAAACTTGCAAAGTCATAGTACTTGATGCAAATATAAATTCAATGACCAAGTTCAAACAAATCATTGGACGAGGAACAAGGATTAACGAGGAATACGGTAAACTTTTCTTTACAATTCTTGATTTTAGAAATGCAACCGACTTATTTGCTGACCCTGACTTTGATGGAGACCCAATTAGAATAAAACCAGTTACAGAAGAAATAGATTTAAGCGGTATTGTTGAGGAAGAAGAAACCGACACAACTCCAATAATTGATGAAGAGAGCGGTGAAGAAGTTGAAATTGTTAAACCTGAAATACGATACCCTGAACCAAACACAGTGGAAACGGGAGTCAGAGAACCACGCCAAAAAGTTTATGTAAACGGAGTTGATGTTTCAGTATTAGTGAGCCGTGAATTATATTTTGATCAACACGGGAAACCAATTACTACAAGTTTGAAAGACCATACCAAAGCAATTATTAATGGGCAATTTGCATCTTTAAATGATTTCTTAAACAGATGGAACAACACCGACCGAAAAGAAGCCATTATTAAGGAATTGCAAGAGCAGGGCGTTTTGGTTGAAGCATTAATGGAAGCGGTTGAAAAGAAAGTTGACTTGTTTGATTTGATTTGTCATATCGCATACGACCAGCCCCCACTAACAAGAAAAGAGCGAGCAAATAATGTGAAAAAGCGGAATTACTTTGCCAAATATGGTGAGCAATCTAGAAAAGTTTTAGAAGCTTTACTTGAAAAGTATGCTGATGAAGGCATTGAAAATATTGAAAGCATGGAAGTATTAAAAGTAAAACCTCTTAATGAATTCGGTTCCCCTGTTGAAATCATTAATGAGTTTGGCAGTAAAGAAGAATATTTGAGAGCAGTTAAAGAATTGGAAACAGAACTCTATAAAACAGCATAAATGGGAATTCTTTTTACAAAATATAAATGCACTATAAATTTTGAATTTCTATCAAACAAACTTGCTGAAATTCAAAGTGCAAATGTCGATTTAGAATTTATTTCCGACAGTAGAGTTCCTTCGGAATTAATAGGGCCATTTATTCAAACCCAAGAAGAAGTTAAAGCAATTCTACTGGAGAAGTTTAATGAAGAAATAGAGACATATACTAATTCTGGCTTACTATCACTTCTTGATTCTTTACCAACTTATTTATCAAAAGGTTTCCAACTAATTGTTGATAGAGCGACACAACAATTAGTTGGCAGATTAGACATGACTATTGTTGGCAAAAGTGCAAGACTTGAAACTCTATTCGTAAATGAGAAATACGCTCAAAGGGGATTGAGTAAATGGCTAATTGGTTCGGCATTACTTCAGCTAAAAGACAATGAAAATATTAAAGTTATTGAAACGAACACAGATGAGAGAAATGAATTTGCATTAAAAGCACTAAAGGTGTACGACTTCTTTTATAAATATACAATTGAAAATTTTCTAAAGGCATTACAATAGTGAGCAACTTATCAGGCATAATAAAATCCATCCGCAATGATATGCGTGAAGACCGTGGCGTGAGTGGAGACGGGCAACGTATTGAGCAATTAGGCTGGATGCTTTTTTTGAAAATATTTGACGACAAAGACAAGGAACTTGAATTGTTAGACGACAACTACAAATCTCCTATTCCGGAAAAATTTAAGTGGCGTAATTGGGCAGCAAATGACGAAGGAATGACAGGCGATGAATTATTGAACTTTGTTGACCAGCAACTTTACCCGACATTAAAAGAACTTTCAGCGCTTGATCCACGTGCATTTATGGTTCGTGAAGTCTTTGAAGGGAACAACAACTACATGAAAAGCGGAATTAATATCCGGAAAGTTTTAAACCGCTTAAATCAAATTGACTTTAACAAAGCCTCTGAAAGACATCTATTTGGCGAAATTTACGAAACCATTTTACAGGAGTTGCAAAGTGCCGGTGATTATGGGGAGTTTTATACTCCAAGAGCAGTAACGCAATTCATTACCAATATTATAAATCCAAAATTAGATGAAAGAATTCTAGACCCTGCTTGCGGAACGGGTGGTTTTTTGACATCAGCTATTGACCATTTAAAAAAGCAAACTAAGAATATTGAACAACGTAAAGCCATTCAAAAAAACATACAGGGTTGGGAATGGAAGCCATTGCCTTATGTTTTGGCAACTACCAATTTGATTTTGCACGACATTGAATTGCCCGATATAACTTATCGTGATGCTTTAGACAAGCAATTATCGGAATACAAAGAGAAAGACAGAGTGAATGTAATTATTGCCAATCCGCCTTTTGGTGGAACCGTTGCGAATAATAATGAAAATAATTTTCCTGCAAATTATCGGGTTAAAGAAAGTGCCGATTTATTCCTGATTTTAATGATTCACTTGTTAAAGCAGGGAGGCAGAGCAGGAATTGTATTGCCTGATGGTTCACTTTCGGGTGATGGAGTGAAACAGCGAATCCGACAGAAACTTTTGGAAGATTGCAATTTGCATACAATAATTCGTTTGCCAAATTCAGTGTTTAAGCCTTATGCAACAGTAGCAACCAATCTTTTATTTTTTGAAAAAGGAAAATCAACCAAAGAAATTTGGTATTACCAGCATAAATATCAAAACGGTGTAAAATCGTATTCTAAAACCAATCCGCTAAAACTTGAAGAACTTGACCCCATTAAAACATGGTGGAACAACAGAGCCGAAAGTGAAGTGAGTTGGAAAGTATCTATTGACACCATTATTGAAAGAGGTTATGATTTGGATATTAAAAACCCCAACGCAAAATCAGATAACAACTTAAAGTCTACTCAATATTTTGTCGAAGAACTTCAAAATGATTTAGCTAGTGTTAGTTCACAAATTGAGAACGTCTTACAGAATTTAATGACCATAAGTGAATTTGAAGTTAAGCCATTAGGAGAAGTTTGCACTGTAGCAAAAGGGAATACTGGTATTAAAAAGTCAATTACAGGTGAGTATCCCCTTGTTACAACTAGCGAGGAAAGGGGTAGTAATAATTCGTTTCAGTTTGATTGTGATGCAGTCTGCATCCCATTAGTTTCATCTTCAGGTCATGGACATGCCTCACTTAAAAGAGTACACTTTCAAAGCGGTAAATTTGCTTTAGGGACAATACTTGCAGCAGTTGTTCCCAAAAACAAGAATCTATTATCTGCAAAATATCTTTATTACTACTTAAATAATTTCAAAGAAGAATTAATAGTTTCTTTGATGAGAGGAATGGCAAATGTTTCATTATCTGTAACAAAAATTGAAACAATTGAAATCATTATACCTCCAATGGTAAAACAGTTAGAACTAATAAGTCTAATGGAAAAATGTGAAGATTTGAGATCTACTCTTTTAAAATCTGCTGATGATGCAGATGAGATGATTAAGTCTGCTTTGAATGAAGCATTCAAAAATGAGACAGTAATTTCTTAAATTATTAAATATATGACAGATAATGCAGCACATAACTTATTAAATCTCACATTACAAACTGGTTGGTTTGTAAAGGAAAAAATTGAAAAAACAGATAATCAAACTGGCTCCTTCTTTTCAGTGTGCTATAAAGTTGAGAAGGATGGTGAAATATGTTTTTTAAAAGCATATGATTTTGCAAAGTTTCTTACAATTTCAGTACCTGGTAGTAAAATAGTCGATGTAATGAACGAAATGCTTACTGCTTATCAATATGAAAGAGACTTGTCTGAATATTGTAAAAATAAACACGTAACAAAGGTTTCATTTGTTAAAGAAGCAGGCGAAGAAGTAATTACGGGTTATGCAATTTCAATAGTTCCATATTTAATTTTCGATATGGCTGATGGTGATATTCGGAAAAAATTAGATTTTTCCGCAAAATTAGATTATGCATGGCGTTTAAAATCACTTCACGAAATTGCAGTTGGTTTAAAACAACTACATGCCATTGAAGTTTCTCATCAGGATTTAAAGCCTTCAAATATACTTGTATTTGACACAAATAGTAAAATAGGTGATTTAGGACGTTCAATGTGTCGCGACATTGATGGACCATATAATAAAAGAGCTTACACAGGTGATAACACTTATGCACCCCCAGAAATAATGTATGGCTATTTCGAAAAGGATTGGCTGAAAAGAGTTTTTGCAACAGATAGTTATTTATTAGGCAGTTTAATTGTGTTTTATTTTGCCGGCATTAGCATGTCAGCTCTTTTAAGAAAACACATTCCTGATAGTTTCAGTTGGGAAGTATGGACTGGTACTTTTGATGAACTAAAAATTTATTTAGAGGATGGATTTGCTAAGGCATTAATAGAATTTGAAGGTAACATAAATGAAATAGAGTTTAAAGAAGAATTAAAAAGATTGGTGGAATATTTATGTCACCCTTTTCCTGAGAAAAGAGGACATCCTAGAAGTATTGTCTGTGCTGGCAGTAATTACAATCTTGAACGATTTGTCACTTTACTTGATGTATTAAAACGAAAAGCAGAATTAATTATAAAAAACTAAACTTGGCAAATTTATTTGAACATAAAGATAGAAGAGTAGTTCCAAACTGGCGTAGTTTTGGTCATACTATTATTTTAGGCGAATTAAATTCCTTTCAAAAAGAAAGGATTATTCCTTTGGAAGAGGTTACTATTGAAAGTTACATTCTAGATTGGAAAATAAATAGAACTGTTATTCATGCTTCTGATTTATTAAGTGCTGCAATAGTTAATAATTTTAAGACAAATAAGGATGTTATTGAAGCAGCAAAATTTATTTTACAAAACTCTAAAATAGCATCAATTTCTCAAATATCATTAGCTAATAAAATTTTAAACAATTCTGAAACAATAGACTTGTCAACTCCTTTTAATTCAATTACTTTACAAGGATTGCATTCATTTACAAACACACAGCCCATTTGGCAGAAAATTAGAGAAACAAAACAAAATATAAATTTATACCCATTTAACCCTGTTTTTTATGTGGAACTTTCTCGATATTATTCAATTCTTGGATTGAAAAAAAAATCCATAAATGCGATGAAAATTGCCCTACACTTGGGCTCAAACAATAGATTTATTTTAAGAAGTGCAACAAGACTTTTTGCTCATTTTGGTGAATTGGAATATGCACATGATATTTTAAGAAGAAATCCTTTGACAAATTTTGACCCTTGGTTAATTTCTGCGGAAATATCTATAGCAACAATAAGAAAAAGGACTTCAAAATTTATGAAGAAGGGTATTGAATTAATAAACTCCAAAAATATTTCTCCATTTAATTTTACGGAATTAGCTAGTTCTCTGGGTACTGTAGAATTACTTAACGGCAGCACTAAAAAGAGCCGTGAACTCTTTAATAAATCAATGATAGCGCCAAATGATAATTCACTTGCACAGATTGAATGGGCTTCTCAAAAAGATACACATTTAGAAATAAATCCAGAATCTTACCTAGTTAAGTTAAATTATGAAGCATTAGCCATTGATAATTTTCAAAATGGAAAATATGATTTAGCCATTGACAACGCTGCAAGATGGTTTATAGATATGCCTTTTTCAAAAAGACCTATTCTATTTGGGTCAAATCTCGCAAGTACAATTCTTAAAGACCAAGAGAAATCCATCGCTTTTTTAAATGCGGGTTTGATAAGCCATCCTAATGATCCACAATTACTCAATAATTATGCTTATGCACTTGCCCTTGACAACAAAGCGAAAGAAGCTTTGGAGCAATTAAACAAAATAAAATCTGATACGCCAATTGAAGGTTCAACAAAAATTTGTTTAACTGCAACAAAAGGGTTGGCTTTTTTCAGAAGTGGTTTTCCCGATTTAGGTAGAAATTTATATTTAGAAGCCATTGAAGAAACAAAGAATATACATAACGCAACTTTAAATTGGATTGCCATATTAAATTATGCTCGTGAAGAAATTTTAACAGGTTCAGAATATATTGATAATGTTATGGAGGCAGTTGGTAAAATACCGAAGGATGCAAAAGATATTGAAGTAAAGACCCTAAGAGATGATGTAATTAAAGCATATGAAAGTTACAAATTAAAACCGAAAGAATGATGACCAGCCCATTTGCAAGCACATTTAAAAACCGCACGTGCCAACGCTACAACCAAAGTTTTTAAAAGAGCTTGCAAAGCCTACGCACAGAAAGAAATTGGTTTTAAAAATTTCCCGACACAAAAAAATAAAAAACGCTGACACGAGCCTACAAAAAAGAAAGAAAATGAAATGACAATGACACGGAAACTGAATATCGACAATGGTTTACAAGACTGGAAGAAAGAACACCAGGCGGTAACAGGCGGTATATTTTATTGCCGAGATCGTTTAGTTTTCAGCGTTTCTACAACTAATAAACTTTCGTGTAACTTGACAGGAGAGTGCTTCGAAATCGGCAACAAAAACATACCGCCAACCGTTACCTGCAAGCATAGAGAAGCAAAGTGACTAAGAGAGACATTGATAATACACGGAGAAGCCGAGAGCCGTATAGTGGAGACGACAAAAAATGAATAACATATGAAAAAATCAAAAATACTTGGATTGTTATTAATCGCAATCTCAATTAGCTCAACATCTCTTAAAGCCCAAGTAAGTGAACCAGATTTTATTGGTGAAGCTTATCTACTTAAAAATGATATTTCTATAATTTTGTTGGATAAAGAGATTGCAGATTACACCACTGGGGTATCCTGGTCATCTAATTCATGTAAGGCACTTTCAATAGAAATTAGTGGAGATAAAGCGCAAACCAGATTTTCTTCGGACGAATCTTTAAAAATAGTTGTTCGTGCAGCTGATAATAATTCTGACCCTCTTGCTATAATCAGTGTTTATAAATTTAAATCAGCAAAGAATAAAAGAACAGTAGTGTTAAGCGAAGATAACTCTTGGACTGTAATGGAGAGTGGGACAGATTCTAAAGATATGGTTCGATTCAACGGAAAGAAATTTGGGACTTCTTCCTACATTATTGAATTAAATAATTTAAAACCAGGTGAGTATGGTATCCTTGTTTCAAATCCGAATAGCAGAGACGAAAAGAGACCAGTTGTAGCAACTTTTGGAATATCGCAAACACAAAACAGCGATTTGTTTAATGCCAATTCCATGTCGCTTACCGAAAGGTGGGAACTGGGTTTGGAACATCAAAAGGGAACCTTTCTCCCTACCGCCTATAAACCGACTTATATATTGCTGGGCAACTTAAATACGAACCCTAACACATTGCCCCAAAGCGAAAATCCTCTTTACAGCTTTTCAGAGCAGCAGCCTATGAATGCACTTGAACTAAAGTTCCAATTGAGTTTTAAAACAAAAATATTACAGGGCATTTTTGGCCGCCATGGCGATTTGTGGGTAGCTTATACCCAAAGTTCTCGCTGGCAAGTGTATAGTCAGGAATCATCAAGGCCTTTCCGTGAAACCAATTACGAGCCGGAAGCCATTCTTAATTTTGCCACCAACTACCGGTTATTTGGTTTTAAAGGCAGCTTGTTGGGAGTAACTTTTACGCATCAGTCCAATGGACAAGCCCTGCCTAGCTCCAGAAGCTGGAACCGTGTTATTTTTCAGTTAGGTTTTGAAAAAGAGAACTGGAATATTGTGCTACGACCTTGGATACGAATAAAGGATGACGATGACGAAAACCCGGCTATTGCCGACTATGCCGGACGGGCTGATTTGCTGGTTGTGCATAACTGGCGCAATCAGCAGTTTTCGATACTTGGTAGGCATTCACTTCGATCAGGTGAAAATAACCACGGTTCATTCCAGCTCGATTGGGCTTTGCCTCTTTTCGGCAATTTGAAAGGCCACCTGCAAATTTTTCAGGGTTATGGTGAAAGTATGATTGATTATAACTACAAGCAAGCAACATTTGGGGTGGGTATATCAATGATAGAATGGTAAATATAGCCCTTAGGTCGTCTTCTTAAACGATAGTATTTTGTTACAGATATTACTTTTATGGAGAAAAATGGTCGGATGTATTTTTGGGTACGATGAACAAAAGCCAAACGCTTAACAACACCTGCCCAAAAGCCAGGACTTCAACCCAAAAGCGCGACAGGCTGTGTTCCAAAAACAGTTTTTAAAGTTAGTGGAAGTTTAGCTTTTCAAATCATGTTTTGTAGTAAAATTATCATCATTCATTCAGATGCAAACCTTTACCTGCAAGCATAGAGAAACAAAGCGACAAAGAGAAACATTGATAATATACGGAGAAGCCGATAGCCGTAAAATGGAGGCGACAAAAAATGAGTAACATATGAAAAATTTAAAACTTTTAGGTTTGTTCTTAATCTCAATCTCAATTAGCTTAACATCTCTTAAAGCCCAGGTAAGTGAACCAGATTATGTTGGTGAAGCTTATGTACTTAAAAATGATAGTGCCATAATTTTATTGGATAAGGTGATTGCGGATTATACCACTGGGGTATCTTGGTCATCTAATTCATGGAAGGCACATTCAATAGAAATTAGTGGAGACAAAGCGCAAACTAGATTTTCTTCTGGCGAACCTTTAAAAATAGTTGTTCGTGCTGTTGACAATAACTCTGATCCTCTTGCGATAATTAGTATTTATAAATTTAAAGAAAAAAAGAAAAAAAGAACGGTAGTGTTAAGCGAAGATAATTCTTGGACTCTAATGAAAAGCAGAACAAATTCTAAAGATATGGTTCGATTCAAAGGAAAGAAATTTGGTACTTCTTCCTACATTATTGAATTAAATAATTTAAAACCAGGTGAGTATGGTATCATTGTTTCAAATCCGAATAGCAGAGACGAAAAGAGAACTGTTGTATCAGGTTTTGGAATAAATTAAACATCGAATCAACTAAAGAAAACAGTCCTATTGATAATTTTAATCGCAGACCGTATAAAATGCCAGCAGGTAATAAATAGGACTTCATGTGGTCTGCAAGACCCAACTTGAAGTCCCGGTTGAACTATATCCCGGATTCTGGCAGTATGCACTTAACGAAGGTTTTTCCCTTTTAGCTGGCTTTGGGAAAGAGGGTGATTGGAGGGTAAAGGGCAGTTGATCTGATCGTCATTGAGCTTATTTTATTTATTTCTTTCACAAAACACCTCTCTTTTATCCGTAGAAATCGTCAGAAGCAGCATTTTTGGTTCACATAGGGCAACACGATCCCAGTCCGCATAAAATGCAGATTTAAAAAGGATAATATTTGTCTTATAACTCTGTTAATATGATCGAAGCATAAAATTCTGAAGGAGATCTTATCCGAGGCATCTCTTCGAGTGTATGCATAAAGCCCTGTTTGCAGAACGGACATTGGTAAACGTCGAAGCCGGTAAGCCGTTGTATGCGTTGCTGAACTGTTTCTCCTTTCCTTTGATTGATAACCATTTTCGGGTTTGCCTTTATCTTCATTGCCCTCGCGCGGCTGCTATAAATACCATACCTGCGGATCTTCACAAACCTTCGCGGCAGGATATGCAGGCAAAACCTTCTCAGAAACTCCACACCAGAGAGCGTAACCGGTTTTTGCTTTGCCTTGTCGTTGTAATCTTTGTGCATAAAGGTTACGCCTGTTTATTTCAGCCCAAAAGTATACCAGTGTTTCACTCCAAAAGTATACCATTTTTAATTAATAAAAAGGCAGTACTCTTGT
>JAAFGY010000119.1 GCA_010365135.1 Flavobacterium sp.
TAAAGACGTTGAAGAATCTACCAAATTTGGTAAGGTTATTGTATCTTGTTTAAAAGATAATAATTTAGACAATTTGCAATCTAAATTAGTAGAACTCGATGCCGTAAAAGTGAAACCATTTCTAATTACAGTAGACAGAACAGGAAATAAGATTTTTACTATGTGGTCCAATTTTATTATTAAAAAAGGAGAATCAAGAAAAACATGGCTTAAAGCTTTTAAAATATATTTATTTGTAGCAATATGGATAATTTCGCCAATCGTGTTCGTGTTTTACCTTATTTTCTATCCATTGATGGCAGGGAAAATAAGAAAAGAAAAATCGTATTATAAAGGAATAGTAATTTAATTTAAAAAAAATATGTTTGATGTTTATATAACAAAAACAAGTAAATTTTTGCCCAATAAAGTAATTTCTAATGATGAAATGGAGTCTTATTTGGGCTTAATCAATAATACTGTATCGAAAGTAAAAAGCTTAATTTTAAGAAATAATAAGATTACTTCTCGCTATTATGCCTTAGATAAAAACGGAAAACCTACTCACACCAATGCTGAATTGACATTCAAAGCAATTGAGGCTTTATTTGACGATGATTTTACAAAAGACGATATGGAAGTTTTATCTTGTGGAACTTCATCACCAGATTACTTTTTGCCTTCTCATGCTTCAATGGTTCATGGATTTTTTAAAAACAAATCGGTAGAACTAAATTCATCAGCAGGAGTTTGTAATGCGGGTATGAATGCGCTGAAATTTGGTTTTTTGTCAGTTCGATCTGGTAATTCTAAAACAGCAGTTTGTACAGGTTCAGAACGATTTTCGGCCATGTTGATCGCAGACCGATTCGAATACGAGGTTGTCAATTTAAAAGCACTCGAGGAGCAACCCATATTGGCTTTCAAGAAAGATTTTTTACGTTTTATGTTATCCGATGGAGCATCTGCTTTTTTATTGGATAATGAACCAAAAGGACCACTTCCATTAAAAATAGAGTGGATGGAAGCCTATTCTTTTGCACACGAATTGGAAACTTGTATGTATGCTGGTGGAGATAAATTAGAGAACGGAGACATTAAACCTTGGTGCGATTATAGGTCGGATGAATGGTTAGAACAATCTGTTTTTTCAATAAAACAAGATGTTAAACTTTTAGATGTAAATATAATTGTAAAGGGAGCAGATTGTATTAAAATGGCATTAGAAAAAAATAATGTTAAACCAGAAGAAGTTACTTATTTGCTGCCTCATATTTCTTCCTATTATTTTGAAGACAGATTAGCCAATAGACTAGTAGAAATCGGTATTGATTTACCAAAAGAAAGATGGTTCACAAACTTGAAAGATGTTGGTAATGTTGGTGCGGCTTCTGCCTTTTTAATGCTAGAAGAGTTAATGAATTCAGGTCGTTTGAAAAAAGGAGATACTATTTTACTTGCTATTCCAGAAAGCGGTAGATTTTCATATGCATTAGCTTATTTAACAGTTTGTTAAAGAACGTGAGCGCGTCTAATACCGTTTTCGATAAAGATTTCGTAGAAAAATTATTGCCACAGAAGTTTCCTTTTGTAATGGTAGATAAAATGTATGATTATACGGAAACGTCATTGGTTTCAGGGCTTACAATTCAAAATGAGTCTGTTTTTTTTCAGGATGGAAAGTTGGTTGAGCCAGGATTAATTGAACATATGGCTCAATCTGTAGCTTTACACACCGGGTATCAATATTTTTTAAAAAATGAGCCTGCACCAATAGGTTACATAGGTTCAATTAAAGATGTTGAAATACAAAAACTACCAAAACTACATGACGAAATTCAAACAACCGTTACCATACTTCAGGAATTTGCAGGCATCACTTTAGTTGAAGTAGTGACAACATTAAACGGTGTAGCAATTGCAAATGGCCAAATGAAAACTGTTCTGGCAAAATAGCATTATAAATGGATACAGCAACAATAGACATAAAAAATTATTTGCCGCATCAAGCGCCCATGCTGATGGTTGATAAATTTATTTCCATTAATAATCAGCAGGTTGAAACTATTTTCGAAATAAAAAAAGACAATATTTTTGTCCAAAATAGTGTTTTTTTGGAAGCTGGATTGATAGAGAATGCAGCTCAAACTTGTTCGTCTATTGTTGCTCAAAGTTATTTTATTGACGAAAATAACCTTGAAATTGAAGATGTTGTTGTCATAGGGTTTATAAGTATAATAAAATCAATAAAAATTCATACTTTGCCAAATGTTGGTGATTTTCTAACCACTAAAGCTGTTTTGATTTCAAAATTTATAACAGACGATTACAGCTCATGCACTTTGAGTTGTCAAACTTTTAATAAAGATAGATTACTTTTAGAAGGAGAAATTAATCTTTTTCTTCAAGAAAATAGTTTAAAGAAATAGCAGATATGAAAAAAGAAGAAGTACCACAGGACAAAGGCAGTCTTTCCAATAAAAATATGAAAGAATTGGTTTATGCCACCGACGAAAATGGTCATTATACGACTGCTTTAAGCACAGGTTGGGAACCAAAAACCATTGCGCTTTCTAATTCTATTGAAGTCATTAGTGAACGTGTTGCTATTGCAAAAGCGCAAGTAGCAAACAATGAAGCAAGCCCGATTGTTTATTTTATGGAATACAGCCGAATGGATATTGCTATTCTATCAAGTTATGTAGGAATGTGGCAGTGGCGCGTAAAAAGACATTTCAAACCCAAAGTATTTGCCAAATTAAGCGACAAAATAGTACAGAAATATGCCGAAACTTTCAATATTTCTATTGACGAATTAAGAAATTTTAAAACACATTAATGCAAACAAACTTTATACATCATCAATCGGCACATTGCGAAAACGGAGTAGCATCTAATTTATTAAAACACAATGGTTTGAATATTAGTGAGCCAATGGTTTTCGGAATTGGCTCAGGACTTTTCTTTGTTTATTTGCCTTTTCTGAAAATAAATTACGCCCCAGCAATTAGTTATAGACCCTTGCCGGGACTCATTTTTAATAACGTGGCAAAACGTTTGGGATTGAAAATAAAACGACAAAAATTTTCTAATGAAGATAATGCCGTAAAGGCTTTAGACGAGAATCTTAAAAATAATATTCCATCAGGATTACAAGTAGGAGTTTATAATTTGACTTATTTCCCTGATGAATACCGTTTTCATTTTAACGCTCATAATTTGGTCGTTTATGGAAAAACGGAAACGGATTATTTAATTAGCGATCCAATTATGGAAAACGTAACCACCTTGACTCACGACGAGTTAAGAAAAGTGCGTTTTGCCAAAGGTGCCTTTGCTCCAAGAGGCCAAATTTATTATCCAATTCAAATTCCTGAAACAGTCGATTTGAAAGGAGCAATTATCAAAGGAATAAAAAATACTTGTCGAAATATGCTAGCGCCAATGCCTATTATTGGTGTTCGTGGAATGCGAATGGTAGCCAGACAAATTAGAAAATGGCCAGTGAAACATGGAACCAAAAAAGCCAATCATTATTTGGCGCAAATAGTGCGAATGCAGGAAGAAATTGGAACAGGAGGAGGAGGATTTAGATTTATTTATGCTGCTTTTTTAGAAGAAGCTTCCGTGGTTTTAGAAAATGAAAAACTAAAAGAATTGTCCAAAGAAATGACCGTGATAGGTGATTTATGGCGAGATTTTGCAGTCGAAGCTTCCCGAATTTACAAAAATAGAAGTTCAAAGGAAGATGTTTACAACGCCATAGCGGATCAACTTTTGGCTATTTCTTATAAAGAAGAAGTGTTTTTCAAAAAGTTAAAATTAGCCATTAATTAATTCTATTTTGCAACCCATCATCCAAATAACAAGACTTTCAAAAAAGTACAAAGATGCCGAAATGTATTCTTTGATAGATTTTTCTTTGGCTGTAAATGAAGGTCAGATTTTTGGGCTATTAGGGCCAAATGGAGCCGGAAAAACAACATTAATTTCAATGCTTTGCGGATTGACTAAACCAACATCGGGCAGTTTTTCAATAAATAATATGACTTATGCCAAAAATGGAAGTGATATAAAGAAAATCATTGGGGTTGTCCCACAAGAATATGCGTTGTATCCAACATTGACAGCAAAAGAAAACCTAATGTATTTTGGCAGTATGTATGGTTTGAAAGGAAATAATCTTAAAGAAAAAGTACTCGAAAGCCTTGATTTTCTTGGACTTTTAAAATTTGCCGACAAGCGAATCGAAACTTTTTCTGGAGGAATGAAACGCCGAGTGAATTTAATTGCCGGAATTTTACACAATCCGAAAATACTTTTTCTCGATGAACCCACCGTTGGAGTCGATGTACAATCTAAAAACGCCATCATTGATTATTTGAAAGAACTCAATAAAAACGGTACAACCATCATTTATACTTCGCATCATTTATCGGAAGCACAGGATTTTTGTACTGATATTGCCATTATTGACCGAGGCCAATTGTATGCACAAGGCACGCCAGAGAGTTTGATTGGAGAAGTATCAAAAGCCAATAATCTCGAAGATGTCTTTATTTCATTAACTGGAAAAGAGTTGCGAGATGATATATAAATTAGCCATGTCGGTGTTTAAAGAATTTCTACTTCTCAAAAGAGATTTAGGCGGTTTAGTAACTTTATTTGTTATGCCTTTAGTGCTGGTAATCGCTGTGACGTTAATTCAAGACAGTACTTTCGTTTCGGTTAGCAATGCAAAAATCCCCATTCTTTTAGTGGATAATGACAACGGAAAAGTATCAAAAACAGTTTATGACAATTTGCAAAAAAGCGATATTTTCACGGTTGTTACCAAAATTGATCATAAACCACTAACTGAATCCATCGCTAAAGAGGCGGTTTTCAAAGGAAAATACCAATTAGCCATTATCATTCCAGAAAAATTGAGTGTTGATTTGCAGGCTAAAATCGATCAGAATGTCGAAAAAATAACCAGTAATTTAGGAATGACTGATACTTTGGCGAAAGCCAAAAAAACTAATCTTGTCAATCAAAAAGAGGTAAAATTGTATTTCGATCCCGCGGTGCAAATGAGTTTCAAGAATGCAGTGATGAGTTCGGTTGACAAAATGATTTCGCAAATAGAAACCCAGTCAATTTATTCTACTTTTCAAGACCAATTGGGTGAAGGAAACACCAGTTTTGAACAAAAAAGTTTCATTACTTTCAAAGAAATTGTTCCCAAAATTAATAATGAAGAAATCATTCCCAATTCGGTGCAGCACAATGTTCCGGCTTGGACACTTTTTGCTATATTTTTTATTGTAATCCCTTTGTCGATCAATATTGTGAAAGAAAAAACACAGGGAACATTTGTTCGATTGCGAACCAATCCGGTTTCCAATAGTGTTGTTTTGGCGGGAAAAACAATCACATATTTAATCATTTGTATGATTCAGTTTTATATGATGATTGCCGTGGCCATTTTCTTATTCCCACATTTAGGATTGCCCTCGCTCCATGTTCAGGGTCATCTAATTATGATGAGTATTGTGGCTATTTTTTCTGGATTTGCAGCTATTGGTTTCGGAATATTATTGGGAACAATTGCCAAAACCCAAGAACAATCGGCACCTTTTGGGGCAACTTCGGTAATTATTCTCGCAGCAATTGGAGGTGTTTGGGTTCCTGTTTTTGCCATGTCAAAAGCAATGCAAATTATAGCAGAATCTTCACCAATGAATTGGGGTTTAAATGCTTTTTATGATGTGCTTTTGCGAAACGGCTCCCTTTTAGACATTTTACCCGAAATAAGTTTATTATTTTTGTTTTTCATAATTACCACAACCATAGCATTGCTGTATGATAAGAAGAAAAGAGCTGTATAAAGAAGCAACCCAACTGACCGTTACACAGCAAATTAGAGTGCGATTTAACGAAACCGATCCGCTCGGAATCGTTTGGCACGGCTATTATATTACCTATTTTGAAGACGGTCGCGAAGCTTTTGGTAGGCATCACCGCATTTCCTATTTGGATGTTCACGATAAAGGATTCACAACGCCTATCGTCAAATCGATCTGCGAACATAAATTGTCACTGCGTTATGGCGATGTTGCCCGAATCGAAACTACAATTGTTGATACACCAGCTGCAAAAATGATTTTTAGGTATACAATCTTTGATGCCAATAATGAAATTGCTTGTACTGGCGAAACCGTTCAGGTTTTTTTAGATAAAAACGGAGAATTAATGCTAACTAATCCTCCATTTTATGAAGAATGGAAGAAAAAAGTGGGGTTATTATAATATACGAAATGAAACCCTGTCAGGGTTCAAAACCCTGACAGGGTTAAAATATTAATATGCAAAGAGAAGTTTACATCACCGAAACCAATTGTATTACGCCCATCGGGTTTGATGTGGCTACCAATATTAAGAATATTATAGGTAGAGTTTCTGGTATTCAATGGTATCAAAATGTGGATTTGATGAAAATGCCTTTTTATGCTTCTATAATTAACGATGAAGCATTAAACTCGGCTTTCGCCAGAATTTCTTCGGCTGACCAGTATACCCGATTAGAAAAAATGATGATTTTGGCTTTGAAACCCATAGTCGAAAAATCAAAGGTAACATTGGATGAAAGAACCGGTTTTATGCTTTCTACAACCAAAGGGAATATTACCGCTTTAGAAAACCCGTCTTTGGACAATTTTCAACAAGCACATTTGAGTCAATTGGCAAGAAATGTGGCTGTTTTTTTTGGTTTTAAAACGGAACCTATTGTGATTTCCAATGCTTGTGTTTCAGGAATTTTAGCCGTTTCAGTGGCTAAAAGATTGATTCAGAGCGGCATGTTCGACGATATATTTATTGTTGCGGGCGATGAAGTTTCCGAATTTGTTTTGTCAGGATTCAATTCCTTTCAAGCAATGAGCGATTCGCCTTGCAGACCTTATTCTAAAAACAGAAAGGGAGTGACTTTGGGCGAAGCAACAGCTGCAGTTTTGGTTTCTTCGAATAAAAAAAATGCCAAAATCAAAATTATTGGAGACGGTTCCATCAATGATGCTAACCATATTTCTGGGCCATCAAGGACAGGCGAAGGTCTTTTTAGAAGCATAGAAAGCGCTTTGGCGGAAGCCAAAATCAATGCTAACCAAATCGATTATATTTCAGCTCACGGCACCGCAACTTCATTTAACGACGAAATGGAAGCCATTGCTTTTAATAGATTAGGGCTTGAAAATGTTCCTGTGAATAGCCTAAAGGGTTTTTATGGACATACGCTCGGAGCTTCAGGATTGCTAGAAACCGTCATTGGGATTGAATCTGTTTTAGAAAATAAATTGTTTATTTCTTTGGGTTTCGATGAAATAGGAGTGAGTCAATCTATCAATATAATTGAAAAAAATGAAGACAAAGAAATGAATTATTTCCTAAAAACGGCTTCGGGTTTTGGAGGTTGCAATACGGCGGTTTTATTCGAAAAAGTGAAATAATGTCAGACAATAAAACCTACATACAATCCATTTGCACGATTCAAAATAACGAAATTATTGTGGACGGCACATCCGTTTTCAAATTGGAACCCACCACTTTTTTAGACTTTTCGAAGAAAGTGTATCAGAATTTTGAACTGAATTATTCCAAGTTTTTCAAAATGGATAGTTTAAGCAAATTGGCTTTTCTGGGAGCTGAATTTCTTTTGAAAAATGAAAGTAACGAATACAAAGAGAACAATATAGCCTTGGTTTTTGCGAACAATTCGTCCAGTTTGGATACAGACGTGAAATACCAAAACTCGATTTCCGACACAGAAAATTATTTTCCCAGTCCGGCAGTTTTTGTTTACACCTTGCCCAATATTTGTTTGGGCGAAATTAGCATTAGGCATCAACTTAAAAGCGAGAATTCTTTCTTTATCTTTGAGACCTTCAATCCAAATTTTATGGTGAATTATGCCAAAGTGCTTTTGGATTCAAATAAAGCGGATAAAGTGCTTTGCGGTTGGGTTGAATATTACGACGAAAAATACAAAGCTTTCCTTTATTTAGTGGCAAAAGAGGGGGATTTAGAACATACAATAGAAACTTTATTAACAGAATATAACAAATAATTATGGAAGCATTAAAGCAAGAATTAAAAGAAAAAATTATAGACATTCTAAATTTGGAAGACATTAAACTGGAAGAAATCAATGACAATGATGCTTTATTTGGCGATGGTTTAGGATTGGATTCAATCGATGCATTGGAACTTATCGTAATGTTAGATAAAGATTACGGAATTAAATTAGTGGATCCTAAGGAGGGAAAAACGATCTTTAAATCTATCGAAACAATGGCCGCATACATCAAACAAAATAGAACAAAATAATTGCTGATTTTAGATTTTTGAATCCAAAAGTCTAAAGTCTAAAATCTAAAAATAGAATGAAAGGAGTTGCCATAACGGGAATGGGAATTATTTCGGCTATCGGGAATACGGTCGAGGAGAATTATGTTTCGTTGCTAAATAATAGAATGGGAATTACTACCATCGAAAACATTTCGACAGTTCATTCCGGCGAAATAAAAGTTGGTGAAATAAAAAAAACGAATCAACAATTGGTTGCTGAATTGCAACTTTCTCCAGACAATAATTTTTCGAGAACGGCAATGATTGGTGCAATTGCGGCCAAACAAGCCGTTCAGAATGCCCAGATTTCTTCGATTAATGAATACAAAACCGGATTGATTTCGGCAACCAGCGTTGGCGGAATGGATATGACAGAAGTTCATTATTACGACTATTTTAAAGATGAAAGTCTTATAAAATATATTAGCTGTCACAATGGCGGCGATGTGGCTCATAAAATTGCTGATGAATTGGGTTTGAAAGGAATGGTTACAACAATCAGCACCGCTTGTTCATCTGCTGCAAATTCGATTATGTTGGGCGCAAGACTCATAAAATCAGGAAAATTAGACCGAGTTATTGTTGGCGGAACTGATGCTTTGGCAAAATTCACTATTAACGGTTTCAAGACCTTAATGATTTTAACCGACGGGTACAACAGCCCATTTGATGATAACCGAAAAGGATTGAATTTAGGTGAAGCCGCAGCATTTCTAGTATTGGAATCGGATGAAATTGTAAAAAAAGAAAACAAAAAAGTCTTGGCACGAGTTTCTGGTTACGGAAATGCGAACGATGCTTTTCACCAAACGGCCTCTTCAGAAAATGGTGATGGCGCTTTTTTGGCAATGGAAAAAGCATTGCAAGTGGCAAATTTAAGACCAGAACAGATAGATTACATCAATGTTCACGGAACGGCAACTCCCAATAACGATTTGTCTGAAGGTAGAGCAATTGATAGAATTTTTGGAGAAGAAAAAGCGCCTGATTTTAGTTCCACAAAACCATTCACGGGTCATACTTTGGCAGCAGCAGCAGCTATTGAAGCGGTGTATAGCGTTTTGTCAATTCAGAATAACGTGGTTTTTCCAAACCTGAATTTCCAAACACCAATGCATGAATTTAATCTGATTCCGCAAACGACTTTAAAACATAAAAACATTGAACACGTGTTGTCCAACTCTTTTGGATTTGGAGGAAATTGTTCGACCCTAATATTTTCTAAAAGCGAATGAGAAAGACATATATCAACGGACTAGGTTGTATTTCGGCTCAAGAAACATTCGACACTTTTTTTTTAGAAAAAGCCGAAATCAACGAAAAGGACGCCACTTTTTCCTTAAAAACACCAGTTTACAAAGATTTCATTTCGCCTGTGGCTATCAGAAGAATGGCGAAAGGAGTTAAAAACGGAATTGTAGCTTCAGCAATGGCAATGAAAGAGGCTAATGTTACAGCAGTTGACGCCATCATTACCGGAAGCGGAATGGGTTGTATCGAGGATTCGGAGAAGTTTTTGAAAGCGATTATCGATAATAAGGAAGAATTTTTGACACCAACGTCTTTTATTCAATCTACTCACAATACGGTTGGAGCGCAAATCGCTTTGGGATTGCAGTGCAAAGCCTATAATTTGACTTATGTAAATGCTTCGGTTTCTTTTGAATCGGCGCTTTTAGATGCTAAAATGAAAATCGAGGAGGAGGAAGCCAACACTATTTTGGTTGGTGGAATTGATGAAAATGCCGATTATACCGTTTCTCTTTTTAAATTAGCCGGATTTATAAAAACCGAAGCACCGTATAAAGTTTTAAATTCGATTACAAAAGGAGCAGTTTATGGCGAAGGTGCCACTTTTTTTGTTTTGGAAAACGAAAAAAAGAGTACGACTTATGCCGAAATGTTGGATGTAGAAATCATAAACAAACTGGATGTAAATGAAATCGAAGTGAAAATAATATCTTTTTTGGAAGCAAATAAATTACAGATTTCTGATGTAGACGCAATAATTTTAGGTTTTAACGGTGACATTGAATTTGATGATTATTACAAAATCCTTTCCGAAAATAGTTTCGCAAACACACCACAAGTATACTATAAACATTTGTCGGGTGAATATAATACGTCGTCCGCTTTTGGGTTATGGGTGGGTTCAAAAATCATTAAAACGCAAGAAATTCCAGAAATTATAAGTGTCAATAATTTGGAAAAAGCTGCTTATAAAACCATTCTTTTATACAATCAATACAAAGGAATTGACCATAGTTTTACCTTGATTTCAAAATGTTAAACTACCAAAAAACTAACTTTTTTTTCCTTGCCATTATCCTTATTTTGCTGGCGATAAACTTTTTTGTACCTGTGCAATGGGGATGGTTTTTGTTAGTTTTTGGAATTCACTTTGTAATTTTGTTTATCGGTTCTTTCTTTATTTCTTCTAATTTTCACATCAAAGCTTATTGCAGTAATCTATTGGAAACCAATAAAATAATAGCACTTACTTTTGACGATGGTCCAAATGAAAATACAGTATTCATTTTAGATATTTTGAGAAAACATAATGTCAAAGCGACTTTTTTTTGCGTTGGCAAAAACATCGAAAAACATCCTGAAATCCTGAAACGAATTATAGAAGAAGGTCATCTCGTGGGGAATCATTCTTACAGTCATTCCAACTTCTTTGACTTTTACAGAAAAAACCGCTTGGTAGCAGAAATTCAAAAAACGGATGCTTTAATCAAAAGCATTTCGGGAATGAAACCGCAACTTTTTCGACCACCTTATGGCGTTACAAATCCTTCTATCCGCAGGGCCTTGGAAGTCACGAAACACAAAGTCATCGGCTGGAATATTCGTTCCTTGGATGGAATTCTTAAAAATGAAAAAATTATCTTTGCGCGAATTAAAGACCGAATTGCTCCGGGCGGAATTGTTCTT
>JAAFGY010000120.1 GCA_010365135.1 Flavobacterium sp.
AGTACGGTTGGCGATGTTTTGAAACAAATTATCCAAGTCAACAAATTGCAACCCGGAATGGACCAAATCGATGTCAAAGACGCTTGGAAAAATCTAATGGGAAACGGCGTAAATCATTATACCAAGAACGTCGTTTTGAAAGGAAGTACTCTCTATGTTGAACTTTCTTCGGCAGTTTTGCGCGAAGAATTAACTTACGGAAAGTCAAAAATTGTTGCTATGATTAACGAAGAATTGAGTCGAGAAGTGGTGAAGGACGTGGTTTTGCGATAGAGTTTAGAATTTTGATTAACGATTTTTGATTTCAGATTTTAGTTTATATAAAAATTCCCGTTTCCAAAAGAAACGGGAATTTTTTATTTTGTACAATTTTTAAATCTTAATTCCAAAATCGTTAATCTTAAATCATAAATCTAAAACTGCTCTCTTCCAGCAAAATGGAACGCTGCTTCAATAGCTGCATTTTCATCACTATCTGAACCGTGAACTGCATTTTCACCCATTGAAGTGGCGTAGGCTTTACGAATTGTTCCTTCGGCAGCTTCGGCTGGATTTGTTGCTCCAATTAATGTTCTAAAGTCGGCAACTGCGTTTTCTTTTTCAAGAATTGCAGCAACAATAGGTCCGCTTGACATAAATTCTACTAATTCACCGTAGAAAGGTCTTGCGGCGTGAACGGCATAAAATGCTTTTGCATCAGCAACAGTTAACTGTGTTTGTTTCAAGGAAACGATTCTGAAACCAGCAGTGGTAATCATTGCCAATATATTTCCGATGTGTCCGTTAGCAACAGCATCAGGTTTAATCATGGTAAAAGTTCTATTGGTAGCCATTTTTTATTTTTTAAATTGGATGCAAAAATAGACTTTTTTATGAATTAATTTTACTAAAACAGCAATTAAAACGATAAAAAACCTAGAATCTACAATACGATAACTTGAAATGTGGTATCTAAAGGTTTAAGAGGTAGCATCAGTTTTTCGATTAAATCACTTCCATAATCTAAATAAAATTCCGAAAAATTAGCTTGACGTTCCTGCAAACTTTGGTTAGGAAACAGTTCGTTTTGAAGATCGGTGATTCGTTCCAAAGTCTCGGAATGTTTTCGTTTCTGGGCTTTCATCAAGCGTTTTTCAAGATTTTCTAGCCCTTTTATTTGTTTGGCTTCTTGCGCTTTTACCGCTCCAAGAAATGATTTGTCGGTGTGATTTGAAATTTCAAAAAGTGCTTCAAATTGTTTATTCAAATGTTCTTTTTGAATCGAAAAATCGATTGAAAATTCTGATAATTGTGCTGTTTTTGCATTTACCAAATCACTTTGTTTCGAAAATAAATCTTTCCAAGTTAATCCTAATTTATCTGCTTTTGAAACTTGTTTTGCAGTTGCCAAAAGTGCTGAATTCCTTAGCAAAAGGATTGGAAAAGTTACTTTCACCTCTTCAAAAAAAGATTTTAGTTCCAGCCAATACGCAATTTCTCCGCCTCCTCCAATGTAACACAAATTGGGTAAAATTACTTCTTGATACAACGGTCGCATAATCACGTTGGGACTGAATTTTTCGGGATGATTTTCTAGTAATTCTAAAATTTCGGATTCTGAGAATTCTATTTTGGCATTGTTTACTTTGTAAATTCCATTTTCTAAAATAATACGTTCTCTCAAATTATCTTCCACAAAAAATAAATTGATTTTACGAGGATTGACTTGAATGAAATAATTTTTAAGTTTTTCGGTAGTTTCAACGACCTTTTTATAAGAAGTTTGATGCAATAATTCTTCCTTTATGTAAGGAATAAAAGTTCGTTTCAATTCTGCATTATCCGCATCAAGAATGACCAAACCATATTTTCCAAAAAGAGCATTGGCTAAAAATCGCGTTGCATCCGCTAAATTGGAATGATTCAAATAGGACTCTTGAAAAAGTTTTTTGATGGATTCAGCATTTTTTCCTGAACCTAATTCTTGAGCGAAAACTTCAAAAAAATCATCTAATCCTTCCGTTGATAATCGTCCAACGGGACCAAAACTCTCGGTATTCCATCGGAACTTTTGACCTTTAAAATTGAAATAATTGATTTCTTCAAAATCGTGATCTTCGGTTGCCATCCAATAAATAGGCACGAAATTTCGCGAAGGAAATTTGATTTTGAGTTCTTTGGTTAAATTGATGGTCGTAATAATTTTATACAAAAAATACAAAGGTCCAGAAAATAAATTCAGCTGATGACCCGTGGTTATTGTAAAAGTGTTAGAGTCGTTTAAGAGTTTAATGTTGCTTAAAGTTGTTGCTGATGCATTTATTTTTGAATATTGTTTTTCTAAAACCGAAACTAAAATTTCTCTTTTTGCATTGCCCTTGAAATTTTCTTGCTTCTCTAAAATTTGTTTTTCCAAATTTTCGAGACTTGGAAATCGATTGTAAAAGGACTGTAAATTAGGATTTTGGTTTAAATAATCATTCATCATAGAAGAGAAATATCCAGAATTTTGATAGCTAATACAGTCTGTTGGCATATTGGAGTTTATTTGATGCTAATTTACTAAAAAATTATTGGAACTAAATATTTGTTAGTTTCGAAAATTAGCATCATTTTTATCAAAATATTTTAAAATTCAACATGCAAAACAATTCCAATCCGGTAAAAGTAAATTCATTAGCACATGTACTTTTTGGTAGCTTAATAGGCACAACCATAGAGTTTTTCGATTTTTATATTTATGCCAATGCGGCGGTTTTGGTTTTTCCCCAATTGTTTTTTCCTGGTTCAGATCCTACAACTTCCACTATAGAATCTTTGGCTACTTTTTCTATTGCTTTTTTTGCAAGACCTATTGGTTCGGCAGTTTTTGGGCATTTTGGAGACAAAGTGGGACGTAAAGCCACATTAGTAGCTGCTTTATTGACGATGGGAATTTCTACGGTTTGCATTGGATTATTGCCTACTTATCAGAGTATCGGAATTGTTGCTCCGTTGTTATTAATGCTTTGCCGATTTGGTCAAGGTTTGGGTTTGGGTGGCGAATGGGGTGGAGCCGTTTTATTGGCTATCGAAAATGCACCTCCGGGAAAACGGGCTTGGTACGGAATGTTTCCGCAATTGGGTGCGCCCATTGGTTTGCTCCTTTCTGGCGGAACTTTTTTGTTGTTGAGTGATTTGCTGACCGAAGAACAGTTTTTTGATTACGGTTGGAGAATCCCGTTTATAGCCAGTTCATTATTAGTGGTGGTTGGATTTTACATTCGATTGAAAATCACCGAAACGCCTTCGTTTGCCAATGCTTTGGAAACCAAAAAGCAAGTGAAAATCCCAATAATGACGATTTTAAAGGCGTATAAATGGGAATTGATTTTTGGGACTTTGGCAGCCGTGGCGACTTTTGTTACCTTTTATTTAATGACCGTTTTCAGTTTGAGCTGGGCGACTACTGATTTAGGATTCAGCCGTCGTGATTTTTTAATCATTCAGTTGTTTTCGATCTTGTTTTTTGTGGTTGGAATTCCAGTTTCGGCAGTTTTGGCAGATAAATTGGGTCGAAAAAGAATTTTGGTTTTCATATCCACCTTGATTATGCTTTTTGGATTCAGTTTTTCGTTCTTTATGGAATCGGGAAGCACTCCAATGATAACCATTTTTGTATGTATCGGAATGGGATTGATGGGATTGACTTACGGGCCTGTAGGAACTTTTTTATCGGAGCTGTTTCCGACAGAAGTTCGGTATTCTGGAGCGTCTTTGACTTTTAATTTGGCGGGCATTTTGGGAGCTTCTTTTGCACCATTAATCGCTATTTGGTTGGCCAAAAATTATGGAATTGGGTATGTTGGTTTGTATTTATCGGTTGCTGCCTTGATTTCGGTTTTAGCACTTTTGATGATTCGAAAAAAGGAGGAACAGTTTTAAAATACTATCGTTTCAAATTAAAATGTCCTTTGTATTCTATGCCGTTGGCTGATTTACACTAAACCAAAAAATCACTTCAAAGAAAATGCTCTCCTAGATTTTTGTCACACAACCTATGATCGTTCATCGTCAGAATGATTCTTACATTAAAGTTAATAACTGTTAAAAACTGTTAATAGTTATGGTGTTTTCAACCAAAAAGGCTCTTTTCTAAGTTTAATTGTTCTAAATTACTGGATAAAACAATTTAAAAGTAGATGATAAAGTTAAGAATTGCATTAATAAATATTCACGGACTTGTAAAAAGCTCGGGTCTTGAAATTGGAAAAGATGCAGATAATGGCGGGCAAACAAAGTACGTATATGAACTTGCTGAATTTTTATCGCAGCATAAAGATGTAGAACATGTTCATTTATTTACTAGACTGATTGATGATAAAAATCTTTCTTCGGAATATGCTGTGCCTATTGAAGTCGTGAATCCAAAATTAGACATTAGACGAATTCCTTTTTTAGGGAAAAAATACAGACCCAAAGAACAATTGTGGGAAGGCTTGGATGCTTATGTGAACGGCGTCGTACAGCACATCAAACTTCATGATATATTTCCAAATTGGATTCATTCTCATTATGGCGATGCCGGGTATGTGGCCAGCGAATTATCAACAATTTTAAATATTCCTTTTGCACATACAGGACATTCCTTAGGTTTTCATAAACAAGAAAAACTAAAAGAAGCTGGGATGCTGGAAGAAGAAAGAGAAAAGAAATTTAAATTTAAAGAACGAATTGAAGCAGAAGAAAAGACTTTAGAATTGTCAGAATTCATTATCACATCGACGGAACAGGAAATTGAAACTTATAAGCCGTACAAAAATTTCAATTTAGGAAAATACCACGCAATTGCTCCAGGAATTGACACTTCGAAATTTGTGCCTTATTATCACGTTGAACAAGATGCTGATAAACAAATGGAAGAAGTACAAAGAAAATATTGGGTGGCAGAAACCATTTCTAAATTTTTAACAAATCCGCACAAACCTATTATTTTAGCTCTTTCAAGACCAGATCGGCACAAAAATCTTCACACTTTGATTGAAGTTTATGGTAAAGATAAAGAGCTGCAGAGCATTGCTAATTTGGTTATTTTTGCGGGTATACGAAAAGATATTTCGCAAATGCCAGAATCTGAAAAAAACGTTTTAACAGATTTATTACTTGCCATGGACAAGTATGATTTGTATGGAAAAATGGCGATTCCCAAAAAGCATGATGTAGAAAATGAAGTTTCGATTATTTATCGGTATGCCGCAGAAAAAAGAGGTGTCTTTGTCAATTTGACTTTACACGAAAATTTTGGCTTAACCATTATTGAGTCAGCAAGTTCTGGATTACCTGTTGTGGTGACCAAAAATGGAGGGCCGTCGGAGATTATTCCAACTTGTCAAAATGGGGAATTAGTAGATCCTTTGAATGAAACGGAAATAAAAAAAGCAATTAAAAATGTTTTAACCAATGAAAATCAGTGGAAATTTTATTCAAATAATGGCGCAATTAATATTCAAAAACATTACAGTTGGTTAAGTCATGTGAATCAATATGTCGATTTAATAAATGAAAATTTATCACTCTCATCGGGTTATGGAATCAAAATGCAACAATATCCTAACATTAATATTGAGCGATTAAAAAGAAAGATAGAAAATTTATTGGTTACAGATATTGATGGAACATTGATTGAACCCAAATTAAAAAATCCAGGTTTAAAAGAATTAAAAACCTATTTGCTAAATCGTTCCAGAAAAATGGCATTCGCTCTGGCTTCAGGACGAAACTTAGAATTGGTAAAAAAAGTTATTGAAGAAGAACAGTTGCCCGTACCTGATTTTATTATTTGCTCCGTAGGTACCGAAATTTATTATACCAATGGATCGGATTATGTATTAGACAAAGGATGGGCGACCTTTTTAGCCGGCCGATGGAAAAGAGAAGATATCGCTTTTCGATTACAAAATATTCCTTGGTTAAAAATGCAAGAGGAAGCAGCCCAAAATCCATTCAAAATTTCCTATTATTATGATATAGAAAAATACAATTACCAACAATTAGTCGACGTTTTAGGGAAAGGATGGTACAAGGTAAACATTATTCCAAGTCATGGAAAGTATATTGATTTTTTGCCCAAAAGGGCATCAAAAGGCAATGCGATTAAATTTTTAGGTCATAAGTGGGCTATCCCTTTATCCAAAGTAATTGCTGCGGGCGATTCTGGAAATGACATTGATATGTTCCGAAGTTCTATTAAAGCCATTGTTGTAGGCAATCGAAGTGTGGAGCTAGCGGATTATCAAACCACTAAAAACATTTATGTGGCCAAAAATTCCGCTTCCTCGGGTATTTTAGAAGGTTTAAATCATTATAAAATAATTAAATAATATGTATTCAGGTTCAGGTTTTAGTAATTGGGAAATCGGCGATGTCGATGTATTTATTGATGAAAATGGGATCCACCATTTATTTCATTTAATTATTCCCAATCATGATTATATTGCCCATGCCATTTCAAAAGATGGTCTCTCTTGGAAAAGAGTAAAAAATGCATTGTGGGTTGGAAATCCCGGAGAATGGGATGACGATATGTTATGGACCATGCATATAAGTAAAAATTCGGCTGATGATGGTTATGAAATGTATTACACAGGACTAAAACGAAGCGATAAAGGAATTAAACAAAGAATAGGAAGGGCAGTTTCGACGGATTTAATTCATTGGACTAAAGAAAATAAATACGGTCTTCCGTCTAAAAGTGAAGGTCCATTTTACGAAAATTCAAAGAATAATCCTCGGGAATGGTTAAGTTTTAGAGATCCTTTTAAATATCAATTTGAAGGAGAAGATTATTTGTTAATTTGTGCTCGAAGTGCTGTAGGACCTACTTATAGACGAGGATGTATTGGAGTAGCAAAAAGAGAAGCCGATGGTTTTGTGCTTCAAAAACCTTTGCATGTTTCTTATGTGTATGACGATATTGAATGTCCTTCGGTGGTCGAAATCAACGAGAGGCATTATTTATTAGGTTCGATCCGGGAAGATATTAAAGTGCGCTATTGGTTTTCTCCCGATTTTAAAGGAGAATACCACGCTTTTCATGATAATGTGCTATTGCCACAAGGAAATTATGCCGCTAGAATTGTTAAGGATGGCGAGTATTTTTTAATTTATAATTTTTATTTTGTCGGAGGAAATGTAAATACACATCGTGTTATACCTCCGCCCAAACAATTGGATACCGATAGCAATGGCAAGCTTTTATTAAAAACATACCACCGATGGGAATCCCTTTATCTAAAAACTATTCATCAGAGAAAATTACCGATTCCAGTGCCAATTTTAGGGAATCCATCGGCAAGTTTCACTTTAGAAAACGAAAATAAATGGCGATTTGGTTGTCGAAGTGGTTATGAAGTTTTTTGTTTTGAAAAACCCGTTAATGATTTTGTATGGGAAGGAACATTAGCTGTTGAAGAAATGGGGAAAACAGGATTTGTTATTGAATGTGATAACGAAGGAACGGGGTATTATATCTCGATAGATTTTGTAAATGGATTTATTCAGTTTAGAGCTTGGGGATTTAATGAAAAAGATGTGAAAAATAATTTTATTTTTGAAAACATTCAAACCACTCAATTTGAACCTCCAGAAAACAAAATGATTTATTTTAAAATTATTCGTTACGGAAATTATTACGAGCTTTCCATCAATGAAATCGTAAAATTAACACTATTGGATTTTAAATATAATGAAGGAAAAATAGGGGTATATGTTTGTTCGGCTTCCATCTCATTAAGCGATTCAAAAATTCATATACTTCCAGAACCAGAAAATGAGTATGCAACTTCAGATCCTAACAATAATGAAACATATAGTAGCTTTTGGCGAATTATTAATGGATTGCCTGCCTGACAAAAATGTCATTGGTGGCGCTCCATTTAATGTGGCAATTCATTTAAAACGTTTTGGAAATCAGGTAATTTTTATCAGTCAAATTGCAAAAGATGACTTTGGTAAAGTAATATTCGATTTTGCAAAAAGTGAAAATATTGCCCACGGAATTTCTTTTGATGAAAACCATCCTACCGGTTATGTAACGGTTGAATTTATTGAAAAGGAACCCCATTACACAATCGAAACGGATAAATCTTGGCAATTTATTGACTATCTTAATTTAGAAAAACCCATTGATGTTTTTATTTACGGAAGTTTGGCATTGTATTTTGAAAAAAATCAGACCACTTTTTTACGATACAAAACCGAGAATCCAAAGGCAATTTTCGTTTGTGATTTGAATTTAAGAGGCGGTTTATATTCAGAAAGTACCATTAATTTATGTCTTTCCAATGCTGCTATTTTGAAAGTTAATGATGATGAATGGTTATATCTCAAAGACATTTATAAACAAGCAACAGATCAGCAACTGTTGGAATACTTGAAAAGTACATTCGGTTTAGTCAAGATTATTCGTACTCAAGCCGAAGAAGGTGCATTAGTGTATTGGGATAATAAAATGATTCAACAATCAACTACGATGATATCCGAAGATTTGTTCAAAGACGCAATTGGAGCAGGAGATGGATTTTTGGCTTGTTTTTTAAATTCTTATTTCAAAGACAATGATGTACAAAAGGCATTGAAGAATGCTTTAATTTTTGCAGCCAAGATTTGTCAATTTTCTGGTGCAATCCCAAGTGACAAAAATATTTATCAATAATGGGAATCAAAAATTGAAATTTGTCTTCAGGAATTTGGAGATTTTGGAAAGAAGATTGTTGTTTATTTGAGAATCTGGTGATTTAAGGTAATTCGCAGTTTTTGGCTATTAGAAAAAAGAGGAATAGGTTTTATAAACATTATCGTTTCAAACTAAAATGCCCTTTGTATTCTAGACCGTTGGCTCTTGTTACGACAAACCAGTAGTCGGATGCAGGAAGTTCGGCTCCGTTGAAAGTTCCGTTCCAGCCGTCGGTAACGTCAGTTAACATTTTGATTAGTTTGCCGTAACGATCGAAAATTTTTATGGTCAAACCTTCTTCAGCATCCGCGAATTTGATTTTCCAAGTGTCGTTGTATCCATCTCCGTTTGGAGTGAAGAATTTGGGGAACATTAATAAATAGACTTCGTCGTCTACTTTTCCGCAACCGTTTTTATCTCTAACAGAAACGGTATATTCACCACTAGGTACATTCGAAAACTGATTGCTATCTTGATAATTAATTCCATCGATAGAATATTCAAAATCACCAGAATTAGTTAAGTAAACAGAGATTATATTGTCGTTATCTGTCCAATCTTTAGTTTCAATTAAAGAGATTGAGGGTTTGTCTGATTTTTTCACCGTAAAAACTTTTGTACTCGAACAAGAAACTCCACCATAATAATTGGTCACAGTAACCGAAAAATTTCCAGGATTAATTACCGTAATGGATGATGTTGAAGCGCCATTAGACCATAAATAAGCATCAGAACCCGAGCCTGCATCAATAATTATCGAATTGTTTTCACAAATGGGGACAATGTCTGGAATAGTTATGATCGGTTTACTAACCAAGGTTAATTGCAGTTCCACTATTTGATGACAAGAATTTGGAGAATCAATTCGGACATAAAATGTATGTTCTCCAATAGTTAAATTATAATTGCTATAATTGGTAATTTGGTTTGCCGAAATTTGATTTTCGGCAGCGTTTCGCAAAGTATAATAGCCAAATGTTTCCGTTGTCGAACCAATAAGATTCGAGTTGAAACTCGACAAGTTCACAATTTCATAGCCGTTGTTTTGATCGTCACAAATCGTTTCGGCATAATTTGTAGCATTCAAAGTATTGATTAAGGAAATCGTAACCGGAGTTCTGTTTGTGCTTTCGCAACCATTTATAGTTTGTGAAGCAAAATAAGTCATTCCATTTTGTAATGAAGTTGAATTTGGCAAAAGAATTCCATTTGTAGTAGCTGAATACCATTTTATGGACGTTCCTGTAATGGCAATATCATTTAAAGTTGCGTTTTGAGTGGAACAAAAACTTTGCGAATTGTTTGCCGATGGAATTGGAGTATTTTGAATGTTAATTAAAACCATAGTTCTTTCGCTTTCACAACCATTGATCGTTTGCGAAGCGTAATATGTTATTCCATTTTGTAATAAAGTGCTATTTATGAGAATATTTCCATTGGTTAAAGCATCATACCATTTTATGTTTTGACCTGTTATAGTGATGTTGTTTAAAGTTGCATTTTGTTGGATGCAGAAGGTTTGTGGGCTTGTAACTATTGGTTTTGTAGAATTTTGAATAGTTATTAAAATTGGAGTTCTAGAACTTTCACATCCATTTTTAGTTTGTGAAGCATAATAAGTTATGCCATTTACCAAAGGCGTTGTATTTGAAATAAAATTCACATCAGTCACACTTCTATACCATTTTATATTATCTCCCGTAATATTTAGAATAGATAAAGTTGGATTCTGAATGTTGCACAAAATTTGAGGAGATGTTGCGGCTGGAGCACTGAGTATTTTTAAAGTTATTGTAACGGATGACCTTGGGCCTTCACAACTTCCCGCAGTATTCATTGCAAAATAGGTAGCTCCTTCATTTAGAATCGTTGAACTTGGCAGCTCATTTCCGTTTACTTGAGAATCGAACCATTTTATATTATAACCAGAAACCACAATGTCTTGGATAGTTGGATTTACTTTTGAACAAATTGTTTGTGTTGATGATTCAAATTTTGGAGGAATGTCATCAATGTAGCTTGCTGTTGGATCCTTTCTTCCATTCCAATAATAACCAAAAAAATAAGCATCAGGAACATTTATACACTTTAAGTTAGGATTATTTCCCCAGGCGTTATAATCATTCCACCAAGTCCAACTAATTGAACTTCTAAGATCTAACAATGTTAGTTGGTTATTATTACATCTAAGAAGACCTAGGTTATTGTTTTTTGATACATCTAAACTTGTTATTTGGTTGTATTCGCAATTTAAAAAGTTTAATGAAAAATTTTTTGATGTATCTAAATTAGTTAAATCATTAAAGTTGCAGAATAATTTGTCTAAGCGTGTGTTTTTAGAAATATTAATATTTGCCAATCGATTAAAAGAGCAATCAATTTCGTATACTAAAGGATTGTTAGAAAAATCTAAATTAATTAATGAGTTGTTATTGCCTCTAAAATATTCTAATTTTGTATTAGTAGTAAAATCTAAATTTATTAAATTAACCCGTTGGGTGCAATTATTTTAAGAAAAAAATAATGGATAAATATTGGTCAAGATACTGAAATTCAGTATCTTGAAGTCGCAAAAC
>JAAFGY010000121.1 GCA_010365135.1 Flavobacterium sp.
CTAACGATTCTGATTGTAACGGTGTCAATTTTAAGTTGTTTATCTGCCGAAACCTATTCGCAGACCACAAAATTGACCATCACAGAGAATAATTCCACACTTCTGAATGTCCTCCGGGCAATCGAAGGTCAAAGCGAGTTCAAATTCTTCTACAACGAAAAGGTGGATGTCAACAAGGAAGTATCAGTAGAGGTAACCCAAAAATCGGTCACTGAGATACTCGATAAGGTGTTATCAAGTACATCAATTAAATACAAAGTTCTTGGACGCCAGATTGCGTTATACGATAAAGAAGAGATGGAACCTTTTATGAGTGAGCAACAGGGCAAAAAGGTGACAGGTAAAGTGACAGATCAAACAGGAGCCTCGCTTCCCGGTGTTTCTGTCGTAGTGAAAGGGACTACAACCGGTGTAATAACTGATAACACTGGAATTTATTCGCTAACAAATATTCCTCAAAACTCAACTTTGCAGTTTTCTTTTGTAGGAATGAAAATGCAAGAGGTAACAGTCGGAAACAAGACTAATGTAAATGTAGTTTTAGCTGATGAAGCTATTGGAATAGAAGAGGTTGTAGCTATTGGATATGGTGTAATGCAAAAAAAATTAATTACTGGTGCCACAACGCAAGTAGAAGGATCAAATATTCAAAAACGAAACACCACTACTGTATTAGATGCGCTAAAAGGACAAATATCGGGAGTAAGCATTTCAAAAATTTCAGCTCAACCGGGTGATGGCTTTAAGGTTAATATTCGTGGACTTGGTACTACTGGTAATTCTGCCCCGCTATATGTTGTGGATGGAGTCACTGTTCCTAATATTAACAGCCTGAATCCTTCCGACATTGAATCCCTGGATATATTAAAAGATGCTGCTTCTGCGGCTATCTATGGATCGCGAGCGTCAAATGGAGTTCTGCTGATTACAACAAAGAAAGGAAAGGTGGGCAAAGCGACGATTAGTTATGACGGTTACTATGGAATACAGAATGTAGCAAAAAAGTTAGATTTCGTTGGTGCCAAAGATTACCTGACGCTTATGGGAGAGCATTATATTAATAATAAAATTGCAGTTCCAAATTTTAGCGCACTAATACCTGGATACGCAGGTATTGCCGATGGTACATGGGATGGCACCAATTGGTTGGACGCCACATCCAATAAAAATGCACCGATTCAAAATCACAGTATCAATATTTCGGGGGGTACTGAGCAAGCAATTTACTCCATGGGAGTATCCTTAGATTCACAGGAAGGAATTGTAGGAAAGCCCGCAATACCAACATACAACCGTGTTACATTTAGGATTAATACAGAATACACCTTAATTAAAAACAATAATTTAGACATTCTAAAAATAGGTGAAAATTTCAATTACAGCAATACAAACAGGCATGTAACTATATCTGAAGGTGCTGATAATCAAAGCAGTTTTGCATCTGTAGCAAGCGGAAGCCCTGTCATACAAATTTACAACCCGGATCCAACAAACCAGGGACCATATCAGTATTTTCCATATGATGTATATGGAAGCCCTACAGGAGTGGCACCTACAGCACCAAACCCCATGGCTTGGCTTGACTATGCAAAATCCGGAAGTGCCAGTCGTAACAATAATCTCAACGGCAATATATATCTTACACTCCAGCCGATCAAAGGATTAGTGTTCAGATCTTCATTCGGTATTAATTCATACTCCACATCAGATAGAAGTTATGTACCCGCCTATTTGCTTACCCCAACGACCACATCGACTTATTTCCAAAATACGATGGATAGAACGGCACAATCAATGCAAACAGGGATGAAATGGATACTTGATAATACCCTAAATTATAAATTTACAATACTAGATCATAATAATTTTGATTTTATGGTTGGTACCTCTGCTGAAAAATCCGGAATAGGCGAGTCATTCAGCGGAGATAATGGAAAATCACTTTTCGATAGTTTTGAATATGCTTATCTTATAAATAATAAGACAATAGATCCCTCCTTTACTCACTTGAGTAGTCAACCATTGGGGTCCTCGCGTTTATTATCCTTCTTTAGTCGCGCCAGTTATGACTATAAACAAACTTATATGGCAACTGCTGTATTTCGTGCGGATGGCTCATCGAATTTTGCGCCTGGAAAGCGATGGGGTTTTTTCCCCTCTCTATCAGCAGGTTGGGCCATGACGAATGAATCCTTTATGAATGAAACGAAAGATTGGCTGGATTTCTTAAAAATACGTGCAAGCTGGGGTGAAAACGGGAACCAATCCATAAGCCCATTTCAGTATCTTTCTACGATATCATTTAACGGAGCTCCATTTTTCAAGTATAGTGATAAAACTAAATTCGAAAACGGAGGGTATCCCAATATTATGGCAAATCCCGATGTTAGTTGGGAGACGTCTGTTCAAACCGACCTAGGATTTGATGCACGTTTTCTTAATAGTAGAATTGGAGTTACCTTTGATTGGTATAACAAACTGACAAAAGATTGGTTAATTCAAGCACCTATATTAGCGACAGATGGCACTGGAGCACCCTATATAAATGGAGGGGATGTGCAAAACAGAGGTTACGAAATATCTATTTCTTGGAAGGATCGAATCGGAGAGTTTAGTTATGGTATAACAACAAATTTTACTCAACAGGAAAACAAAGTCACTCGTATTGCAAATGCTGAAGGCATTATCCATGGACCTGATAAAACCTTACACGCTGATCAAAAGGAATGCTATCGAGCACAAGTTGGATTCCCTATTGGCTATTTCTGGGGACTTCAGTCAAATGGTCTTTTTCAAAATACTCAAAATATATTAGACTATAAAAATACTGCTGGGAAAATAATTCAGCCAGGTGCCCAACCCGGTGATATGCGCTATATCGATCGAAATGACGATGGAGTAATTGACCAGGGTGATTACACCATGCTTGGCGATCCCAATCCTAATTTCATTTTTGGCCTAACATTCAACTGTTCATATAAAGGGTTTGATTTGAGTGCAATAACAAATGGAGTTGCAGGAAATCAAGTCATTTGGAATTATTTCAACAATAATAATCATGGTACCTATAATTGGTCAACACTGATTTTAGATAGGTGGCATGGTGAAGGTACCTCAAACAGTACACCTAGAATAAATACAGGAAGCACTCAGGATATTACCTTATCTGATCGTTTTGTTGCAGATGCCAGTTTCTTACGGATGAGTAACCTGACACTGGGTTATGATTTCAAGACCTTATGGAAGGGATTGCCAATGCAACAGATGCGTTTGTACGCCACCGGTCAGAATCTTTTCACTATAACAAATTATAAAGGATTCAATCCTGAAGTTGGAAATGGTGGAAACAACGGTGGAAACTGGGCTGGTGGAGTCGATTCAGCTCCATATCCACTCGCGCGCACATTCATGATTGGAGTTTCCATTAAATATTAATAAAAATTCAAAACATCACAATTTTAAAATATTGAGGGATGAGAAATATAATGATTACACTAGCGATTACTTCGTCCATGCTATGGACAGGGTGTTCGAAATTCTTAGATACAAACGATTTAACAGAAAAGACGAATGCAACATTCCCTACAACTGTCATTGATTTTGATCAGGCAATAGCCGCTGTTTATTCGGCACAACGGGATTGTCATTTTGATCAGATAAGCAGTTTTATTGGCATTTCATCGTACATGGACGACGACTATGTTGCCAATGGTAGGGCCTTGTTTGATGATCCATTTATTCGCGCATTTGAACGGTACCAGGTCAGAAATTTCGATCAATTTCTAACACCCTGGCAAAACTATTATAAAGGAATCTTTCGTTCAAATTTTGTATTAGAAAGTGTGGAGAAAAATGGTTCTAAACTGACAGATTTACAAAAGGCAAGTATTCGTGGACAAGCTTACTATCTTAGAGCGTCCTTATATTTTGACCTTTGCCGCTTGTTTGGGGCAGTGCCCTTAAAAACAAAAACGGAATCTGACAATCCTACAAGAGCGTCTGTAGGTGAGTGCTTTGCATTAATTGCCAGCGACTTGAAAAATGCCATTGAATTATTACCAGCTACAACTTTTCAGAAAGTGAACAAATCGTCAGAATTGTTTAATGCCAATAAATGGGCAGCAGAAGCCATGATGGCAAGGGTTTTTCTCTTCTACACTGGGATGTATGGTAAATCTGATCTTCCATTAGCAGATGGAATTTCTGTTAATAAAACCAAAGTACTGGATTATCTTCACGATGTAATTAATAACAGTGGATATGGGCTCATAGACGATTTTCGTAACCTTTGGCTTTATTCTTTTGCAAATAAAGATTACAAGTACGCTAAAGATAATAATCTCAGCTGGATAGGAGAAAAAGGCAATAACATCGAATGTCTCTATCTCATTTCATTTTCCGGTTTAGGTACGAATAATCAATGGGATCGTTTTCAAAATAGTTTAAGCTGTACGGTACCGGGAATTATTCCTTTTGGTGCAGGAAGTAGTATGAGCGCTGTCAATCCAAAGATATATGCGGAATGGGATGATGCTGATCTCCGAAAAAAAGGTTCTATATGGAATGTAATGGATGCCGAAACTGAGGGTATAGGTTTTAGTAATACCCCTGCGGCCAATAGTGGTAAGTTTTATTATAATTCACAAAGCAATGTAGAGGAAACCGGATACCTTCAAAAAAAGTATTGTCATATCTATGTAATGGTGGATGGTAAACGCACTGCTGCAAATACAGTACTCAATGGAACAGCAACAAAGAATAACACAAGTGATGCTACAGTAGGTCAGTATATCATCCGTTTTTCAGATGTATTGTTGATGGCAGCCGAGATGGGTAGTCCGAATGCTCAAGCCTATTTTGATAAAGTTCGATCGCGCGCCTATTTGAAAAATTCCGGCAATAACTCCATTGCTGCAACTCCATATTACAAGGAAGCAACCTTAGCTAATATTCAAGATGAGCGTAGACATGAGTTTGCTTTTGAGGGTATTCGGTGGTATGACCTGCTAAGGTGGAAAATTGTTGAGCAACAAATTACAAAATATAAAACCGATATTCCTGTTTTCAAATTCGGGGTGCCAGAGAAAATCACTATTAAATACAGACCCGAAATGAAAGGATTACTGCCTATCCCACAAAGCCAAATTAATCTTAGCAACGGAGTGCTTAAACAAAATGATGGTTGGGGCGCTAATGAGGGTATCTATTCCGGACTTTAATAAATGAATATACCGTTGACAACCATTTTCTATTTAGTTGGGTTATCAGCGGTTAAATGAAACATCTTACATTTTAATAATCATCAAAAAACAATAATCATGAAAAATACTTTTTTGAAAACCATCCATTATCAGCAAATCTGCGCTGTAATAATTGCATTCATCACTATAATGAGCTTCAGTTCAAATATATCCAATGCTCAAATAGTTGATAAGAAAACAAAAGAGGCACACATTAAACTGGCCTTAAATGCTTTTTCATTCAACGACGTGTTGATGGAAAAAGGAACACCTGAAAAGCCTGCATTTACCTTGTTTGATCTTTTGGACTGGTGTGCCGAACAGAATATCGAAGCAATTGACATTACCGGATATTATATCCCTACTTATCCGGAAGTACCATCGGATGAGTACATCTACGAGCTTAAACGTAAAGCTTTCAAGTTAGGAATAGACATTAGTGGAACTGGTATTCGTAATAATTTTGCATCACCTGACCCTGCGGTAAGGGCTGCCGATGTTGAGCGGGCTAAAAAATGGATCATTGTGGCTGAAAAAATGGGCGCTCCGGTAATTCGTTTATTTGCTGGTGCAATTCCGGTAGGATATGAAAATAAATGGGATGAAGTTGCAGGCTGGATGATTGAATGCTACAAGGAGTGCGCTGCTTTCGGAGCTCAGCACGGTGTAATCATTGGTATTCAAAATCATGGTGATATGCTTCAAACAGCCGACCAATGTATTAAAGTGGCAAAAGCGGTTAATTCCAAATGGGCTGGAATTATTCTGGATACTGGGAATTTTAAAGTAGCTGATCCATACGCCGATATTGAAGCTGTTATTCCTTATACAGTTAACTGGCAGATGAAACAAAGTGTTTTAGGAAACACCAGCGAAGTAAAGACCGATTTTACACGATTAATGAAAATTATCAAAAAGAGCGGTTATCGTGGTTATATCCCCGTTGAAACTCTGAAACTTGTGGGGAAGGTTAAGCCTTATGATCCTTTTGCATTGGTTCCGTCAATAATGAAGGAATTGAAAATTGCTATGGATGAGGAATTCAAATAGAATCTTAATTGAACAATAGCCATAACAGTGCAATCAGAATAATTTCCATTTGAAATACATTTTAGGATCCCTTCGGCATTGACTTATAGCCGAAGGGACCTGATTAAACTTATGAACTATAACAGGTATTGTTCATAAGAAGGGGGTAAATTTGCAATAGTCTAAGCTAAAATTGATAAATAAAAAAAATATGCGTTCAGGGATAATTGGTTCAGGTTTCGCTGCCCGGTTTCATTTCGAAGCGTTAAAACGTGTATACAGTGTACAGGTTGAAGTTGTTGGTGCATATTCGAAATCTCCAGATGAATTGGCGGAATTTGCTTCTACCAGGGGTATTAAAATTTTTGATAGTCTGGAAGAATTGATTGATGCATGCGATATACTGCATATTTGTACTCCTCCTTCAACTCACGAGCCCATAGCAGTTGCAGTTTTAAAACTCGATAAAGATGTTATCATAGAAAAACCATTTACAGGATACTTTGGCGATGGTTCAAAAGAATTTAATGGCGATGTATTTTCCCGTGAAGATGGATTGAAACATGCACTGGAAAGTGTTCAGCGAATGCTCGATGCAGAAAAAGCCAGTAAGGGTTCGATTATGTATGCGGAAAACTGGGTTTATGCACCTGCAATTCAAAAAGAGCGTGAACTTATTGAAAAAACCGGAGCACAAATACTCTGGATTCAGGCACAGCAATCGCACTCAGGATCACATTCACCAGATTACGGCCAATGGCATCTGTCTGGTGGCGGTTCATTAATGGGCAAAGGCTGTCACCCACTGACCGCTGCAATTTATCTTAAACATGTTGATGGGCGGGCAAGAACGGGAAAACCTATTCGTCCAGTCTCGATCTCATGCAGGACACATTCAATCACCCGAATGCCTAATTTTATTAACGAAAGGCATCTGAAAGATTTATATAGGGATGTCGAAGATTATGCATTAGTACATATTGTTTTTGAGGATGGAACCATAGCTGACATCGTTGCCAGCGAATTACTACAGGGAGGTGTAAAAAATTATGTGGAAGTTCATGCAAACAATCACCGAACAATCTGCAATATTGCACCCAATAATGCTATGCTAACCTATAACCCTGTTGAAGAAAACTTCAAAGATATTTATGTGGTTGAGAAAACTGGAACCAAACAAGGGTGGTCGTTTATCTCACCTGATGAAGGATGGTTCAATGGATACCAGCATGAAATGGATGCTTTTTACAGATCATCTGCATTTGGCGATCCAATAGAAAGTAACAGCAGCCTGGCTTCTGATGTTATTGCGACCATATATGCCGGATATGTTTCAGCTGAACGTAAGGGGGATGAAGTACTCATTACTTCACTTTTGTAGTATTCTCATAAAAAAATCAGGTTAACACTACCTGATAAAACAAAAAAATGGATAGAACTAAAATGGGTAACTACCGTTGGGTGGTTTGTGCATTGTTATTTTTTGCAACTACAATTAATTATATTGACAGACAAGTAATCGGCTTATTAAAACCAACCTTGGAAATAGAGTTCCATTGGACCGAGGTTGACTATGGATATATCGTTATGGCATTTGCTGCAATGTATGCTTTGGGATATGTGATCTTTGGCAGTTTCATTGACAAAGTGGGATCTAAGATTGGTTATAGCATTTCTGTTTTTATTTGGAGTATTGCAGCAATGTTGCATGCTGCTGTTAAGAATACTTTTGGTTTTGGCATGGTACGGGGGTTATTAGGTTTGGCAGAAGCCGGCAACTTTCCTGCCGGAGTTAAAGCTGTAGCTGAATGGTTTCCCAAAAAAGAACGGGCTTTAGCTACTGGTATTTTCAATTCTGGAACCAGTATTGGAGCGGTAGTGGCACCACTTTTAGTGCCATGGATTTTAGGTGTTTATGGTTGGCAAGAAGCTTTCTTGATTACCGGGACCTTAGGCTTCGTCTGGCTATTATTCTGGTGGATTTTCTATGAAATACCTTCAAAACAAAAGCGCCTTAAACAACCGGAATTTGATTTTATTCATAGCGACAATGAACCGGAATTTTCTGAAAGTGCCGTTAAATTAAAATGGAGTCAGTTGCTTTGTCTTCGACAAACCTGGGTATTTATTGTTGGAAAGGTGTTAACCGATCCGATCTGGTGGTTTTTCTTATTTTGGCTTCCTGCCTATTTTTCTGATACCTTTAATTTAGATCTCACAAAACCAAGTTTACACTTGGCTGTAATTTATGCCGCAACTACAGTTGGAAGTATTGGTGGTGGTTATTTATCGTCTTATTTTATTAAAAAGGGTTGGCCGGTATTAAAAGCCCGAAAAACTACTTTACTTATCGCTGCCATCGCTGTGACGCCTATATTCTTAGCGAAATTTGCAACCGATATATGGATAGCAGTTGGCATTATAGGATTAGCCACTGCAGCCCATCAGGCTTGGAGTGCTAATATTTTTACAATTGTATCGGATATTGTGCCAAAGAAAGCGGTAAGTTCCGTGGTTGGAATCGGTGGTATGTCCGGATCAATTGCCTCCACTCTTTTCCCGCTACTTGTTGGATCACTACTGGCTTATTATAAAAATCTGGGAAACATTAAACTTGGATACGATATCTTATTTATTATTTGCGGATGCGCATATCTATTGGCCTGGATAATTATCCAAATGCTCACTAAACGAATGAAACAAATTGATTTGTAACCTTAAAAATTTTAAAAATGAAGAATCTAATTCAAATGTTATTTTTTCTCCTGCTTGGTACGGAGATATTGAGTGCCCAAAGCAAGCCGCTTTTCCCTCAAACTACCGGAATGGTTTCATTTACCTATCGAAACAGTTTTCAGAAAGATGTTGCAGCAACACTCGACACTTTGAAAATACTTGGCATAAAAGACATAGAGTTTTCGAATTTGTTTGGCAGAAAAGCTTCTGAAATTCGTAAAATGCTTGATGATCGTGGTATGTTTTGTTCATCATTCGGAGTTAGCTATCCGGACCTCATAACAAAAACCAAGGAAGTGGGGCAGAATGCCAAAACACTGGGTGCAAAATTTGTCAGGGTTGCATGGGTTCCTCACGATGGAATATTTACAATAGAAATAGCTAAAAATACAGTTGCGGATTTCAATAAAGTTGGAAAGTTGCTGAAGGATGAGTTTGATATTACATTTTGCTATCACAACCATGGTTATGAGTTTTATGCTTATGAAAACGGCACATTAATGGATTACATTATACAGAATACAAATCCCAAATATGTGAGTTTTGAAATTGATATTCTGTGGACATTTTTTCCCGGTGCTGATCCTGCCCAATTTAATCAGTAAATACGCAAAACGGTTTAAACTTCTTCATCTGAAAGATCTTAAAAAGGGCGTAGTAACCGGCGATTTTTCCGGTGGAACATCAAAAGAAAATGATGTCGCTCTTGGTTTAGGACAATTAGATATCCCATCTATTCTGAAAGCCGCAAAGAAGGCTGGAATCAAGCATTATTATATCGAGGATGAAAGTCCAAGTTATGCCAAACAAGTCCCGCAAACAATGTTATATCTGAAAAGTCTGAAATATTAGAATCAAACTTTTATATACATGTCTTAGTGCATTTAACCCCTTTCGTGGTTCGAAACCACGATGGTGTCTACTGAAAAGATCTTATCACCCATTTTCATAACCGCATCTGCCAACCAAATCCAGATAACCTGGGCTTCATGAATCCATTGGTGTTTTATAAATGGTTTATAGTTTAGTTTGAATGTTAGTAGTAGTGATAACCGACCGGTCTCCACACCGGCGGTTATTTTTTTGGGAAATTTCAATCTCATTTTTTGTCAAGTTTGTCTGGTAAAATAATTCCTAATTTTCTGTCCTGCACAAACTTCAAAAATTATTGGTCAGAATCAAGTGGCATAACTTCGACCGTTTTATCTGGCGTAATTTCCGATTCAATCATCCTTACCAGTAATTCTCATTTCGGTTAAGGAAATGGTAATTATTCTTGAGTAACTCTTTCAGAGATTACCGTATACTATTTTGTCAAGTCTCTGCCCCGTCGGCGGTTTTACACCCCGATGGGGGCTATTGACAAACGATAAACGAAACTCCAATGATAACTTTAGTACAAACAACTTAAAACGAAGATCTATGCAACAACCCGAACCATTGAACTATGGTAAATTCTACCATATTTATAACAAAGGAGTTAACAGTTGCGACTTGTTTTTGGAACCAACCAACTACGAGCATTTCCTGAAATTGTACGATACCTACATTTCGCCTGTGGCTGATACCTACGCGTGGGTGCTAATGAAGAATCACTTTCATTTGTTGGTAAGAATTAAGGAGGAGGTGGAGATAGGATTTTTATCGTCCGCAGCCCCATCGGTGGTTCAAAACCCCGATGGCGGCGGAGATAAAACTCATTACGAAAATTACCATCATCCAAAAACCCTTTCGGGGTCCCAAACCGCCGAAAGGGTAGGATTATCATTAAAAAAATACAACCCTTCACACCAGTTTTCACATCTTTTCAACGCTTATGCACAGGCATATAATAAACGGAACGGGCGAACCGGAAGTCTGTTCATACATCCATTCAAACGTAAACTTATCGAGGATATCGAATATTTTAAAAACCTTGTTGTCTATATTCACAATAATCCTGTCCACCATAAATTTACAGAACATGCGATGGATTATCCGTGGTCCTCATATTTAACTTGTATTTCGGTTAAATCCACCCATTTGCAGCGCGATGCGGTGATGGGTTGGTTCGATAGTAAGGCTAATTTCAAAGCTGCCCACGAAAATCCGGGGGATGTTACTGATCTGGAAAAATGGTTGGGATTATAAGTAGAAATGCTGCCCCATTGGTGGTTCAAAGTATCCACCCCAACAATTCCGTCTTACTGGAGTAAATTTTTGTCGATAAATTGCGGCAGCAGATATTTGAGCTGAGAAGTTTTGGTGTCGTTGA
>JAAFGY010000122.1 GCA_010365135.1 Flavobacterium sp.
CAATTCCAACCAAAAAATCTCAAGTATTCTCAACAGCTGCCGATTCTCAACCAACCGTTGAAATCCACGTTTTACAAGGAGAAAGAGCAATGGCTTCTGATAACAAAACAATTGGTCGTTTCCATTTAGATGGTATTCCACCAGCACCAAGAGGTGTTCCACAAATTGAAGTAACTTTTGATATTGATGCCAATGGTATCATCAAAGTTTCGGCAACTGACAAAGGAACTGGAAAATCTCACGATATCCGTATCGAAGCTTCTTCTGGATTAACTGCCGAAGAAATCGAAAGAATGAAAAAAGATGCTGAAGCTAATGCTGGAGCAGATAAAATTGCAAAAGAAAGAGTAGAGAAATTGAACGAAGCAGATGGAATGATTTTCCAAACTGAATCTCAATTGAAAGAACTTGGAGCAAAATTGACTGACGAAAACAAAGTAGCGATCGAATATGCTTTGACTGAATTGAGAATGGCGCACCAATCTCAAGACATCGACGCAATCCAAATTGCATTGGACAAAATCAATGCTGCTTGGAAAACTGCAACTGAAGCAATGTATGCTCAAGGAGAACAAGCTCAAGGTGGTCAACAAGAAGCTCAACCGCAAGGAGAACAAGCTCAAGGAGACAATGTTGAAGACGTTGAATTTGAAGAGGTTAAATAAGCAGAGAACCAATTTGTAACAAAATTGTGTGAAGCGCTTTTCCTGCTTAGCGGGATTTATAAAAGTAAAAACCGAGTCAGCAATGGCTCGGTTTTTTTGTGCCATAAAATTTCAGTTTAAAAATTTTTCGTAATATTACTTCATAAATTATTTCAGCATTCAAGGAAAAAATTGGGAAACAAGAAAATTTGAAGGGTGCGGATCATTCAGAAATGGCGTGGCGAAAAAGATTGGATATTCCACTAGTGTTTTTATTGGGGAAATAGACAAATTACGTTGCAACTTCCCTAAAGTATTAGAAAACCTACTTAGAAAAAAAACAAAGTTTTTAAATTTTATTCCAACAAATGATAAATGTCACCCTTCTTTATAATAGATTTCCGTAATTTTGCACCATTAAATAATTTGGATGAGAAAACTCAAATATAAGAAAGGCAGAAAACTTCAACCTTATACTTTGGAATATACGGGAATTCATAAAAGAACCGATTCAGAAATGCAATTGTTCGTTTATGATAACGCAAACTTGTCTGAATATGAGGATTTTAAAGTTTCTGATTTAGAAAAATGTATTGATGTTCAAAAAACAAATTGGCTGAATATTCACGGTCTAAATGATTTGGACCTGCTAAAATCTGTGGCAGATCATTTCAAGATCGATAATTTTATGCTCGCCGATATTTTGAATACTATTAGAAGAACCAAAATTGAAGAACAACATGATATTTTATTTTTTAATATAAAATCGTTATTGCCAGCCGAAGACTCGGATAGTATTAGAGCTGAACAAATAAGTTTTTTGATAAAAGAAGGCGTTTTGATTTCATTTCAAGAGAAACGATCTGATTTTTTTACCCATATTCGGGAGCGTATTAGAACCCATTCTGGAATTGTGAGAACCAAAAATGCCGATTATTTACTCTACATTCTTCTGGATGCGATAATGGAAAATTTCTACATCACAATTGAAAATGAAGAAGATAAGATTGAAAATTTGATTGATCAAACTAAAAATAACACGGATCCAATCATTTTGGAAAAAATAGAAAAACATCGTGATAATTTTAATTTTCTAAAACGTGCCATAACGCCACTTCGAGATTCTTTGTATGATATAAAAAGTATGAAGGACGACAATGTTTTCAATGTAATTGAAGATGATAATTTTAGTTTTTTTGCCAGATTGCACCAAAAAAGTTTGGAGCTTTTAGAACAAATAGAATCCGATATGGGCGCACTTCACAGTGCTTCTGATTTTTATTTTTCGGCTCAAAATCATAAGTTGAACGAAATAATGAAAACCTTAACTGTGGTTTCGGCCATTTTTATTCCGCTCACTTTTATAGCTGGAGTGTATGGAATGAATTTCAAATTTATGCCTGAATTAGAGTATGAATATGGTTATTATACCATTATAGTTGTAATGTTCTTGATTGTTTTTGGGATGCTCTATTATTTTAAAAGGCGGCATTGGTTTTAATAATTTTGAAGGTAGAATAATGAATAATAACAGCGGATTTCAATAAAATAAATTTTAAAAATAAATAAAATGAATAAAGCGATATACATCGCAACTAGCGAAGAAAATAGCGGTAAATCGATTGTTACTCTAGGTTTAATGAGTATGCTGATTGGTAAAACGGCTAAAGTGGGCTATTTTAGACCAATAGTCGAAGATTTTGAAGATGGACAGTTGGATAATCACATCGAAACGGTAATTAGCCATTTTGGTTTGGATGTTGCTTTTCAAGATGCGTATGCCATCAAGAAAAGTAAATTAATCAAAAAGAAGAACAAAGGAAAACTTGGAGAAGTAATCGATTTGATCATTGAAAAATACAAACAACTAGAAGAGAAGTTTGATTTCGTTTTGGTGGAAGGAACCAGTTTTACAGGAGAAGGCACCGTTATCGAAATGGATATGAATGTGCTCATCGCTAAAAACCTCGGAATTCCGGCCATTATCGTGGGCTCTGGTGTTGGAAAAACGTTAGACGAATTGGTTGACAGTCTTAATCTAGCTTATGATTCTTTTAAAATGAAAGATGTAGAAGTATTGGCGGTTATTGCCAATAAAGTGCAACCTGAAAATATAGAGTTAATCACAGCTAGCTTGAAAAAAAGCTTACCTGAAGGGGTTTTGGTAAATGCAATTCCAAACATTTCGAGTTTAAGTAACACCACTATTCAGGAAATTGTAAACGCGCTGGATGCCAAAGTTTTATTTGGCGAAGCTTATCTTTACAATCAAATCTCTAGTTTTAGTGTAGGGGCAATGCAATTGCGAAATTATTTGATGCACTTAAAAGAAGATGGATTAGTGATCACTCCTGGTGATAGAGCCGATATTATTTTGGGAGCCTTACAAGCGAATGAATCTGTAAATTATCCTTCTATTTCGGGAATCGTTTTGACTGGAAATATTATTCCTGAAGATACAATTTTAAAATTAATTGAAGGTCTTTCTCCAGTTGTGCCCATAATTGCAGTAAAAGAAGGAACTTATATGATTGCCAACAAAATTGGGGATATCAAACCTAAAATTTTGGCCAACAACAAGCAAAAGATTCAAACTTCTATAGACACATTCGAAAAATATGTTGATTTAGATAGTTTGACCGAAAAATTCATCAAGTTTGAAGTGGAAGGAATGACTCCTAAAATGTTTCAATATAATTTGGTAAAAAGAGCCAAAAAACATCGTAAACATATTGTATTGCCAGAAGGAAACGACGATCGAATTCTTATTGCTGCAGCCCGATTATTGATGATGGATGTGGTTGAAATTACTATTCTTGGTGACAAAAAACAAATCGTAAGCAAATCGGCAGATTTAGGTTTAGATATGGATTTTTCAAAAGTTCATATTATAAATCCAAGAAAAGATAAACATTATGATGACTATGTGAATACTTATTATGAGTTGCGAAAAGAAAAGAAAATGACTTTGGAAATTGCCAAAGATTTGATGGAAGATGGCTCTTATTTCGGAACGATGATGGTGTACAAAGGTCACGCAGACGGAATGGTTTCGGGTGCAGCACACACAACTCAGCACACAATTCTGCCCGCTTTGCAATTCATTAAAACTAAACCCAATTCGTCTGTAGTTTCTTCTATCTTTTTTATGTGTTTAGAAGATCGCGTTTCGATTTTTGGCGATTGTGCTATTAATCCAAATCCAACGGCGGAACAATTGGCGGAAATTGCGATTTCCTCCGCTGATTCTAGTTTGGCTTTCGGAATTGAACCCAAAGTGGCGATGCTTTCCTATTCGTCAGGTTCTTCTGGAAAAGGTAATGAAGTGGACAAAGTAAGAACGGCCACTGAAATTGTTAGACAAAAACGTCCAGATTTAAAAATTGAAGGACCTATACAATATGATGCTGCTGTTGATTTAACTGTAGGTCAAAGCAAAATGCCCAATTCGGAGGTTGCAGGACATGCCAGCGTATTGATTTTTCCTGATTTAAATACAGGAAATAATACATACAAAGCCGTGCAAAGAGAAACTGGAGCATTAGCCATCGGACCAATGTTACAAGGATTAAACAAACCCGTAAACGATTTAAGTCGTGGTTGTACCGTAGACGATATTATAAACACGGTTGTCATTACAGCCATTCAAGCTCAAGGATTGTAGCTTTTTAATTTAAAGATTGAAATATTTAATGATTTAAAAATTAATCTTTAAATATTTCAATTTTTTAATCTTTTAATAAAATATAAATGAAAATAGTAATAATAAATTCAGGAAGTTCTTCGATAAAATACCAATTGATCGAAATGCCAGCTGGCGAAGTCATTTGTTCTGGAATGATTGACCGTATAGGATTGGAAACTTCAAACTTAAGTTATGTCACCAAGAATAACAAAATAGAAGAAACTTTGCCGATTCCAAATCATAAAGTTGGTTTGAAAAAAATCGCTGGTTTATTGATGGATGAAAATGTAGGAGTAATCAAAAGTACGCTCGAAATTGACGCTGTGGGTCATCGTGTGGTACACGGAGCCAGCAGTTTTTCGGATACAACCATTATAAACGATGAGGTAAAAGATAAAATTAAACAGCTTTTTGAATTGGCTCCATTGCACAATCCTGCTAATTTTGAAGGGATAGTTGTTGCCGAAGAAATTTTTGCTTCAGCCAAACAAGTCGCCGTTTTTGATACTGCATTCCACCAAACGATTCCTGTTTTGGCACACAAATATGCCGTGCCTAATTTTCTTTTGACAGAAAATAAAATTCGTGTGTACGGTTTTCACGGAACTAGTCATAAATATGTTTCGGAGAAAGCGATTAAGTTTTTAGAAAATAGTTCTAAAATTATCACCATACATTTAGGAAATGGTTGTAGTATGACTGCCGTAAAAGACGGGAAAAGTATCGATACGACACTTGGTTTCGGACCAATGAATGGCTTGATTATGGGAACTCGCAGCGGCGATATCGATCAGTCCGTGATATTTTATATGGTGAATTCGCTGGGTTATTCGGTTAGTGATGTCAGCACGATGTTGAATAAGCAAAGCGGAATGCTTGGACTTACAGGCTTCAGTGATTTAAGAGATATAGAATCTCAAGCTGGTCAAGGTAATAGAGATTGTCAATTGGCTTTGGATATGAATGCTTACCGAATCAAGAAATATATTGGTTCTTATGCTGCAGCCTTAAATGGTTTGGATGCGATTGTTTTCACAGCAGGAATTGGAGAAAATTCTTCTTATATTCGAAAATTAGTTTGCACCGATATGGACTATTTTGGAATTGAAATTGACGAAGCTAAAAACGAAATGCGTTCGAAAGAAATCAGAGAAATCAATACCCCACAATCGAAAACGAAAGTCTTGGTCATTCCTACCAATGAAGAAATAGAAATTGCTAATCAGGTTTATGATTTGCTTTTAAGTATATAATTAATGGAGTTAAACCTCATAGGTTTCAAAAAACCTATGAGGTTATTGAATAAATAAGTTATTTATTCGTCTGAAACACAAAAAAGCCTGCAATTTGAATTGCAGGCTTTTTTATAACTCATAATTTATAATTATTTCAAGCTTCCCACCATATCTTCTGGTTTTACCCAAGCATCAAAATCTTCCGCGGTTACATATCCCAAACGAACGGCTTCAATTTTTAAAGTAGTACCATTTTTGTGTGCAGTCTGAGCAATTTCGGCAGATTTATAATAACCAATTTTAGTATTCAAAGCGGTAACCAACATCAAGGAATTGTTTACCAATTCTTCAATACGTTTATAATTAGGTTCAATTCCGCTGGCACAATGCTCGTCAAAAGACAAGCAAGCTTCACCCAACAATCTAGCTGATTGAAGGAAATTGGCTGCCATCAAAGGTTTGAAAACATTCAGTTCATAATGACCTTGCATTCCACCCACTGATATTGCTACATCATTTCCCATCACTTGCGCACAAACCATGGTCAAAGCTTCACATTGGGTTGGATTTACTTTTCCTGGCATAATCGAGGAACCGGGTTCGTTTTCTGGAATGATGATTTCGCCAATTCCTGAACGTGGTCCAGAGGCCAACATCCGAACGTCATTGGCAATTTTATTCAACGAAACTGCTAATTGTTTTAATGCGCCGTGCGTTTCTACAATCGCATCGTGAGCGGCCAGAGCTTCAAATTTGTTGGGAGCAGTTACAAAAGGATGTCCAGTAAATTGGGCAATATATTCGGCTACTTTTACATCGTAACCTGCAGGTGTATTTAATCCAGTTCCAACAGCAGTTCCGCCTAAAGCCACTTCTGATAAGTGAGCTAATGTGTTTTTTACGGCTTTCAAACCATAACTCAATTGGGCTGCATATCCAGAAATTTCTTGTCCTAATGTCAATGGTGTGGCATCCATTAAGTGCGTACGACCAATTTTTACAACCGTATTAAAGTCAGCTGCTTTTGCTAATAGTGTATCTCTCAACTTTTCGACACCGGGAATGGTGATTTCCACAACGGCTTTGTAAGCTGCAATGTGCATTCCTGTTGGGAACGTATCGTTTGAAGATTGTGATTTGTTTACATCATCATTGGCTTTGATAAATTGTTCGCCTTCGCCAATAGCAAATCCTTTTAAAACTTGTGCACGATTGGCAACTACTTCATTCACGTTCATATTGCTTTGTGTTCCGGAACCTGTTTGCCAAATGACCAATGGAAATTCCGCGTCTAGTTTTCCGGCAAGAATTTCGTCGCAAACGGCTCCAATGGCATCGCGTTTTTCTATAGGAAGCACTCCTAAATCACAATTGGCGTAAGCTGCCGCTTTTTTTAAGAAGGCAAAACCTTCAATGATTTCTTTTGGCATTGAGGCCGAAGGACCTATTTTAAAATTGTTTCTAGAACGTTCTGTTTGTGCTCCCCAATATTTATCCGCTGGAACCTGCACTTCACCCATTGTGTCTTTTTCAATTCTGTATTTCATTTTGTTTTTATTTGTGTTGTATGATTATTTTGTTAGTACAATTTCAGTTTCAAGTTGTAAGAATGACTCTCAAATTTTCGCCCAAATTTAAGGATTACCGTGGTTTTAAAAAAATATTATCAACTATTTATTGGTAAAAAAAAATATAAAACATACATTTGTGGCTACATACAAAAATTCCGAAAAAAATGTTTGATTTCACACAGTATTTAGGCTTTTTACTTTTCTTAACCGTCCTAACTATAGGATTTTGGTTAATGTTTTTCTTGGTTGGTTTCGTATCCTATTGGGTTGGGGGAGCGACTTGGGAAGCCTATAAAGAAAGAAAAGCAAAAAAGAAAGCCGAGCAATCAGTTTAGATTGGTTGTCAAATAAAAAAAAGGATTCGTAAAAACGAGTCCTTTTTTTGATTCAAAAAAAAAAGGATGTTTCATTTATTTTGAAACATCCTTTTTTTTGTCTTAAATCTTAATTATTAGTGACCTCCACTAATTTTTTTATCAAAATCGATACCTTGATGTCTTAAAATTCCGCTTACTTTCCAAGCATAAAATGCGAGATAAGCAAAACATAAAACGCCCACAATATAGCTATTTTGAATTCCAATACTATCAGAAACAAATCCCTGAGTCCAACTGATAACTCCACCACCCATAATCATCATAATCAAGAAACTACTTCCTTGACTGGTGTGTTTTCCTAATCCGCTAACGGCTAAAGTAAAGATACAAGGCCAAAGTGTACTACAAAACAAACCAACGCTTGTGAAAGCATAAACGCTTATCATTCCGCTTGTAGCCATTCCGGTAAATAAAGAAATAATTCCTAAAGAGGAAAAAATCAATAACATTCTGGCAGGATTGCCTTTACTTGCCATATCGGCAGCAATTAATACCAAAATAATTAATCCGTAAATGTAGAAAGGAGTTAAATCGTGTTTTGCAATGGCATTAACAAGCAAGAAAACACCAAATGCCAAATATGGAGCTAAAAATCGAAGAATTTTTTGAGTATTCATATTATCAGTAAAAGCTTCAACAGCGCCTGTCCAACGACCAATCATTAAACTCGCCCAATACAGTGAGATGTAAGGAGCAATATCTCCAATGGCGAAACCTAATTTAGTTTCCATATAGGCTGGCAAATTACTGGCTGTGGAAACTTCAACGCCAACATATAAAAAGATTGCAATCATACCCATAACTAATTGAGGGTACTGCAAGGCTGTGGTTTTTGAAGAAGTAGCTTCTTCTGCAGTTTCAACAATGGCTTCAGGATGTTCCGGTAAAGAAGAAAATTTTAATAAAACAGCAACTAACAAAAACGCTAATCCTAAAATTAAATAGGGGATTTTTACACTTTCGATACTCATATCTGTATTCCCAGTTGAAGCAGCACCAAAAATAGCAAAACTCACAATTAGCGGTCCAATGGTTGTTCCTAAGTTATTTATTCCGCCAGCCAATGTTAATCGCTGTACTCCAGTTTTTATTGGTCCCAATGCAATGGCTAATGGATTGGCAACGGTTTGTTGCAAAGAAAATCCTAAACCAACGGTAAATAAACCCGCAAGCATTAATGGATATGATCCTGTATTTGCCGCAGGATAAAACAATAATGTTCCAAGGGCAGAAATTACCAACCCTAAGGCTAGTCCATTTTTATAACCAATTTTGTTTACTATATCTTGTTTCATCAATAATGAAATTCCCATATATATCAAGGAACCCACGGTATAAGAAATGTAAAAAGCGATTGAAACAAACTGGCTTTGGCCTTGTGTTAAATCAAACGCTTTTTTGAATACTGGAATTAAAATGTCGTTACTCGCTGCTACGAATCCCCAAAAGAAGAAGACAGTGGCTAAGGGAATAAATTGACCCCAATTGGTTTTTGAATTTTCTGAACTCATAATGTAAAATAGTTAAATAGATTAAGTTTTTTTATTTTTTTCAAGTGTAAATATATTGGGAAACGAAAGATAAAAAAAATTAAATGGGATAAATATTGTGCAATATGAATAAACAACAGCAATTATTCTGCAATGTGCAATTTAATTTAGTTAAAGGGTAGAATCTTTAAATTTTTGATAAAATTCCAACCTCTCCCTTTTTTAAGAACGGATTTTGAGGTTGAAATTTCGTTTTTAGCTTAATAAAATATTAGGATATTGTTTTAAATTAAAATTGAGACATTTATTTGTACTTTTGCACAAAATTTTTTAAAATACAATTATGTTATCAATCAATAATTTATCAGTTCAGTTTGGTAAAAGAATTTTGTTCGACGAAGTAAATACGGTTTTTACCAACGGTAATATTTACGGCGTTATTGGTGCCAACGGAGCTGGGAAATCCACTTTTCTAAAAATAATTGCTGGCGAAATGGATCCTACTTCGGGAAATATTCATTTGGAACCAGGAAAAAGAATGTCGGTTTTGAACCAAAATCACAATATGTTTGATGAACATACTGTTCTCGAAACGGTGATGATGGGCAACAAGGTTTTGCATCAAATTAAAACCGAAATGGATGCTTTGTATTTGGATTATACCGATGAAAATGCCGATCGAATAGGGGAGTTGCAAGTGCAATTTGAAGAATTGAATGGCTGGAATGCGGAGTCTGATGCCGCTTCAATGCTTTCTAATCTTGGAATCACTGAAGAAAATCATTATACTTTGATGGGCGATTTAGAAGGAAAAACCAAAGTTCGGGTACTTTTGGCGCAAGCCCTTTTTGGAAATCCTGATTTGCTTATTATGGATGAGCCGACCAATGATTTGGATTTTGAAACCATTGCTTGGCTAGAAAATTTCTTAGCCAATTATGAAAATACGGTAATCGTAGTTTCGCATGACCGTCACTTTTTGGATGCCGTTTGTACTCATATTTCCGATATTGATTTTTCTAAAATAAATCATTACTCAGGTAACTATACTTTTTGGTATGAATCCAGCCAATTAGCGGCCAAACAACGGGCACAACAAAATAAAAAAGCCGAAGAAAAGAAACAAGAGTTAGAAGAATTTATTCGTCGATTTTCTGCCAATGTCGCTAAATCAAAACAAGCTACTTCTCGTAAAAAGATGATTTCTAAATTGAATATTTCCGAGATAAAACCGTCCAGTCGTCGTTATCCTGCGATTATTTTCGATCAGGAGCGTGAAGCGGGCGACCAGATTTTGAACGTTCAAGATTTAAGCGCATCAGTTGACGGAGAAGTATTGTTTAAAGGAGTCGATTTGAATATGGCCAAAGGAGATAAAATTGTGCTTTTTTCCAAAGATTCGCGTGCTACCACTGCCTTCTACGAAATCCTTAACGGAAATCAAACAGCGGATTCAGGAACTTACGATTGGGGAGTGACTACAATTCAAGCATATTTGCCCGTAGAAAATCATTCTTTTTTTGAAAGCGATGATTCCTTGGTAGATTGGTTACGTCAATGGGTAAAAACCGAAGAGGAACGTGATGAAGTTAACATTCGTAGTTTCTTAGGTAAAATGATTTTCTCGGGAGAAGAAGCGTTAAAAACCTGTAGAGTTTTGTCCGGCGGAGAAAAAGTACGTTGTATGTTATCTCGAATGATGATGCAGCGTGCCAATGTTTTAATGCTTGACGAACCCACAAATCACTTGGATTTAGAGTCCATTACGGCATTCAATAATTCGCTAAAAAACTTTAAGGGTTCGGTGATTTTTACCACTCATGACCACGAATTTTCGCAAACTGTTGCCAATAGAGTAATCGAATTGACTCCAAATGGCGCTATTGACAGGTATATGACATTTGATGATTATCTCGACGATGAAAAAGTTCAGGAATTGAGAACGAAGATGTATTCTTGAAATTTAAGATAAAAAAGGATTAAACTAAAATAACCGTCTCAAGCTATGTTTTGAGACGGTTTTTTGTAGCATCTTATTTTGATTTAATTTATTGTAATTATAGGAGAGGGGTGGATTCAAGTAATAAATGCAACTTTAGGCTGATTGTATAAATTTTTGTTCAAATATTTCATTCGGACTTTTATATCCAAATCTTTTCCTGG
>JAAFGY010000123.1 GCA_010365135.1 Flavobacterium sp.
GGGTTGTAGCAGCAGATGCTCGCTCAAAAAGAGATGGTAAATACCTAGAAAAAATTGGTACTTACAATCCAAACACAAACCCTGCAACTATCGAATTAAACTTGGAAAGCGCAGTAAAATGGTTGCACAATGGTGCTCAACCTACTGATACTGCCAAGGCAATTCTTTCTTACAAAGGAGCTTTATTGAAACACCACCTTGATGGGGGAATTCGTAAAGGAGCTTTGACTCAAGAACAAGCTGACGCAAAATTAGCTGCTTGGTTAGAAGCAAAATCAGGAAAAGTAGATTCTAAAAAAGAAGGTTTGACAAAAGCGCAAGCTGATGCTAAAGCAAAAGCTTTCAAAGCAGAACAAACTGTAAACGCAAAACGTTTAGCTACCGCTGCACAAGTTGAAGCTGATGCAATTGCTGCCGCAAGTCCTGCTGTTGAAGAAGAAGTTGTTGCTGAAGAAGTTGCTGAAGTTGCTACAGAAGAAACTCCAGTTGCCGAAGTTGCTACAGAAGAAGTTACTGAAGTTGCTGTTGAAGAAACTCCAGTTGCCGAAGTTGCTACAGAAGAAGTTGCTCAAGAAGCTCCTGCTGCTGAAGACACTACCGAAACTAAAGAAGCATAATTTTAGAAGGCGAAAATGCGTAAAGAGGAGTGTTTCTATTTAGGTAAAATCGCAAAAAAATTTAGTTTCAAAGGGGAAGTCCTAGCCTATTTAGACACAGACGAACCGCAGTTATACGAAAACTTGGAATCAGTGTTTGTTGAATGCAACAAACACTTGGTTCCTTTTTTTATTGAAAGCAGTTCACTGCACAAAAACGATTTTCTTAGAATCCGTTTTGAAGATGTGAATTCCGAAGAAGAAGCAGATGCTTTACTCGGAAATGATTTATATCTCCCACTAAGGATGTTGCCAAAACTTACCGGCAATAAATTCTACTTTCACGAAGTAATTGGTTTTGAAGTAGAAGACAAACGCCTTGGCGTTGTTGGAATAATTCAATCCATAAATGATTCTACCGCTCAACCACTATTCGAAGTTTTGAATGGTGATGTTGAAATTCTTATTCCAATGATTGACCATTTCTTGGTTAAAATTGACCGAGAAAACCAAAAAGTCATCATGGATTTACCGGAAGGCTTGATTGAAATGTACCTTTAAAAGATTTCAGATGGCAGATTTCAGATTTCAGATTTTTTCCACAAAAGCAGTTTAATGTTCCAATTCAAACAATTTTCTATAAAACAAGACCGATGCGCTATGAAAATTGGCACGGATGGTGTTTTGCTTGGTGCTTGGACTCCTATCGAAAACAATCCTTTCAGTATTTTAGACATTGGAACCGGAACAGGAATCATTGCATTAATGTTGGCACAAAGAAGTGCTGCAGCCCAAATCGATGCTCTCGAAATCGACGAAAACGCTTATGAACAGGCAACAGATAATTTTGAAAATTCCCCCTGGAACGACCGCTTGTTTTGTTTTCATGCTGGCTTGGACGAATTCGTCGAAGAACCCGAAGACGAGTACGATATCATTGTTTCCAATCCACCTTTTTATAGTGAAGATTACAAAACGAATGACGATCAACGAGATTTGGCTCGTTTTCAAGATGCCATGCCTTTCGAAGATTTGATCGAAGCAGCCGCTTTATTGCTTTCAGAAAACGGAATCTTCTCCGTTATTATTCCTTTCAAAGAAGAGTCCACTTTCTTGGCTTTGGCCGAAGAATATCAGCTTTTTCCAATTAAAATTACTCGCGTAAAAGGAACTCCAACCTCCGAAACCAAACGCAGTCTTTTGGCTTTTAGCCGAAGTGAAAGAGCAAATTTCTCTCTTGATGAATTAATCATCGAAACCGCACGACATATTTATACTGCAGAATACATCGCCTTGACAACCGATTTTTATTTGAAGATGAAATCAAGTTAGCATATAACTTCCCGCAACCTTTTTATTGTTTTCAAAATTCAACATTTCATCTTTGTTTTGTTATATTTCTTTGTGTAGATTTGTTCCAATAAATTTTTCATACTATGAAACCAGACTTATTTCAAGCTCCAGATTATTACAACTTGGACGAATTATTGACAGACGAACATAAATTAGTTCGTGATTCAGCGCGCGAATGGGTAAAACGCGAGGTTTCGCCAATCATAGAAGATTATGCTCAGCGAGCTGAATTTCCAAAACAAATTATCAAAGGTTTGGCTGACATTGGTGCTTTTGGTCCTTACATCCCTGAAGAATATGGAGGCGCTGGATTGGATCATATTTCGTACGGCTTGATTATGCAAGAAATTGAAAGAGGCGATTCGGGAGTTCGTTCAACAGCTTCGGTTCAATCGTCGTTGGTAATGTATCCCATTTGGAAATACGGAAACGAGGAACAACGAATGAAATATTTACCCAAATTGGCCTCAGGAGAATTTATGGGTTGCTTTGGCTTGACCGAACCTAACTATGGTTCTGATCCGGGAAGCATGATTACCAATTTTAAGGACAAAGGAGACCATTATCTTTTAAACGGTGCCAAAATGTGGATTTCCAATGCGCCATTCGCCGATATTGCTATTGTTTGGGCAAAAAATGAAGAAGGAAGAATTCACGGATTAATTGTAGAACGTGGAATGGCAGGCTTTACCACTCCAGAAACTCATAACAAATGGTCACTTCGCGCATCGGCAACTGGTGAATTGATTTTTGATAATGTGAAAGTGCCAAAAGAAAATTTACTCCCAAATAAATCAGGACTTGGAGCACCACTTGGTTGTTTAGATTCTGCACGATTTGGCATTGCTTGGGGCGCTATTGGAGCTGCAATGGATTGTTATGACACCGCTTTGCGTTATGCTAAAGAAAGAATCCAATTTGACAAACCCATTGCTGGAACGCAATTGCAACAAAAAAAATTGGCAGAAATGATTACCGAAATCACCAAAGCACAATTGCTAACTTGGCGTTTGGGCGTTTTGAGAAACGAAGGAAAAGCAACGACAGCACAAATATCGATGGCCAAAAGAAATAATGTAAATATGGCAATCACCATTGCCCGTGAAGCCAGACAAATACTGGGCGGAATGGGGATTACTGGTGAATATTCGATAATGCGCCATATGATGAATTTAGAATCTGTAATTACTTACGAAGGAACTCACGATATTCATTTATTAATTACCGGTATGGACATTACAGGGATTTCTGCTTTCAAATAATAATAAACAACTATTAAATAATTCCTAAAATTTTAAGCAAAAGCTTCTTGGCAACAGGAAGCTTTTTAATTTTACATCATATAAAACTCTGATAAAGAAAATAGTAGCAAAATACATTGCAAATACCAATTATCTTAAATTGAAATGAAAAATATATTCAAAAAAATACCTGCTTTTTTATTAATTTTTACTTTTTACAATTGTTCTAATGGTGATTCACTGCCAATAAACACTCCTGTAAATACAACACCACCCATTGTTGAGGGAAATTTACCTCGGCAGTTAACTTATTTAGCTCTTGGAGACAGCTACACGATTGGTCAAAGTGTTTGTGAAACTTGTAGATTTCCCGAACAATTACGAAAAAAACTTGTAGATTTAGATCCAAAAAACACTTATACTTCAAAAATTATTGCCACAACAGGATGGACAACTACCAATTTAATTTCAGCAATTAACACCGAAAATCCTGCTTCAAACTATGACTTAGTAACCTTGTTAATTGGGGTGAATAACCAATATCAGAACCTACCGTTTTCGATATATGAAAGTGAATTTCCACAATTAATTTCTAAAGCTATAGCTCTTGCAAGTGGTGACAGGTCAAATGTAATTGTAGTTTCGATACCAGATTATTCCTTCACTCCTTTTGGAAAGCAATCTTCAAATCCTGCAAAAATTTCTTCTGAAATTGACAACTATAATGCTTTTGCGCAAAAATATTGCTTGGAACAAAACATAGAATTTGTCTCTATTACCGATATTACAAGGCAAGGTTTTACAAATCCATTACTTGTCGCCCAAGATGGTTTACATCCATCAGAACTGTCTTATTCTTATTTTGTGGAACGAATTTTGCCTAAAGCTTCAATCGCTATTAAATAAAATTCAAAAGAAAATATCTAGAATAAGGGCGCTAATTCTATTTCTAACCCTTCTAATGCTGCAGTAACAGGAATTTGACAACTCAAACGACTATTGGTTTTTATATTAGGTAATCTCGAAAGAGTTGCTAATTCTGCTTCTCTTTTCTCAGGTAAATTAACATCATTAATTGCATAACATTGACAGGTGTGACACATCGCCATTCCGCCACACAACCCAATTGTTCCAACGGGTTCCAATTCATAAGCACGAACAACATGCATAAGATTTAGCGCCATATCTGTAGGAACTTTAACTTCGTGCTTTGTACCTTTTCGATCTGTAATTTTAATTGTTATATCTTGGGGCATTATTTTTTATCTTTATTTTTTTTCAATTGTTCAATATCTGCTAAATCTTTATATCGGCCTGTAGCCAATTTATTTTTGATTAAATCTTCAAAATCTATATAAGGAACTCTGCATTTTTCTAATTCGAGCCATCTGCAATTTTTAATACTTTCTTCAAAATTTAAACCGCTTACTTTAGTTAGAATTTCAATTTTTCTCGGCTCAACACCAATACCCCATACATCAAATTTTTCACTTTCAAAATCTTCAATTGAAAATATCGGAGCACCAAAATCAGTATATACTTTTTTTAAATTAGTATAGTTTTCTGGAGTTTGTTTTATCCACAAATCTAAATCCCCTGTGCTTCTCGCATATCCGTGAAGAATTACGGCATAACCACCTACTAATAAATAATATACCTTGTGCTTATCTAATAGCTTTAAAAAATCTAAAAAATCAATATTAAATAAGTTGGGCATGTTTTCTAGCGGAAAAAACTGTTTTATCTACTTTTTTTTCTGGACTTGAGTCAAAAATTGAATTAATTATATCACAAGCATAATTCAAACGTTCTAATGGAGTTTTATCAGTATAAAAACTAACATGATCATCAGCATCTTCAAATGAGGACATTGAAACGATACTTCTCTCCATTTTTATTTCCATGATACAAAATCATTATTTATCCTACGTTGACAACAGTTTCAATTTGCGGAGCGTATTTCTTGATAGTCGTTTCAACTCCCGCTTTTAGCGTCATTTGGTTTACACTGCAACTCGTACAAGCTCCTTCAAGACGCACAAACGCATGTTTTCCGTCTTCGATAGAAATGAGTTGAATGTCACCACCATCAGAATTTAAAAAAGGCCGAATTTCTTCTAGCGCTTTTAGGACGTTATTTGTTAATTCTTCTGTTGTCATTTTTGTATTTTTAGAGATTTTAAATTGGAATAATTAAAATTATCCAATTTTTAAACCTAATAATTATTTTTTAACTGAGGAACAACCTGCCATTGTTGTAATTTTAATGGCTTCTGTGGCTGGCAAATTTTTATTTCTATCGACTACTTCCTGAACTACATTTTTAGTAATTTCCTGGAAAATGGTTTCGATTATTGAACCGGTTTGCAAGGCTGCTGGGCGACCAAAATCGCCTGCTTCACGAATAGATTGCACTATTGGAACTTCGCCAAGAAATGGAACTTGCAAATCTTCGGCAAGGTTTTTTGCCCCTTCTTTTCCAAAGATGTAATATTTATTTTCAGGCAATTCTTCCGGTGTAAAATAGGCCATATTTTCTATAATTCCGAGAACGGGAATATTTATCGCTTCGGACAAGAACATTGAAACTCCTTTTCTGGTGTCGGAAAGGGCCACAGCTTGAGGGGTGCTTACAATAACAGCTCCAGTAATTGGCAATGACTGCATAATCGAAAGGTGAATATCGCCTGTTCCTGGAGGTAAATCCACTAACAAAAAGTCTAATTCTCCCCATTGGGCATCAAAAATCATTTGGTTTAATGCTTTTCCTGCCATTGGTCCACGCCAGATTACAGCTTGACTTGGAGAAGTAAAAAATCCGATTGAAAGTATTTTGACATCGTAACTTTCGATAGGTTTCATTTTTGATTTTCCATCCACTTCTACTGAAAGTGGTTTAGCACTTTCTACATCAAACATAATTGGCATTGATGGTCCATAGATATCGGCATCCAAAATTCCTACTGAAAATCCCATTTTAGCTAGCGTTACCGCCAAATTTGCCGTAATAGTTGATTTTCCCACACCTCCTTTTCCAGAAGCTACGGCTATTATATTTTTTATTCCGGGAATAGATTTTTCGGTAACTTCACTTTTCTCGGGAGCTTCAATTTTTACATTGATTTTTATTTTTGCCTCTGGCGAAACTTTCTCTAAAATGGTTTTTTTAATATCATCTTCGGCACGTTTTCTTATGTGTAATGCGGGAACGTGCAAAACTAAATCAATAACTACTTCGTCGCCAAAGGTTAAAACGTTTGCAATTGCTCCGCTTTCTACCATGTTTTTTCCTTCGCCAGCAACCGTGATGGTTTCTAAGGCTGTAAGGATTTCTTTTCTATCTAATTTCATATTCTCTGTATGATTTTCAATTGATGATTCAATCGAAATATTATGTTTATTTAAACTGATTCTATTATAAATTATCGAATGCAAAGATACTATGAAAAGTTCTTATAACCACCGTTTTCGAAAGGATTTATTGCATTGGAAGATGTTTGATTTTAGACATTTCGTTGTATTCATTTACAAAGTTAAAAAGGAATTTCTGGCTGCCAAAAATGTTTTTCAAAATCAATAATCTGATTGTCTATAACTACAATTCCTTCGCTTTCGAGCAATTGTTGCATTAGATTAGTTCCGTCAAAATGGTGTTTTCCAGTAAGTAAACCCTTTCTATTTACAACTCGATGCGCGGGAACATCTTCAAGATTATGTGCTGCATTCATTGCCCAGCCTACCATTCTAGCTGAACGAGCTGTTCCTAATGCTTTGGCAATTGCACCGTAAGAAGTAACTTTTCCGTAAGGGATTTGTCTAGCAATAGCATATACTTTTTCGAAAAAATTGTCGTTGCGTTGGGTCATCGGAATTACCAATAATATTTTATGATATTGATTAATGTGATAATCGAAATTAATCCCGTTATACTTCCAATAATCGTGTTCATATTTTTCATAATATAATCCCTTTTGTCTTCAATTTTATTAAAGAAGGAAATGTAAAAATAAAAAACCAAAAACGAGCCCACTACGACACCGGTGACGAAAATAAAAATGGAAGTCGTATCAAACCAAAACAGCTTGAAAGAAGCCAAAGTAATACTGATAAAAACATAATAGGGAATGGGGAAAAAATTGAGTGCTGAAAGCAACATTCCGAGAAAAAATCGCTTGGTTTTACTTTTTGTATCGATTTTTTTTGATTTGTCTTTGGGTTTTTTGGCTAACCATAGAAAATAGACCGTCAGAGTTGCAAATATTCCAAACCCAATTTCTCGCATTAAAGTCACTAAATCCGGACGTCGGTTGATGATTTTAGCAAATAATATGGCAAAAAAAACTTGGAAACAAATTATAATTACTGCTCCCAAAACAAACCATAACGCATTTCGTTTTCCTTCCCTATGATTCACTTTAGCAGCCGTCATATTGATTAATCCTGGCGGAATAATCCCAATAATAGCACTGATGAAACCAAAAAATAAAGGCGTTATATAATTCATTTATAATAGGTAAACTTTAAAAAAGAACAAACAATTCTACTAAAAAACCGTTATTCCTTAATTTTGAACCGAATATACGTAATTGCTTTGTTAATTTCCAAATATTGTTTTTCGTAAAACGTCTGAAAAGCAGTAACTTCCTCCGGACTTCCTTCGTTTACATACACATTGTGGTTGGCATACAAAACTTCGTGACCTTCGCCATGCAACAATCCAAGCGTGTAACCGTGCATAAATTCGCTATCCGTTTTCAGGTTGACCACACCTTCTTTTTTGAGAATTTTTTTATACAATTGAAGAAATTCCGAATTGGTCATTCTGTGTTTGGTACGTTTGTATTTGATTTGTGGATCTGGAAAAGTAATCCAAATTTCATCCACCTCGTTTTGGGCAAAAATATGATTGATTAATTCGATTTGGGTGCGAATGAAAGCCACATTATGCAAACCCGTTTCCACAGCAGTCTTGGCTCCACGCCAAAAACGAGCTCCTTTAATATCGATTCCAATAAAATTTTTGTTGGGATATTTTTCGGCCAATCCAACGGAATATTCACCTTTGCCACAGCCTAATTCGATAACAATGGGATTGTCATTTTTGAAAAAATCAGCGCTCCATTTGCCTCTGAGCGGGAATAAATCGCCTACTACTTCTTCTCTTGTTGGTTGAAAAACATTGTTGAATGTTTCGTTTTCCTTGAATCTTTTTAACTTGTTTTTACTTCCCACGCTTTTTAAAATATTTGGGCAAAATTAAGAAATTAAATTAAAAGGAATTAGGTGGTTGTCTAAATTCTAACTCTTTTTGTTTTTTTACTTTTTATTCTTTCGGTTTTGCTTCCTCGGGTTCTTCTTTTGGTTTGCCTAATTTGATTTTCGTTGTGCCGTCTTTTCCATCCACTACCATCAAGTTTACAACAATTCCTTTGTATCTAAGAGCATCTTTATCATTTACATCTGCCATTTTGTAATCGTCTTTTGGATTTCTTAAAGGAATTTTTACGGCCAAATTTGTTCCGCTATTAGACAATGAATACAGTCCATTTACGTCTATATTTAGGACATTAGAAGTAACTTTTAAATCTTTGACACGTATCAAACTTCCATTTATTGTTGCGCTTCCTGCCAAATCACTAAAAGCAATATTCTTTACATCTCGATTTGGAAAAGCAATTTTTCCAATTTTTATGATAGGTTCAAAATTAGATAAAGCTCCTTCTTTTATGCGAAATACGACATTACCCGAAATAGAATTAGTGACCAGCTCTTTATCTTGATTAAGAATTCCTGAAAGCGAAGTGGTTAGGGAGAGATTTCCTTTGATGTCCTTTGGCGTAAAAGATTTTATTCCAAAATTATTAAAGGAGGCTAAAAATGTGGAAATGTTTCCCTCTTTCATCTTTATATTCGTTTTAAAAAGTAATGATTTTCCCTGCGGAATTACATTAGCATCAATAGACATCGAACTTCCGGTTGAACCATGAATCGATACATTATTGACATATAAACCTTTCTTGGCCATAATAATAGTAGCCTTAAAGTTATTTGCCTCCATTTTTTTATAAGTTAATTTGTCAACTTTTATATCAAGAGAAACTTGTGATTTTCTTAGAACTTCTTGCAGATCATTAGACGATTGAGTATGCGTTTTGGATTTTGAAGGCGTGCCATAATTATAGGATAACACGCCAACTAATTGTTTAACATCTAAATAAGGACTGTAAATTTTCCACTTTACAATCATTTTTTCGGGAGCATCATAATATAAATTAAGAAAATTATCCGCTTTTCCTTCCATAAAAACGGTGCTGACTTTGTTCTGAAACTTTATTTTTTTTATCAACAAGGCTTGTTCCGTAAAATTAAGCTCGATGTCAGTGTCCTTAAAATTTACGTTTTTGGATTTTAAAAATAGACTGGCATTATTAATTATAATGGCTCCTGTAAATTTAGGTTTGTTCAATTTAAAATCCACAATGTCCACTTTGAAATCGAGATTCACTTTAGCAGTTCCTCCATAAAATTTGATAAAATCGTCATTAATAAAATTGCCGAGTTTAACCACATCATACTGCGAATTGAATTTTCCAGTTGCCAAAGGTTTATCTAAATTATTGATAATTCCTGTTGGAATATTTATTGGAATTTCTTTGTATGTGCCTTTAAAATCGGCAATAATAATAGCCGAATTGGCATCATTAAAACCCAATTCGTTTTTATAGTTATTGGTAAATTTTCCTTTAAAACTACATTTTTTTATAGCACCATAAGTGGTAGTAAGCTCGTCATCCTTGATCACCGCATCAACTACAATTTCCGGATCGCCTTTGGCACTCATATCGCCTTTAATGACGCAAGAAGTCAGAAGAGGCTTATTCAAATTGAATTTGTTGAGTTTGGAACTGATATCATTGGACAACAAATTTGATGCATTTCTCCATTTAATTTTGGTTCGAATGTGTATGTCGAAAGGAGAACTTCCTCTATCAATGCTGAAATGGGCTGTGATATTGAAAAGGTCTTTCCCTATTTCTAAATTTTTGGTTTCAACACTTATCAATTTTTTTTTATTCGAAAAATTAACCGACAATTTGCCTTCTATGACTTTGTCTTTTATAAAACTTCCTTTCTGAGTATTAAATGCCAGACTTTTGCCAAAGGTTTTCAGGTGAACATCGGTTTTCCAACCATCAGCAGTATATTCAATTTCAGTTTTTAAGGACTCTATTTGAAAAGAAAAAAACTTATACCCTTTTTGATTTTCCGAAATAAAATTGACATTTTTCAAGACAAGCTCATCAATAGAAGTTGTAGTTTCGCCATCAGTTTTATTCTTTTTGGCTCTAAAAATATTGGAATTGCTCACGCCATTTTTGTCTTTAAACATATCAATCGTGGCATCTTTAATGACAATTTTGTGGATATTGACTTCTTTTTTCAACAAGCTGAAAACGTTCAAACGGACTCCAATTTCACCCGCTTTCAACACGGGTCTTTTATGATGGACAAACAAGCTGTCTCTCACTTCCACGTCGCTTAAAACTAGAGTGAAATTTGGAAACCCGACCAAAAACTTATATCCGATTCCCCCTATTTGTACCTCTCCCGAAATGTTTTCGTTGATTTGAGTATTGATTTTCTTAATTATTTCAGGTTTGTTATTTTCAAAATAAATACGCAAACCAATGGCGCTGACAAGCACTATGGAAAATAATCCAATAAAGAAAAAACCAATTATTTTGATGGTTTTTCTAATTCTTTTGGTCGCAAAAAAATTTTTAACTTTATTGGAAAAAATTATCATCTTTTGAGGTATTTTAGTTAATATAAAGATAAACCCGTTGGGTGCAATTATTTTAAGAAAAAAATAATGGATAAATATTGGTCAAGATACTGAAATTCAGTATCTTGAAGTCGCAAAACAAACCA
>JAAFGY010000124.1 GCA_010365135.1 Flavobacterium sp.
GGCGGGTTTTTGTTGTGCAACTCAAAGATAATTTGAGATACAAAATTCAACCCTCTTTTTTGTATTTATTTTTTAAACGTTTAGGACGCTATTGCTCTTTTTTATAATTAAGAGTCATTATATTAAAAATCAGGGTAAAGTATTTTTGTTTGCCCAAACATTTTTTTAAAACAGAATCAAAGTCATTTAAAAAGTTATATTTGTAACAAAAAATAGTAGTAAAGTTATATATTTAAGCAATATGAAATTCGGAATTATAAAAGAAAGAAAGGCCACTCCTGACAGAAGAGTCGTATTTTCACCTGATGAACTGGCAAGATTAAAACAACTTCACCAAGGAATCTCTGTCAAGGTTGAAAGTTCTGATATTAGGGCTTTTACTGATGAGGAATACAGGAATATGGGGATTGATGTGACTAATGACGTCAGTGATTGTGAGGTGTTTTTTGGTGTGAAAGAAGTTCCAATAGAAAATTTAATTCCCAATAAATCCTATTTCTTTTTTTCGCACACCGTCAAAAAACAGCCGCATAACAGAAAATTGCTTCAAGCTTTATTGGAAAAAAATATTGATTTTTATGACCACGAAACCATTGTCAATGAACATAATATCAGATTGATTGGTTTTGGTAAGTATGCGGGATTTGTTGGTGCTTACAATAGTTTTCGTGCTTTTGGATTAAAATTCGAATTGTTCAAACTCCCAAAAGCGGGAATGCTTTCTGGCAAAGAGGATATGATTACACATTTAAAGCGCTTGGTTTTACCACCAATAAAAATTGTAAATACAGGAACAGGAAAAGTGGGTAGTGGCGTCAAAGAAATTCTGGATGCTATAAAAATAAAGGAAGTTTCAGTCGAAAATTATTTGATTAAAAACTATTCGCAACCCGTTTATACTCAGATTGATGTTTTAGATTACAATATTCGAAAAGACGAACAAGTTTTAGATTTCAAAGATTTTTTTCAAAATCCACAAGAGTATATCTCCAATTTTGAGCGCTTTACCAAAGTTTCAGACCTCTATATCACAGGACATTTTCATTCCAATGAAGCACCCAATATTCTAACTCGTGAGATGCTCAAAGCCAAGGACTGTAAAATAAAAGTGGTTGCCGATATCTCCTGCGATGTCGATAATTCTATTGCTTGTACCCTAAGACCGTCCACTATTGACGAACCGTTGTATGGCTATTTGCCTATCGAAAATAAGGAAGTAGATGTTTTTCATCCCGCAGCAATTGTGGTTATGGCAGTAGATAATTTGCCATGTGAATTGCCAATAGAGTCCAGTGAAGGTTTCGGCGAAATGTTTATGGAACACGTGATTCCCGCTTTTTTCAATGGAGATAAAGACGGAATTTTGCAACGAGCAAAAATGACCGAAAACGGTAAGCTTACCCCCAGATTTAGCTATTTGGAAGATTATGTTGAGGGAAAATAGTTTGAAAATATATTTTCATAAACAAATATGAGGCTTCTTTATTGAGAAGCTTTTTGTGTTTTTATTGGATAAATGTTTTTATATTTGAGGATAAATCATTCAATTTTGAAAACTATTTTTAAAAGTTTACTTTTTTTTACCTTGATATCATTTCAACTTTATTCGCAAGAGTTGCTTCCATTTGTTGAAAATTATAGTAAGTCAAACTATCAAGGGGACAATCAGATTTGGAATGTGGCACAAGGGAACGATAATGCAATGTACTTCGCAAACAACCATTATTTGTTACGCTACGATGGGGTGAAATGGGAGCGCTATTTGTTGCCCAATAAAACCATAATACGGTCAATCTTTGTCGATGGTGATAAAATTTATTCTGGTTCTTACAAAGAATTTGGCTATTGGATTCGAAAAGAGGGAAAGATGATTTATTTCTCAATTTCTAGCGGTAAAAAAGTTTTTGACGACAGCGAGAATGAAGAGCTATGGAAGATTTTTAAGTTTGATAACAAAATTTATTTCCAATCGTTCAATGAAATTTTCAATTATGACGGCAAGAAAATACATAAAACTAAACTCCCATTCCTTATTTCCTATTGCTTTAAAGTTGATAATCAGTTCTTGATTGCATCGGTCGACAGTGGTATTTACAAAATCAATAAGGATTCTATTTCAAAAGTTAAGGGCTGGGAAATTTTAGAAAATAATGTGATTCACTCCGTCGAAAAGCATCATAATAGAACCTATTTTTTTACCCAAAAAAACGGTGTTTTTGTTTTTGAAAATGGGATTTTAAGTTCTTGGAAAAGTCCTTTGAATGAAATTTTGAAAACCGCATATATAAATGTTGCTAAGTTTATAAATAACAATCAATTGATTATTGGAACGGCCAGTAAAGGAGTTTTTATTTTTGATTTGAAGGACAACTCTTTTAAAAATATTAATCGAAATAATGTCTTGATGAACAATTCTATCTTGAGTATTGGTCAAGATAAAGAAAATAATTTGTGGCTGGGTTTAGATAACGGAATTGCGCATATAGAAGTGAATTCTCCTATTTCTATTTTTTATGATAATTCTGGAGTTTTGGGTTCAGTATATTCTGTTGCGACTACTAATAAAGGGTATTTAATGGCTTCTAATCATGGAGTTTTTAAATACGAGGAAAATAAGTTTTCTTTGGTCCCCAATACGCAAGGACAAGCCTGGAACATTGGTAAAATGAATGACAAATACCTTGTGGGCTACTTTGGTGGAACTTTGGTGTATGAAAATGGTCTTTTTTTTAAATTGAATACCATAAGTGGTGGATGGAATTTGACTAAAAGCAACATCAATAATTCCTATTTACAAGCTTCATATAGTGGTATTTGGATCTATAATGACACTAATGATTTATCCAAAAAACATATCATTAATGGCCTTTTAAAACCCATTAAATATGTGGCACAAAATAGGAAAAACGAAATTTGGGCAGCCGATAATTATAGAGGTCTGTATCGGATTCTCTATAATGATGCTTATGAAACGACTAAGGTCGAAAATGTGACTCAAAAGTGTAAAATTGCCAATGATTTTGGAGTAAAAATATTTGAATTTCGAAACGAAATCCTGTTTTTGATCCATAATTCGTGGTACACTTATAATTCTATTACCAATCAATTGGTAAAGAACGCCTTGTTCAATACTAACTTTAAAAATATTTCGGATATAGTTGCTATCGATGAAAACAACTTTGTAGTGCTTCAAGAGGGACTTTTATATCATATTGATGTCAATGAAAATAAGTTTATTTGGAATAGTATTCAAGAAAAATACTATAGAGGAAAAATAATAAATGATAATATAAAAATTTTCAAAAACAAAAATAGCTACTTATTAAACCTTGATGATGGTTTTATCTCACTTCAATTAAAACACAAAGCAAGTAAAAGCCCTACAATAAAGATTGAAGCCTATAACGATGGAAATTTGGTTAAAAATAATTCCAAAATAAGATATAATTCAGAACTAAAATTAGGTGTAATATCGGGAATATTTGGAATTACAAAACCTAGTTTATTTTATAAAATAAATGAGTCAAAGGATTTTATCCTTATAAAAAATGGGACAATAGTTTTGAATAATTTGATTAGTGGTTCCCATAGCTTAACCATTTATCACTATAATGGGTCACAGTATAATGAAGTTTCCAGTTTAGAGTTTATTGTTGCTAAACCGTGGTTTTTTTCTTTTTGGATGATTCTATTATATGTTGGTGTTTTAGTGACGATTTTGTACTTGTATTATAAGTGGAATAAAATGCGTTATATTCAAAAATTAGCTTTGCAGGAAGAAGAACTGAAACATCAAAAGAAAATTCTAGAGATGGAATTGAAAGCGCAAAACGAATTAAATTCGCAAGAATATGAAAAGCATATTCTAGAGTTAGAATTGCGAACAAAGTCATCCGAAGTTACTGGAAAATCACTCTCCATTGCCAAACAAAGCGAAATGATAGAAAATATTCAAGATATTTTGGATACGGAAATAGATTTCAATAAACTTAAAAGCGAAATTAAAAAAGTTATAAAATCGAATGCAATTAACAAAAATGAGTGGCAAACTTTTGAATCAAATCTGAATCAAATTCACGACGTATTTATAATAAATCTCTCTAAAAAATGTCCAAATCTCACTTCTAAAGACATCAAACTTTGCGTCTATTTAAAAATGAATCTTTCCTCGAAAGAAATTGCGCCAATGATGAATATTTCTTTTCGGGGAGTCGAACTACATCGTTATCGATTACGAAAAAAATTGAACCTTATGCAAGACGAAAATCTTTCTAAATTTTTATTATCTATATAATAAATTGTGAATTTAATATGTATTATATTATTTTTATAAATAACTTACTACATCATTACTACATCATACAGCTTATTTTGCTGTAGTTATATCTTTAATAAACTCTATAAATATTGATTTTTTTGGATAATTAAAGAAATGATGTATAAGTGTAGTAATTCATTTACTTTACTATAACGTTGTAATTTAGTAATTTAGTTCAACTAACTTATTCAAATTATTACTTTATGAGAAATTTTATTTTTAGCTTTTTAGTCCTCATTCTACTTCCTACTTTCCTTTCTGGCCAAATAATAAAAGGAAAAGTGTCAGATAAAAATGGGGTTGGAATACCTGGCGCCACTGTTGTAGCAGTTGATTCAAGAACTAATGCTGATACCGATTTTGATGGAAATTTTAATATCCGAGCCAAGGTAGGAGAGGTGATAAAAATTTCTATGGTAGGTTTTGATCCCATTTCTGCGAATGCTACAGCTGAAACTATGGCTGTAAAAATGCAAGAATCCAAGGACACTGAATTGAAAGAGGTAGTTGTTATCGGATACGGTACTGCAAAAAAACGAGATTTAGCGGGTTCCATCATTAGGGTAGAGGGTAAAATCATTGCCGATAAACCCAACACCAATCCAGTGGCTTCTTTACAAGGGAGAGTTTCAGGGTTGTCAATTGTAAATTCCGGACAACCTGGAGCAGAGCCTGATGTCAGGATTCGAGGAACAGTAAGTAGATACAATTCAAAACCATTGTATGTCGTTGATGGTATCTTCACAGACAATATCAATTTTATCAATGCAAATGATATTGAGTCGATGGAAATATTAAAAGATCCTTCATCATTAGCTATTTTTGGGGTTAAAGGTGCCAATGGGGTTATAATTATTACATCTAAAAAAGCTAAGGAAGGGAAAACCACCATTAATTACAACACAACTTTGGGGGTTAAATCAATTGTAAGCAAACCATCTCTCACCAATGCAACCCAATTTAAATCGCTTTATAGTGAACAGAGAGTAAATCAAGGAGCTGCACCTTATGCTTATTACAACAAATTTACTGGAGATACTGATTGGATTGATGCTATTTCAAATGATAATGCCACAATTATCAACCATAATATAAGTATTTCTAGCGGCACTGAAAAAAATAAGTTTTATCTAGGAGTTGGACATGTACAAGATGAGGGCTTAATTAATTTTGAGAATTATAAAAAATTCACGTTCAATTTAAATAACGAATTACAAATTTCTGATGGTATAAAGATAGGTGTCGGCTTTAGCGGTGTAGATGCCCGACCAGCACAATTGCATTCTTTTGGTTCTGCGTTAAACGCTACTCCAATTGTTGTACCATTTAATTCGGTCAAAGGTGTTTACAATCAATTGCCAACAGAAATTGGGGGAGCACAAATAGAAAATCCATTATTATCTGTCGAAGGTACGCAAGGAACCCAATTAAATCTCGAAACCAGATTTGTGGGTAATGTATTCGCTGAATTTAAATTGTTTAAAGATTTGAAATTTAGGGCAGCCTATTATGCTGATTTAGGATATAATAAAGGCAGAGGTTATTCACCAATTATTGATATTTATGCTGCCGAAACAGATGAACTTACTCTCGCTTTTGGCGGAAGATCTCAAACATCTGTCAATGAATACAGCAATACGTATGAAAAGACACAACAAGATTATTTATTTACTTACACCAAGACTTTTGGCAATCATAATTTGACAGCGATGGCGGGTTATACTCGATATTATTTTGGATTTGAAGCCATAAGTGGTTCTGTTTCTCAATATATAGATCGAGAGCCTATTCCATACGACAAAAGATGGTGGTATTTGAATGTATATCCTTATGGAGATCCTTCGACAAGTCGATCCAGCTCTGAACAATACGAAAATGGTACAGTTTCTTATTTAGCCAGAGCCTTATATAACTATGAAGGTAAATATATTCTTAATGGTTCTTTCCGTAGAGATGGTTCTTCGGCATTTACAGGAGATAATAGATTTCAAAATTTCTGGTCTGTGGGCGCTGCTTGGGATGTGTCCAAAGAGGATTTCATGCAGAATCAAAAGATTTTTAATACTTTAAAAATAAAGGGTTCTTATGGTGAGTTGGGAAATCAATATACTTCTATTCAATATCCATCGTATCCAAGTTATACCACAGGATCTTCAGCAGTTTTTGGAGATAAATTAGTTCCAGCCTATGTTTTGGCGTACAGAAGTAACCCCAATTTAAAATGGGAAACCATAACCTCTTATGAAGGTGGAGTAGAAGTGGGAACTTTAAATAACAGGCTAAAATTTGAAGCTACCTATTTTAATAAAACAACCAACAATTTATTAACTTTTGTTGACTTGGGAGCCGAAAAGTTCTATACAAATGCAGGCGAAATTATAAATAAAGGTTTCGAATTTTCAGCTTCTTGGAATGATAGAGTAAATGATGAAATTCAATACTCAGTAAGCGGTAACTTAACCACTTTAAATAATGAAGTAACATCGGTATATGAAGAAGGTTTTCAAGTAATTGATGGTCCTTCCATTTTAACTGCAGGTTCTCCAATTGGATCTTTCTATGGTTACATTGTTGAAGGCATTTATCAATCCAGCGCTGAGGTGTCAAGTTCTCCACCAAGTTCTTTAGAAAGTTATGGTCCTGGTGATTTGAAATATAAAGATGTAAATGGTGACGGAAAAATTACGACAGACGATCGAACAATAATAGGAAACCCAACTCCAGATATTATGTACGGCATGTCAGCAAGTGTTACGTATAAAAACTTTACTCTTTCAGCGGATTTACAAGGTGTTTATGGGAATGAAGTATGGAGAGATTGGGGTAATGGTTCTACTTTTGCTCAATTCAACTACAGAACAGCAAGATTGGATAGATGGAATGGCGCTGGCACTTCAAATTGGGAACCAAGACTTAATGATGGATCCGGATATAACAAACAAAACTCAACTTACATGATTGAAGATGGAAGTTATATTCGATTAAGAAATGTGCAATTAGCCTACGACTTTGATACTAAATTTTTGAATAAATTTTATATTCAAGGATTGAAATTGTTTATTAATGCTCAAAATCCAATAACATGGAAACATAATTCTGGATTTACACCTGAAGCTGGAGGATCTCCGATCTCATTTGGTAGAGATTCAGGAGGATACCCTCTTCCTGCTATCACAACACTAGGATTAAATGTTACTTTTTAATATAAATAAAATGGGAAATATGAAAAATTATAGATTCATCACTAAATTAACACTTATAGCCACTTTGGCCTTGCCTATTATAAATTCATGTAGCGATGCCGATTTTCTGGATATGAAACCTTTGGGAGTTGCTGCTGAGGGAGATTTGACAGCTGGTGGTTTTGAAGAAAAAGCTTTTGGATTGTATGAAAAAATTCGTACACAAGAAGGTGTTACAGATTGGTATAGATATTGGTTTCAAAGTATTCGATCAGATGATGCCGCAAAAGGAAGTACCTCTACAGATGCATCCACCTTGGGAAATGTCATGGATAATTTTGTGTATTCAGCAAGTCAATTTGCCCCAAACTGGAATGGTCATTATAGCTTGATATTTGCCTGCAACGATTTAATTGTTGCTGTTGAATCATCTGGAATGACAGACGCAGGGAGTATTACTAATGAGGCTGAAGCAAAGGCCATAAGAGCATTTGCGTATTTTGATTTGCGTCGTGATTATGGAGAAGTTCCAATTGTTTTAAATAAAATCGTGAAACCCAGTGATGGTGTTAAAGCAAAAAATACGATTGCCGAAGTAGATGCTCAAATTATAAGTGATTTAGAATTTGCGGCGCAGCATTTGCCTTTAAGCTGGCCAGCATATCCGGGACGAGCTACAAAAGGTTTTTCGAACAGTCTTTTGGCAAAATTGTATCTCTATCAAGGGGAGTGGAAAAAATCGCTGGCAAAAAGTCAAGAAGTAATAAATTCAGGACAATATAATTTACTGTCCTCTTACGTAACTTTATTTTCTAAAGCCGGTAACAATTCGAGAGAGACAATTTTTGAAACACAGTTTTTATTAATTGGGGCCACGTATTACACCAACAATTATTATGAATCGCAAGGAGTTCGCGGAACAGGTGTTTGGGATTTAGGATGGGGATTTAATGTGCCTACAACAAATTTAATCAATGCCTACGAAGCTAATGACCCAAGAAAATCCGCTACAATTCTTACTTCAGGACAAGGTGACGGATTAGGAAATACACTACCAGCAAGTCCTCCTTTAGCTCAATTGTATTGGAACAAGAAAGCCTACACGCTTCCGGAAGAAAGGAAAGCTTTTGGGGTTAATAAAAATTACTGGGAAAATGTAAAAATTATGAGATATGCCGATGTATTGTTAATGGCTGCCGAAGCGGCTAATGAAGATGGAAATTCAGGTCTGGCTGCAACTTATTTAGAACAAATTCGGAAAAGAGCTAGAGGAGCAAATAATAGTATTTTGCCAATTGTCACAGGAGGACAATCTACTTTGAGAACCGCCATTAAGCAAGAAAGAAGGATCGAGTTTGCATTAGAAGGCGAACGGTTTTATGATTTAGTTCGATGGGGAGATGCCGCAGCAGTTCTTGGTGGAAAGGGATATCAAGAGAAAAACAAGTATTATCCAATTCCTCAAACCGCAATTGACCAATCTGGTGGAGTATTAGTTCAAAATCCAAATTATTAGTAATTAAATACTTGGCCACAGCAATCTTTTTGGCAATTATATAAAAAAAATCGATATGAAAACATTCAAAATTTATTCTGTGCTATATTTGTTTTCAATCATAAGTTGTAGCAGCAGTGGTGATTCCCCAAAACCTACTCCAGCCCCAACACCAACCCCAACACCAACTGCACTAACAGATGCTCAAGCAATGGATCAAGTACAGAAGGATGCTATAAAATATTTTTGGGAATATGCAGAATCCAATTCAAAATTGGCCAGAGAGCGATACCACACAGATGATCCAGGAAACGATGCACATATTGTAACTACTGGAGGTTCAGGTTTTGGGCTAATGTCAATAATCGTAGGTATAGAAAGAGGTTTTCTGCCAAGAGCTGAGGCTGTTTCTAGACTGACTACGGCATTGAATTTTCTGGCAAATGCAGATCGATTTCACGGCGCTTGGCCTCACTGGATGAATGGAGAAACAGGTCACGTAATCCCATTTGGAACCAAAGACAACGGAGGTGATCTTGTAGAAACATCCTTCCTTTGTCAAGGTTTACTGACTATTAGAGAATATTTTAAAACTGGAACCGCAGACGAACAAGCACTGGCAACCAAAGCGGATAATCTTTGGAAAGGTGTAGAATGGGATTGGTACACCAAAGGAGAAAATACTTTGTATTGGCATTGGTCACCTGATTATGCTTGGCAAATGAATTTCAAATTAGAAGGGTACAATGAATGTTTAATTACCTATGTTTTGGGTGCCGCTTCCCCAACACATCCAATAACTGCCGCGACCTATCAGCAAGGATGGGCGCGAAACGGAGGAATTATAGATGGAAGTTCTCAATATGGATTTCCCGTGATATTGAATTATAATGGTGCTTCAGGAAATGTGGGGCCTTTGTTTTGGTCTCACTATTCTTATTTGGGCTTGGATCCTCGCGGATTATCAGATGCCTATGCTAATTATTGGACATTGACACAAAATCACTCCAAAATCATTTATCAATATTGTTTGGCTAATCCTAAGAAATGGGCAGGTTATTCAGATAAATGTTGGGGACTTACTGCTAGTTATACCAGAAATTCTGATGGTACAACTGGTTATACGGCTCATCAACCATTAAATGATCCCGGCGTGATTTCGCCAACGGCTGCCTTGTCCTCATTTCCATATACACCTGCTGAAAGCATGAGATTTTTGCATTATTTATACGACGAAAAAAAGAGCACTTTAGTTGGAGTTGCGGGACCTTATGACGCATTTTCACCACAATATAATTGGGTTACTCCAAGGTATTTAGCGATTGATCAAGGAACAATAGCTCCAATGGTAGAGAATCATAGAACAGGATTACTTTGGAATTTATTTATGCAAGCCCCAGAAGTAAAGGTGGGTTTAAAAAAATTAGGTTTTTCTTCGGCCCAACATAACTTTTAGCATTAATTAATACACAATATGAAAATTAGACTAATTATATTATTTATTTGCTTTTCATTTTTTGGCTACAGCCAAAAAAAACAAGCTATAAAGCCCGGTAATATCAAGCCCAAAGCCGAGTTTATTGCTGATTTAATGTCGAAAATGACCATCGAAGAAAAAATTTACCAAACGGTACAGTTTACTTCTGATGGTACAGTAACAGGCCCAAAATCTGGTGATAATTTCATCACTCGCATTCAACAAGGCAAAGTAGGGTCAATTCTTAACGCAACAGGCGCCAAAGAAACCAGAGAAATCCAGCGTATTAATTTAGAGAACTCGAGGCTAAAAATTCCGTTGTTATTTGGTCATGATGTCATTCACGGTTACAAAACTATTTTTCCAATAAATCTAGGGATGGCTTCCTCATTTGATCCAAAAGCAGTCGAATTAGCGGCTCGAATTGCTGCTTCCGAAGCTTCCTCAGCTGGTGTTCATTGGACATTTGCGCCAATGGTGGATATTGCACGTGATGCAAGATGGGGTAGAGTTTCTGAAGGTTCAGGAGAAGATAGTTTTCTTGGAACACAAATGGCAATTGCTAGTGTAAAAGGTTTTCAAGGAGATGATTTATCAAAAAACAATACGATTTTGGCTTGTGCCAAGCATTTT
>JAAFGY010000125.1 GCA_010365135.1 Flavobacterium sp.
CTTCGGATAGTTTTTGAAATATAGATTTCAAAAACTATCCGAAGGTTTATTTTAAACAAATCTAACCGTTGCATTTATTAATTGAATCTAAGTATTGATTTAAAATCTTTATAATAAAATCAACTTCTTTAATCGTCAATACTGGACTCATTGGCAAACTCAAAATTTCATTATGGATTTTTTCGGTTATCGGAAAAGACAAATGATTCCAAGCTAAAAAAGCTTTTTGTTGGTGTGGCGGGATTGGATAGTGAATCATAGTTTGAATTCCGTTATCCAATAAAAACTGTTGCAATTCGTCTCGTTTTTCAGTTCGAATAACAAACAAATGAAAAACGTGATTGTCTGACAAATCCCAAAAAGGTAGAATTATTTTATCGTTTTTAATTTCAGAAATATAGCGATTGGCAATTGCTCTTCGAATATTATTTTCAGTATCTAAATGGGGTAATTTGATACTCAAAAAAGCCGCTTGCAATTCATCTAAACGCGAATTTATGCCAACATATTCATTCTTATATTTTTCTTCCGAACCGTAATTTCGCAGTGATTGAATGACTTTGGCCAATTCAGTATCATTGGTTGTAACAGCGCCTCCATCGCCCAAAGTTCCCAAATTTTTTCCAGGATAAAAACTGAAAGCAGCAGCACCAGAAAGGTTTCCAGATTTTATGAAATCTGAAATCTGAAATCTGAAATCTGAAATGGCTCCGTGAGCTTGAGCAGCATCTTCTATAACCATCAAATTATGTTGATGAGCAATTTTGTTTATTGGATTCATTTCGGCCAATTGACCGTAAAGATGAACCACGAGAATCGCTTTGGTTTTTGAAGTGATTTTTTCTGCAATCAAATCGGGATTGATGTTGTAAGTTTCTAATCTTGGCTCGACCAAAACAGGAACCAAATCCGCTTGAAGAATTGCCAAAATACTGGCGATATAAGTATTTGCTGGCACAATTACCTCATCTCCTTTTTGCAATTTCCCCAATTGAATATATCCTTTGAAAATCAAAACTAAAGCATCAAAACCATTCCCTACCCCAATGCAGTGTTTTGTTCCGCAATAGGTGGCAAAATGGCGCTCAAACGCCACAACTTCCTTGCCCAAGATATACCAACCGCTTTCTAAAACCGATTTCAATTTTTCTTGAAATGCGACTTCGTAGGGTTCGTTTATTTTTCTTAAGTCGAGGAATTTTATCATTAGCGATGGTGTTATTTTTCAATTCCTTTATGTCCTAAAATGGGGGTCACTGCTCCCCATTTTTGGTTATCCGATTTGTGGATATTGCAATCAACATTTGGATTTGACGATTTGGCGGTCACTGACCCCCGAATTGGAAGATTACTTTTTGACAATTGTTTAAAAGCTGGTAAATAAACAATGTAATCAATAAACAAGGAATAGGTGTTGTAAAAACTCCTGCATCCTCTCAAATCTCTTTCATTGGTTTTTATACTTCTGGATTTCAATTCGCTGGCTAAATTCTGAAATAACTTGGCACCATATTTCGCTCTATCTTCGCCATTCTGTTCATATTCTACGATATAAAATCCTATCAACCAATTGGGCAAACTTAGGTGACTATTTACCGCTTTTACCGCACTTTGTTGCAAAGTTTGGTGCGTTTCGTCTATGCTTGAAATTAAACTTTGGTATTTCATATTTGATGAAATTTATTTTAAAACATTTTCAAGTTTACTATAATTGATGGTTTCCACTTCATAAAAATCCTGAACAATCGTACTCGCTCCGTAACTTTCTTTCCAATAAGATAAGCCATTATTGAGCTTTTGACCTTGACTTTCATTAGAAATTCCAAAATCAAAAAATTGATTATTTTTGAAAGTTTCAGTAATTAAATGATGAAATAACAAATCCAATCCGCCCAATTCGTTCTTAATTTCATCTCCAGAAATATACTGACAGTGAGCCACATTTGAGCTTTCGAATATAGTCGTTCCAGCAACAATAATTTCGTTTTGGTACACATTTAATTGTCGAATATTTTCAGGAAATAGGGCTTTTAATTTTGTGATTTCTTGCAAACTGTGAACGGGTTTTGCTTGGTATTTTTTGGCTAAATTTGGAATTAATATTTCGTTCCAAAAATCATCAAAATTAACCACTTCTTGAATTACAAAATCATTCGAAATCCCTTTTTGAATACTTCTCTTTCTCAATTTTGATAAACTATTTTTCTTTGACAAATCGATAACCGCCAGAGAATCTCTCCTAATCAATTCGGCTTTCGCCAAAAACAAGGCGTAATTTAACTCTTCGGCAGGCTTTTGATGGTAAATGGAAGGAATTAATTTTACCTGCAATTTTTCGATTTTATTGACATTCAAAAAGAATAAAACACTTTTGAAAATTTCGATAATCGAAGCCAATTTTATCTTTTCATTATAAACCAATCCGCCATAAGTCAAGCCTTGATGCGAGAAAACTTGGTTTTCAAGAACATTTGCAGGAAGTATGGCAACCCATTTTTCGCCATTCAAAACTATCAAAGAATAATCGTGAAATCTATCGGAATGGTATTCCATAAAATCTCGATGAAATAGGAAAGTAGCATTTTTGGCTTGGCCAATAAAAGCATTCCACTCGGTATAATCGTTTTCTTGGTATCGTTTGACGGTGTAATTTTTCACTGTTTGATTTTGACTTTGTGAAATTAAGCTTTTTTTATTTATGTTCTAAAACTGAAAAAACAATTTTTCTTATTCAATAATAGAATGCAAATTAAACAATAAAACCTTTGTAACTTTGTAGTTTTGCAACTCTTTATTTAAAATGAAACAAATCACTTCCATTCAAAATCCATTTATAAAATCATTGGTGCTGCTGCAGGAAAAAGCAAAAACACGAAAACAATCAGGAACTTTTTTAATAGAAGGCAAAAGAGAAATAGAAATCGCACTGAAAGGCGGATATGAAATGGAGACTCTTTTATTTTTTCCTGAATTCATCTCGGAAACAGAAGCTCTAAAATTATCCAAAAGCGCCAACTTAATCGAAATTTCGAAAGAAGTTTATCAAAAACTAGCCTATCGCGATACCACCGAAGGAATTTTGGCTGTAGCCAAATCCAAATCTTTAGAATTATCGCATTTAAAATTATCTAAAAATCCACTGATTCTCGTAGCCGAAGCACCAGAAAAACCAGGGAATATCGGCGCTTTATTGCGAACTGCCGATGCTGCGAATCTAGATGCCGTGATTATTGCCAATCCAAAAAGCGATTTGTACAATCCCAATATCGTTCGCTCGAGTGTAGGCTGTTTGTTCACTAACCAAATTGCAACTGGAACAACGGAGGAAATTATTGCTTTTCTACAAGAGCGAAAAATCAATATTTATTGTGCCACTTTGCAAAATTCGACTTCTTATCACATGCAAAATTATACTGGTCCAACCGCTTTGGTTGTTGGCACGGAAGCCACTGGCCTGACGGAAGAATGGCGAAATGCAGCCACACAAAACATCATTATTCCGATGCAAGGCGAAATCGACAGTATGAATGTTTCGGTTGCCGCTGCCATTTTAATATTCGAAGCCAAAAGACAACGAGGGTTTTAAATCAATTACGAATTACGAATTATGAATTACGAATTACGAATTATGAATTATGAATTATGAATTATGAATTACATATTATGAATTACAAAGTACTGATTGCACTTTTGCTATTGATTGGTTTCAATGTAAATGCGCAAATAAGCGAAAAACAAGTCGATGAATTAGTCGAAAATACCCTGAAAAGCTTTAACGTTCCAGGAATTGCGGTGGCCATTGTTAAAGATGGAAAAATTGTTCTTGCTAAAGGTTACGGAGTGAAATCGATCCTTACCAAAGAGAAAGTCGATGCCAATACCTTGTTTGGAATTGCCTCGAACAGCAAAGCCTTTACAACTGCTGCTTTGGCAATGTTAGTCGATGAAGGAAAATTAAAATGGGACGATAAAGTGACGCAATATCTTCCTAATTTCAAAATGTATAATGAGTATGTGACCAATGAATTTACCATTCGGGATTTAGTGACACATCGCAGCGGATTGGGTCTTGGCGCAGGCGATTTGATGATTTGGCCCGACGGAAGCGACTTTAAAGCCACAGATATTATTTACAATTTGCAGTATTTGAAACCCGTTTCGGCTTTTAGAACTAAATACGATTACGACAATTTACTATACATCGTCGCTGGCGAAGTTGTTGCGAAAGTAAGTGGAAAATCGTGGTGCGATTTCATCGAAGAACGCATTATGAAACCTTTGGAAATGAATCATAGCGCCGCTTCTTATTTGCGCTTAAAAGACACTACAAATATTATAGCTCCTCACGTTCCAACGGATGGAAAACTCAAAATAATTTCCCGTTATAAAAATCATACTTTCGATGCTGCGGCAGGAATTTATTCGAGTGTGAATGATTTGAGCAAATGGATGATTCTACAATTGCAAAACGGAAAATATGGCGCGGAAAAACAACTTCAATTATTTTCTGTAAAACAACAAAATGAAATGTGGAGCCTGCAAACCATAATTCCTGTAAACACAAAACCACCTTATAATACGCATTTTAGTGGTTACGGTTTAGGTTGGTTTTTGAGCGATGTCAAAGGGTACAAACAAGTGACTCACACTGGTGGATTAGAAGGAATTGTTACGCAAACGACTTTGTTTCCTGAGCTAAATTTAGGAATTGTAGTATTGACTAATCAGCAATCTGGAGCTGCTTTTACAGCCATTACCAATACAATAAAAGACAGTTATCTCGGTCTTCCTTACACGAATTATGTAGAAATATATAGCAAAAAGGAAAAAGATAATATCGCAGAAGCCGACAAAACTACAACAGAAGTGTGGGCAACAATAGCCAAAAATAAGAAAGAAAAACTAAAAATTGATCTAAAAAAATACGAAGGTTGTTTTGTTGATAATTGGTTTGGTGCAATCGAAATTTCAGAAAAAAAAGGAAAATTATTTTTTAAATCCATTCGTTCACCAAAATTAGTTGGCGAAGTTTTCTATTATAAAGACAATACTTTAGCAGTAAAATGGGACAATCGCAGCTTTAATGCCGATGCTTTTTTGCTTTTTGAATTGGATAAAAAAGGAAAAGCTGATACCCTAAAAATGAAACCCATATCAGATTTGACAGACTTTAGTTATGATTTTCAAGATTTGGATTTTGTTAGAGTAAGAGAATAAGTTTTCCGAAATATAAATTCAATCCCAGTTTGCATATCTCGTTAGTTATGCCTATTTTTAAAAAATCAACGATTCTTTTTATGTTAGAAATAGATTTAGAAAAGGAAAACAAGGCAATTGCACAAGAGTACAAAGAGTTGCTTCGCATCAGTTACCAAACCTTAACTCCCGAAGATAAAAAACTCATCCGTAAAGCTTTTGATGTTGCTATGGATGCGCATAAAGATCAGCGTAGAAAATCTGGAGAAGCTTACTTTTTCCATCCAATCGCTGTGGCCAAAATTGTAGCTTCGGAAATAGGTTTGGGAGCAGCAGCTATTGCTGGGGCATTATTGCACGATGTGGTCGAAGACACTCCAATAACAGTAGAAGACATTGATAAAATGTTCGGTCCAAAAGTAGCCCAATTGGTAGAAGGCTTGACCAAAATTTCGAAAGTTCAAAAAGAAATGAATGTTTCGATGCAAGCCGAGAATTTTCGAAAAATGTTGCTCACACTCAACGATGACGTACGTGTAATCCTTATAAAAATAGCCGATAGATTGCATAATATGCAAACTTTGGAAGATATGGAAGATTACAAACAGGTCAAAATTGCGTCCGAAACATTATACATTTACGCACCTCTGGCCCATCGATTAGGCTTATATAAAATAAAAAACAAGCTTGAAGATTTAGGATTAAAATATACTGAACCGGGCATTTATAATGATATTGTAAGTAAAATAAAAGAAACTAAGGAAGAACAAGACGCCTATATAAAAGACATTTCAGAGGTTCTAAAATCCGCATTAGACATAGAAAAACTCGATTATATTATAAAAGGACGTCCAAAATCCATCTATTCGATTTATCGAAAAATGAAAGCTCAAGGAGTAGGTTTTGATGAAGTGTATGATAAATTTGCGTTGCGAATCGTTTATAAATCAAATCCTCACGAAGAAAAATTCTTAGCGTGGAAAATATATTCGATAGTTACAGATCACTATAGACCCAGTCCTAGCAGGTTGCGCGATTGGATTTCCTCACCAAAAACAACCGGTTACGAAGCCTTGCACATTACTGTTATGGGGCCAAAAGGTCGTTGGGTGGAAGTCCAAGTTCGAAGTGAACGTATGGATGAAATTGCCGAAAAAGGATATGCCGCCCATTACAAATACAAACAAGGCGGAAGCGAAGAAAGTGGTTTAGACATTTGGCTCAATCTATTAAAAGAAGCTTTGGAAAACTCAGAAACCAACGCCGTCGATTTTGTAGAAGATTTCAAAATGAATTTATATTCAAAGGAAATCTTTGTATTTACACCAAAGGGAGAAATAAAATCCTTACCGAAAGGTGCCACTTCTCTTGATTTTGCCTTTAGCATTCACTCCGAAGTGGGAATTCGTACTCGCGGAACTCGTGTTAATGGAAAATTAGTTCCCTTAAATCACGAATTAAAAAGTGGCGATCAAATTGAAATTATCACCTCGCAATATCAAAAACCAACCATCAACTGGTTGGATTATGTGACGACTTCAAGGGCAAAAAATAAAATAAAAAATGTTCTAAACGAAAACACGAAAAAAATTGCTGAGGAAGGGAAAGAAGTCCTTACTCGAAAACTGAAACACTTAAAAATTACTATGAGTGAATCAGTTGTCAATGAATTAGTGAATTTCTTCAAATTAAAAACAAGTTTGGATTTGTTCTACCGAATTGGCGTTGGAGCCATAGAAAACCAGCAATTAAAAGATTACGCGGCGCAAAAAAGCAATACTTTTATTAATTTTTTCAAAAGTAAAATCAAGCGTTCTTCGAGCACTGCAAACGAAGACATTCACAAACAAGTGTTGAATAGCAATTATGATATGTTGGTTTTTGGCGCAGACCAAGACAAATTAGATTATAAATTATCCACTTGTTGCAACCCCATTCCTGGTGACGAAGTTTTTGGATTTATTACCATTAGCGAAGGAATAAAAGTGCACAAAAGAGATTGTCCCAATGCGATAAGCCTTCAATCGAATTATGCTTATCGTATTATTATGGCAAAATGGATCGATTCCTCACAACAGGAATTCAAAGCTATTTTGCATATTACGGGAATGGACACTAAAGGTCTCACAAACAAATTGACCAAAGTAATTTCGGATAATATGAATGTAAATATCCAAAGCATTTCTTTAAGCGGAGAGGCTGGAATTTTCAATGGACAAATAGCGGTTATTGTACAAAACAACAATATTCTCAAAAAATTAATCGATAATATTAAACAAATTGATGGTGTCGATAAAGTGACCCGGGAATATAAAAATTAAGAAAAAGATAAAAGTTATAATTGTTATGACTTTAGTGGCTAAACTTTTAAACGCTTAAACTTCTAAACTGAAAAATAAAATTTATCTTTGCCTGATATGACACAAATTGCATTGGATAACAGTAAAAATCAAGAAATTGTAAAAAGTGTTTTTACGATGTATCTTGAGAACAAAGGACATCGCAAAACTCCAGAGCGATACGCAATACTTCAAGAAATTTATGAAAGCGAGGAGCATTTTGATATAGAAAATCTTTATATCAAAATGAAAAATAAAAATTATCGTGTGAGCCGAGCAACGCTTTACAATACAATAGAACTTTTATTGGAATCGGGTTTGGTTCGCAAACATCAGTTTGGACAAAATCAGGCACATTACGAAAAATCATATTTCGACAAGCAGCACGATCACATCATAATGACGGATACTGGCGAAGTAATTGAGTTTTGCGATCCAAGAATTCAAAGTATCAAAAAAACAATTGAAGAGATATTTGATATTGAGATTACCAATCACTCCTTATATTTATACGGGATAAAAAAACAAAAATAACACACAGAAATTAACTACAAATAACAAACAGAATGACCGTAGATTTATTATTAGGATTGCAATGGGGAGACGAAGGAAAAGGAAAAATTGTTGACGTTCTTACTTCAAAATATGATATTATTGCTCGCTTTCAAGGTGGCCCAAATGCAGGACACACTTTAGAGTTTGATGGAATCAAACACGTTTTGAGAACTATTCCTTCTGGAATTTTTCATAAAACTGCCGTAAACATCATTGGAAACGGAGTGGTAATTGACCCAGTTGTTTTTCAAAAAGAAATTGAAGGCTTGGCCAAATTTAATTTAGACATCAAAAATAAATTAATCATTTCTAGAAAAGCTCATTTAATTTTACCAACACATCGCTTGCTGGATGCCGCATCAGAAGCTTCAAAAGGCAAAGCAAAAATTGGTTCCACGCTTAAAGGAATTGGCCCAACTTATATGGACAAAACCGGTAGAAACGGAATCCGTGTTGGCGATATCGAGTTGGAAGACTTCAAAGAAAGATACCGTGCATTGGCCAACAAACACGAAGAAATGATTGCATTTTACGATGTTAACATCCAGTACAATTTAGAAGAAATGGAAAAAGAATTCTTTGAAGCCATCGAAGAATTGAAAAAAATAGATTTTGTAGATAGCGAAGAATACTTACACCAAGCGCAAAAAGCAGGAAAAGCAATTTTGTGCGAAGGCGCACAAGGATCCTTATTGGATGTTGATTTTGGAACGTATCCCTTCGTAACTTCATCAAATACTACTGCAGCAGGTGCTTGTACAGGTTTAGGAATTGCTCCAAACAAAATAAAAGAAGTTTACGGAATTTTCAAAGCGTATGTAACACGCGTGGGAAGTGGTCCATTTCCAACGGAACTTTTTGACGAAGACGGCGCAACAATGGCAAGAGTAGGAAATGAATTTGGCTCTGTTACCGGAAGACAAAGACGTTGTGGTTGGTTGGATTTAGTAGCTTTGAAATATGCAGTTCAAATCAATGGTGTAACCCAATTGATGATGATGAAAGGGGATATTCTTTCCGGATTTCCAACGCTAAAAGTGTGTACAGAATACAATTATAAAGGCAAGAATATTTCGCATTTTCCTTACAACATCGAACCTGAAAATGTCACTCCTGTTTTTAAAGAATTCAAAGGTTGGCAAGCTGATTTGACTGGAATGACCACTTATGACCAATTGCCAATCGAGTTAAAAGAATACATCGAATTTATAGAAAAAGAAGTTGAAGTTCCAATAAAAATTGTTTCTGTGGGACCAGATAGAAAGCAAACAATTTTAAAATAATAACTCAAACGCTCTGAAATTCCAGGGCGTTTTTTTATACTTAAATGAAACCGCAAATTCGCAAATTAAAAACGATAAAAGTCCCATTTGTGAATTCGCGGTAAAATCAAAAACAAATGAAAGACCCAAAAATAACCATCCAAAAAACTGAATTACTTTCAGACAATTGGTATGTTTTGAACAAAGTGACTTATCAGTATCAAAAGGAAGAGGAACCCATTGAAACGCACATTCGTGAAGTGTATGATCGTGGAAATGGAGCAGGAATTTTGCTTTATAACTCCACTCAAAAGACCGTTATTCTGACTAGACAATTTCGGTTGCCATCTTTCCTTAATGGAAATAAATCAGGAATGATGATTGAGGTTTGTGCCGGACTTTTGGATAAAGACCATCCTGAACAATGTATTATTCGAGAAACGGAAGAAGAAACGGGTTATAGACTTTCAACAGTGCATAAAGTTTTTGAAACTTATATGTCACCGGGCGCTATTACCGAAATCTTGTATTTATTTCTGGGCGAATATGACGCTACAATGAAAGTTAGCAACGGTGGTGGATTAGCTTCGGAACAAGAAAATATAGAAGTGCTAGAATTTGATTTTGACCAAGCTATTGCCATGATTCAAACGGGAGAAATTAAAGATGCAAAAACTATTATGTTGTTGCAATATGCCAAAATTAATAACATCCTTTAATGGAGTAAAAGAATGATTATTCCAGTAGGTCGATAGCTTATACGCTATAATAATTCAATCTTTCAATCTTTTTAGAAACTAAAAAAGTACAATAAGAAAATTTTTTTATTGTACTTTTTTATTATCCAAAACTTATAATTTCTATCTATTAGGTTGTGGTGTCATTCTTAGATAATTTTTTATACGTTGTACCCCTTTTGGAAATTTTTCTGGAATATCACTGTCTGGAATTGAAGTTGAGATGACCACATCATCGCCGTCTTTCCAATTGGCAGGTGTTGCCACGCTGTAATTAGCAGTCAACTGTAAACTATCAATAACACGCAGAATTTCGTCAAAATTTCTTCCGGTTGATGCTGGATAAGTCAAAATTAACTTAATTTTTTTGTCGGATCCAATTATAAAAACAGAACGAACCGTAAATTTATCATTCGCGTTTGGGTGAATCATATCATATAAATTGGCCACTTTCTTGTCTTCATCAGCAATGATGGGAAAATTTACAATGGTGTTTTGGGTTTCATTAATGTCTTTTATCCACTCCAAATGTGATGCTAATCCATCAACGCTCAAAGCGATAACTTTTGTGTTTCTCTTGACAAATTCAGGATAATAATTCGCCACTGTCCCCAATTCGGTGGTGCAAACAGGCGTAAAATCTGCCGGATGCGAAAATAAAACTCCCCATGAATCGCCTAACCATTCGTGGAAATGAATCGTGCCTTGCGTTGTTTCCGCTTCAAAATCTGGAGCAATATCTCCTAATCGTAGTGTTGCCATTGTTCTTTGTGTTTAAAATTTTAGCTAAAGTTACTGAAAATAAATACAGTGACTGTTTTGATAATTATAAAAATTTATTAAAAAAACAACTTTAAAACTAATTTTAAAACTTCAAAAAAAAAATGGTCTGCTATCGTCTTGTAAGTGTTATTCGGTAAGGGCTTTTTTATTGTCTTTTATAAATTGTTGAAATGTAGTTGGTGGTCTATTGGTGATTTTCTCCG
>JAAFGY010000126.1 GCA_010365135.1 Flavobacterium sp.
ACTCTTCCTCTGTTAAATTTACTTGATAGCTCATAATGGTCATTATTATCAAGCAAATATAAGTAATCGTAATTATTAAAGCAAATTAGTATAAACCACTTTAAACAATTTTAAACAATTTTAAACAACTTTAAACTACATTCAAAAATGCCCAAACTAAACCGTATCTATGAAACTCTTCTCCGTCTTATTAAAAACCAACAGTCCTACGAAAAACACAATAACAGTGAAACTGATCGTATAGACCAATCCTAAAACAGAAATGTGACCCACATTCAACAACATATAACGGGTAGTTTCGATTATATAAGCCAAAGGGTTATACTGAACTAACCACGCATAGTCCGGCATTTTACTTTTAATCAAGGCCATAGGATACATCACTGCCGAGAGGTACATTAGCAATTGTACTCCAAAACCTATCAGGTAACTAAAATCTCTGTATTTGGTCACTAAAGACGAAATGAACATCCCCAATCCCAAACCGAGAATCCCCATTAAAGCAATAAGTAAAGGAAAAAATAAGATAGAGGCATTGAGGCTAATGTCGGCGCCCTTAAAATAATAAAAGATATAAAACCCAATGAAAATCAGGAACTGGATGCCAAACTTAAGCAGATTGGAAATCACGATAGACAAAGGCATAATCACCCGAGGAAAATAAACCTTGCCAAAGATCGCAGCATTCCTTTTGAACGTATCCGAAGTATCCGTTAGACAAGCGGTAAAATAATTCCAAACTGTGATCCCCGCTAAATTGAACAAAAAGGGAGGCACCGTACCTGTTTCAATTCCAGCTACGGTATTGAAAATAATAGTGAAAGTGATCGAAGTAAACAAAGGCTGAATCAAGTACCATAAAGGCCCCAAGATGGTTTGTTTGTACACGGTAACGACATCTCTTTTGACAAATAATAGCAGCAAATCGCGGTATTGCCACACTTCCTTAAGGTTCAACGAGAAGAACTTGTTTTTGGGTGTTATTTCAAACAACCATTCGTTTTCTGTATTTTCTGTCGTGTTCATGTGTAGTTATAAATTCAACCTATTGAACAAATTTGGGTGTAGTTTCCTTGTAGAAATAGCAAAACCAAGCCATTGTTCCTTCGCAAATATAATAATTCCTGAGTTAGAAGCGGGGTATATTAAAATTGATTTATGGGATTGAATAATCAGCAAACCATAACAAAAAGCCAAAACCTCTTTTATTTACAACTCAAAAGGAAACTTCGCAAATCGATGGCTTGTATGCCCTCATTGGTATTCCCTTGAAAGGCTTCCAGAGTGACGACCATTTTAGGAAAATTATTAATACAATAGGATGAGGGATTTTAAAAGTCATTTGTTGGTATTACGTTTAAAAGTTTTTCAAAATATGAACAAAATTTTAAACATACTTTAAATTTTATAAAAATAAGCAAAAAGTTTAAAACATACTTTAAACTTTAAATTTAAAATATCAGTAGCAAAATAACAGATAACCGACAACCGATAACATTTTTCGTATCTTTGCCCCTATGTTTACACTATTTAAATCCAAAGCAATACTTAAAGATTTAATTCCTGATAATTATGTAGATATTCATTCTCATCTTTTACCAGGCATTGATGATGGCGCTCCAACTTTTGAGGATTCCTTGCGGCTTACCAAAGCGCTACAAGGTTTGGGAACTTCACAATATATTACCACGCCCCATATTTTTCAACATTTTTGGGAAAATACTTTCGAAAACATTACGGCTCTAGAGGCCACTACCCGCATTGAATTAAACAAAAACCAGCTTTCGATTCCCTTTCGTGCGGCTGCAGAATATATGATGGACGAGCACTTTGTAACCCTTTTTCAATCAGGGAAACTACTGACACTTAAAGACAATTATGTATTGGTCGAAATGTCCTACCTCAACCCTCCCATTCAGTTGTATACCATTTTATTCGATTTGCAAGTCGCGGGTTATATTCCGGTTTTGGCTCATCCAGAACGTTATCTCTTTTACCATAACAATTTTGATGAATATCAGAAACTGATTAATGCAGGCTGTCTATTACAGTTGAATTTGTTGTCGGTAGTAGGCTATTATGGCGAGGGCATTACTAAAATTGCCGAGAAATTACTCCAAAAAGGAATGTACCGCTTTGTAGGTTCGGATGTGCATCACGACAAACATATTGCTGCCTTCTACAAAAATATAAAAGTGAAAGACTTAGCTCCATTAAAAGAAATTATTGCCAACAATCAGTTTTTTAGAATAGAATAGTTTGTCTTTTTTTGCAAATAAAAAAGTTTACAAAAGAAGGTCTTCTCTTGTAAACTTTTTTATTTTTTTAAACCTAAATCCTTTATAATAAAGCCGCTTTCAAATCATTGAAATCAAGCAAAACTTGCTCGCCAGTAGTTAAATTCTTCAAGGCAAATTTTTCTTCTTTCATTTCAGATTCACCCACGATGACTGCAAAAGAAATTCCGCGTTTATCGGCGTGCTGAAACTGTTTTCCCACCTTCACATTATCGGGATACAATTCTACTTTTATGCCAAAACTTCTCAACTTTGTAATGGCTTTCATCGAATAAAACGCTTCTTTTTCACCATAATTAATAAACAAGGCTTTGGATGTCGAAGTCACGGTCTCCGGAAATAAATTCAATTCTTCGATAACCAAATAAATTCGGTCTAATCCAAAGGAAATCCCAACTCCACTCATATCTTTCAAACCAAAAATCCCAGTCAAATCATCGTATCTTCCTCCACCACCAATGGAACCCATTGAAACGGATTTTGGCGGAGCGACTTCAAAAATAGCGCCTGTATAATAATTCAACCCTCGGGCTAAAGTCACATCTAAATCTAAAATGGCTTTGTTCAAACCCAAATTTGCCACGTTTTCACAAATGAATCGCAACTCGTCCACGCCTTTCATTCCTTCTGGAGATTCGGCCAGTAAAGTAGAAAGTTTTTCTATTTTCTCCGAAATTGTTCCAGTGAAATGAAACAAAGGCTGTACTTTTTCAATCGCACTTTCAGCAATTCCTTTTTCCATCATTTCCTTCTTCACCCCGTCCTCGCCTATTTTGTCGAGTTTATCCAAAGCCACCGTAAAATCGATTAGTTTATCTTTAGCTCCAATCACCTCAGCAATTCCCGAAAGTATTTTTCTATTATTGATTTTAATGGTCACACCTTCTAAACCCAATTGCGTAAAAACCGAATCGTATAATTGTACCAATTCTACTTCTTGCCACAATGATTTTGAACCCACCACATCGGCATCGCATTGAAAAAATTCCCTGAAACGCCCTTTCTGCGGACGATCGGCACGCCAAACTGGTTGGATTTGGTATCTTTTGAAAGGGAACTCAATTTCGCTTTGGTGTTGCACCACATATCTTGCAAAAGGAACTGTCAAATCATAGCGTAAGGCTTTTTCTGAAATACTGGAAGTCAGTTTGTTGCTTTCTTTATTTTGCAATAATGCAGCATCGGCTTTCGCCAAATAATCTCCGGAATTCAATATCTTAAAAATCAATCGATCGCCTTCTTCTCCATATTTTCCCATCAAGGTTTCGGAGTTTTCGAACGAAGGTGTTTCTATGGGTTGGAACCCAAACTTCTCGAAATTATTTTTTATAATGGATATAATATAGTGACGTTTTGCCACCTCAGCAGGTGAAAAATCTCTTGTTCCTTTTGGAATACTTGGTTTTTGAGCCATTTTTATGAATTACGAATTACGAATTATGAATTATCAATTGTCAATTCTCCCTGCAAATATCTTGTTTTTAAAATAAATATCATATCTTCTAAAGCAAACTTGTAACAAAAATTGTAATTTCGTGTCAAATAACCACTATGTTTAAATTATTCCGAGAAAACGTCCGAATTGCTTTTGGTTCCATCAGAACCCAATTGTTGCGCACCATCCTTACTGTTTTGATTATTGCCATAGGAATCACTGCTTTGGTGGGAATTCTAACGGTAGTTTCCGCGTTGGAAAACACCATTTCTTCTGATTTCGCTTCGATGGGCGCCAATACTTTCAACATCAATCAATACGAAAACACCTCTCGAAGACGTGGTGGCGAAGAAAGAGAAATCATAAATCCCATCATTTCCTATCCCGAAGCGGTAGCTTTCAAGAACAAATACAAATATCCTTTGACGGAAACTTCGGTTTCGTTCACGGCAACTTCTACAGCCGAAATTAAATATGAAGCCACCAAAACAGATCCCGAAAACACCATCGTAGGTGTTGATGAATATTTTATGGTTAACTCTGGTTTAGAGACCAGTTCGGGTAGAAATTTTACGGGTTTCGACATCCAAAACAACACTTATAATTGTATCGTAGGCTCTGATTTTCAAAAAGGATTGCTAAAAGATGTGAATCCAATTGACAAAATTATTTCCATTCGTGGGGCTAAATTTAAAGTCATTGGAGTCTTAAAAGAAAAAGGTTCCACCTTCGGGAACAGCCAAGATTTAAGGGTTTTAATTCCCATTCAAGTCGCTCGTTCCTTATTTACAGCACCCAACATCAATTACACCATGAGTGTTATGGTGGCCAAAAAAGAAATGCTGGACGAAGCCATCGACAATGCCAACAGCACTATGCGAAGAGTTCGAAAATTAAGTCCCGTAAAAGACAATAATTTTTCTGTGGTGCGAAGTGATGATTTAATCAATAGAATCCTCGGTATTACACAATATTTAGGAATTGCTTCGTGGTTTATTGGCATTATCACCATCCTGGGATCCTCCATTGCCTTGATGAACATTATGATCGTTTCGGTTACGGAACGCACCCGAGAAATTGGTGTCCGAAAAGCATTAGGAGCCAAAAAAAGCACCATTGCCTTTCAGTTTTTTATAGAAACGTTGCTGATTGGTCAAATGGGTGGTTTAGTGGGAATCATTTTCGGAATTTCGATCGGCTTTGCCATCGCTTCTGCTATGGATTTTGTGTTTGTAATCCCTTGGAATGCAATACTGTCTGCCTTCGTTACCAGCTTTGCCGTAGCCATAGTTTCAGGATTGTATCCAGCGGTAAAAGCGTCGAAATTAGATCCGATTGAGGCGTTGCGGTATGAGTGAAAGGAAGGTACGAAGTAAAAGGTACGAAGTACGAGGTAAAAAGTAAAGGGACAAGGTAAGAAGTGCGAGGTACGAGGAAGGAATTAACGAAGATTTATTATTTGTTTAAATTGTTTTTAGCCGTTTTTATTGAAGCTACAACTATTGCCAAGATTTCATTTGACTCTTTGAGCAGTTTTTCAATTTCAATTTTCAAATCTTGTTCTTTATTGATTTCTAAAATAATTTCAAGAAAAAAACAACTTTCATCCGCTTCTTCTTCAACGATTTTTAACTTATTAATAAAATCCGCAGCAGATTTTGCTCTTTGAGATGCACTATAATTGGCTCCTACAGAACTAGAACATCTTAAAAGTTGATTCACATAAGCATTAAATTCTCTTGAAATGGGCAATTTTGAACACAAATAAGAACAGTCAATAGTAAACTTTTTAGTTCTTGCTTTCATATCTATCATACTCTATATTTTAAATATTAGAAATTTAGTATTTCGCAACCTCGTATTTCGTACCTCAATTTACCTCGTACCTCGAACCATCCGGTCATTTCCATAAATATCTTTCTTTAATTCAACATTCTTAAAATTCATTTCTTCCAATAATGAAATCATTTCCTTTCCTAAATATTGATTGATTTCGAAAAATAATTGTCCGTTTGGAGAAAGGTTTTCCTTTGCCAGTTCGGCTATTTTTTTATAAAAAATCAGGGCATCCTCATCGGCAACAAAAAGTGCCAAATGCGGCTCATGGTCTAAAACATTTTTCTTAATTGCTTGTTTTTCCAATTCCTTAACATAGGGCGGATTGGAGACGATAATGTCAAATGAAGTGGGAAGTGGGAAGTGGGAAGTGGGTAGTTTTTCTAAATTGGTAATTTTTAAAATATCGGTTTTTATAAAATTTACTTCCACTTGATTCCTTTGGGCATTTTTTTGGGCTGTAGCCAAAGCCGTTTCCGAAACATCAATTGCAAAAACCTGCGCATTGGGAATGTTTTTTGCCAAAGCAATCGCGATGCAACCACTTCCCGTACCAATGTCCACTATTTTTAACTTCTTATTTCCTGCTTCGTATTTCGTACTTTGAATAATCCATTCCACCAATTCTTCGGTTTCTGGTCTTGGAATCAAAACCTCAGGATTGACTTCAAAATCCAAACCATAAAAATTAGTTTTCCCTAATAAATATTGAATTGGAATTTCTTTTTTGAGTTGTTCTAAAATTGAATTCCAAACTTCGATTTCCTCATTTAAGAGAGTCAAATCAGGATTCAAGGCCAAATCAACTCTTTTCAATTGATGCTTCTCTTCTAAAATTAAATAGAAGAAACTTTCCGCTTCGCCAGCATCGTAAATTGTCGAAAGTTCTTGTATAAATTGCGCTCTATAATCTTTAATTTTCATATTAGATTTTGAATTAAGTAACAAAAAAGATAAAATGCCGTATTTTGAAATGTTGTAAAACCGTATTTAAGCCTTTTCACTTTATGACTTTAAAACTTTCTACTTACTTTTATTAAATCTGCAATCTAAATTTTTTTCAACATCCAAACCGGACAAGAAGTGTGTCCCGTGCTTCCCATTGGCGAACAAATGTATTCAAAACCTACTTTCTTATATAGTTTTTGGGCATCGTGCATAAAAGGCATCGTTTCGAGATAACAGTTGTAGAAACCAAAATCTTTAGCCGATTGCAAACATACTTCCATCATTTGGCTTCCAATTCCCAAACCTCGAGTTTCGGGTAGGAAATACATTTTTTGCAATTCGCACAGGGTTTCCACTTCATTTTCGAGTGGTGCAATTCCGGCTCCACCCACTATTTTACCGTTATTTTCTACCACAAAATAGGCCGATTTTGGTTTGTTGTATTCCTCAAACATCAAATCTAAATACGGATCGGCAAAAGCCGTTCCCACTTTTGGAATGTTCAATTCGTCGAAAACAGCTCGTATTAAATTTGCTACCGCTTGATTATCTTTTTTTTCAATTTTTCTGATGATCCAATTTTCCATTCTTTGAAATAATTTTAATGACACAAAAATAGAAATTGTTTGGGGTAATAATCCAAAGATTGCCAACTAAATCCTAAACACAAAAATCACTACTTTTGCATTTGTGGAAAAACATACTCACTATATGCGTCGCTGTCTGGAATTGGCCAAAAATGGTTTGGGAACAACCTATCCCAATCCTTTGGTGGGAAGCGTTATTGTGTGTGATGGCAAAATCATAGGCGAAGGCTGGCACAAAAAATCGGGTGAAGCCCACGCCGAAGTTAACGCTGTGAATTCTGTTAAAGATCAAACTTTGCTAAAAAAAGCCACTATTTATGTGAGTTTGGAACCTTGCAGTCATTATGGAAAAACACCGCCTTGCTGCGATTTGATTTTAAAAAATGAGATTCCAAATGTAGTTATTGGAACGGTTGATCCCAATGTAAAAGTGGCTGGAAACGGCATTAAAAAATTAATCGAAGCGGGCAAAAACGTCCTTGTTGGCGTTCTAGAAGCCGAATGTGTAGCGTTGAACAAACGATTTTTTACCTTTCATAATAAGAAAAGGCCTTATGTCATTTTGAAATGGGCCGAAAGTCAGGATGGTTTTATTGCTCCTTTGACCTCTCGCCCTTTCGACAAGTTCAAGGCAGACTTAGATCAGGATGACATAAAAAATAAAAAACCCGTTTGGATCACCAATGAATTTTCGCGACAATTGGTTCATAAATGGCGAAGTGAGGAACAAGCTATTCTTGTGGGAACCAACACGGTCATTGATGATAATCCAAAATTAAATGTTAGGGATTGGACGGGAAATAATCCTATTAGAATCGTTTTAGACCAAAATAATCGAATTCCGAAAGCGAGTCATATTTTCGACGGTCAAGTAAAAACCATCATTTTTTCGAATTCATCCACTGCAATTAACGAAGAAAACACTACCTTTGAAAGAATCGATTTTAAACAAAATATTGCAAAACAAATACTCAATGTATTGTTTAAACACCAAATTCAATCGGTGATTATTGAAGGGGGTTCACAAACTTTGCAAACGTTTATTGACGAAAATCTATGGGATGAGGCTCGTGTTTTTATTGGAAATCTTCGCCTTGAAACTGGAATTAAAGCCCCGGTTTTAGCATTAACAAAAACGGAGAATTATTCCATCGAAAACGACATCCTTATAATTTCTAGAAATTATGATTAACACTATTATTTTTGATTTTGGAGATGTATTTATCAATTTAGATAAACAAGCCAGCATTAACTCCTTGAAAAAATTGGGCTTATCCCAATGGAATGAAGACTTGCAACAATTGAATCTGGAATTTGAAACAGGAGAAATATCGAGAGAAAATTTTCTGCTTGGGATTCAAAAACATGTTCCAAATGCGTCTTTTGATGAAATTTTAGCAGCTTGGAATGCCGTTCTTCTGGATTTCCCATTGCATCGGTTGGAGTTTGTTCAAAAGCTATCCAAAAAATATCGCCTGTTTTTATTGAGTAATACTGATACGATTCACATCGATACTTTTGAGCAAGAAAATGGCATTTCTTTTTACAGTGATTTTTACCATTGTTTTGAAAAAGTTTATTTCTCCTTTGAAATTGGTTTGCGAAAACCGGATCCCGAAGTTTTTAATTATCTCTTAAATAAACACGATTTATCTGCCAAACGCACTTTGTTTGTAGATGACAATAAAGAAAATACCGATATTGCGCTTTCGTTAGGTTTTCAAGTCTGGCATTTACAAGTTGGTGAGGAAGATGTGGCGGATTTGTTTTCGAAAAAAGAATTAGAACTCTAAAAAATCAATGGCAATTTCAATAGCAATGACAATTTCAAATTTTAGTAAATTTTGGAAGACATTTATAAGACTATAACTTTTCCTTCGGAAGCCATCCTTTTCAAAGAAAAAAATAGCAAATTCTTTGGTTACTCTTTTCCCATCCAAACTGAAGCCGAAGTTAAACCCATAATTGACAGCTTACGCAAACAACATCCGCACGCGGTTCACTATTGTTATGCGTATCAAATTGGAACAGATACCTCAATTTATAGAGCCAATGATGACGGAGAACCGAGCAATACCGCAGGAATGCCTATTTATGGCCAAATTCAGTCTTTTGGAATCACCAATGTTTTGCTTGTGGTCGTTAGGATATTTGGCGGAACAAAATTGGGTGTTGGCGGATTGATTTCTGCTTATAGAATTGCAGCCCAAATGACTTTGGAATCCGCTGCAATTATCGAAAAAACCATAGATATTCATTTTCTTATGACTTTCGACTATAAAAATATCAATAAAGTGATGCGAGTCATTAAAGAAAAAAGCGTGGAAATCGTTTCCCAAAAAATGGAAATGAACTGTGAAATAGAATGTAGAACGCGAAAAAAAAATGCCGAAATGATTTTCGACATTTTTAATACGATGTTTGAGGTAGAAGTAAAACGGCTGTAATCAGATTGTAAATAATTGCTTTTTTTGCCATATTGTCAAAAAATGGCTTGCATTATTATATACTTTTGAAAATCTCTAAAATATAAGGCGGCGGACTGACAGCTTTTCCTGTTTTCATATCAACAAAAACCAAAATAGAGTTGCCCGTTGTTAATAACTCGTCACTTTCGTTATAGAGTTCATAGTCAAATTCAATCTTGACCGATGTCCGATTTTTCAGTATTGTTTTTAAAGTTAAAAGTTCATCATATCGTGCTGGTTTCTTGTAATTCATAGTCAAGGAAACCACGGGAAGCATAATACCATTTTCTTCCATCCATTTATACGAAATCCCTTTATTTCTAAGCCATTCGACCCGTCCTATTTCAAAATATTGAGCATAATTACCGTGATATACTACTCGCATTTGATCGGTTTCTGAATAGCGAACGCGGATTTGGGTTTGGTGATATTCCATTAAATTACTTATTAAAAAAATTAAAAATTAAAAACTACATACAACAATATTTTGGAAAAATTACATCTAAAATATTTTTTTTTAGCTAATTTTATTCACATATTTGTTATCCCGAAAAAAACGAAAAACGCAACCTTATTTTTTATTAAAAAACATTACCCAAACGAAATAATTTAACCAAATTTATGAACAAGACTGCACAATCAGTATGGGAAAACTGCCTATCTTTTATTAAAGACAATATCGCAGACCAAGCTTATAAAACTTGGTTTGAACCTATTAAGTCAGTTGAACTTACAGATAATGCACTTTATATTCAAGTTCCTAGTAAATTTTTCTACGAATGGCTAGAAGAACATTATGTTAAATTATTAAAAGTGGCACTAACCAAAGAACTCGGTAAAAATGCAAAGTTACTCTATAAAATCAAAATGGAAAATACTTATGGCAATAAACAACCGTTTACAGAACAATTGCCCAGTGCCAATCGTGTGCCTATGAAACCACAAGATGTTGATGCTCCTTATAAAAACCTCAATCCCGAATTAAGAAATCCATTTGTAATTCCTGGTATTCGAAATTTAAAAATTGAATCACAACTGAATGCCAATTATAGTTTTGACAATTTCTTAGAAGGAGATTCTAATAGATTGGCTCGTTCGGCAGGAATGGCTGTGGCCAATAAACCGGGTGGGACTTCTTTTAATCCCTTATTAATTTTTGGCGGTGTTGGTTTAGGAAAAACGCATTTAGCACACGCAATTGGAGTGGAAATCAAAGACAAACATCCTGAAAAAACAGTTTTATACATTTCCGCTGAAATTTTCACCCAACAATATATTGATTCGGTAAAGAAAAATAATCG
>JAAFGY010000127.1 GCA_010365135.1 Flavobacterium sp.
TGCATTCCCTTTTTAATATAGACTTGATGTATTAACTCGTACAAAGTATAGAAATAGTCGCTTCTCATTTAGAAGCTTTTAAATATTAATTAAATCTTTTAAATTATAATAGCAATCACTATAGTTGCGCAATCGATTACTTTGTGAATAAAACTTTTTTAACAAATTAAATTCAACATATACGAAAAAGTAATGATCAAAAAAAGCACCCCATTTTTAAAAAAATAACCTGTCTATTAACCAACAATCAAAATAATTATTTTATGAAAGAAAAATTTTTACTATTTATCACTCTGATGCTTTTTACATCAGTAGTAAAGGGTCAAATAACAAATTCTGTCACCTATGATTTTAGGGATGGAACTATTATTTCGGCTCAACAAAGTACAGATGGCAAGCTTACATTAGCTGGTGCTTATGTTTATCACGGTACAGGTTATGGACTTGATTTAAAAGTGAATCAAGAAATCAACATCGCTGTAACAGGAAGTTGTACGATTCGATTTCTCGGATCAGCTTATTCTGGTCTAAAGATGGTTGGTACGGCAACAGTTGCAGGAGATTTAGGCACTCAAGTTACCAAAGTCGATACTGATAAAGTGGATACTTATGATTTTGTATATTCAGGTCTTGCGGCTACCCTTAACTTCAAAACAATTGCTGGTACAGGAGGTGATACTTATCTTCCAAGGATTGAAGTAATCCCTGCTCAATTAGGAAAGGACTTTTCAACAGCTGAAAAAAATATTGCTTATTCTTTTGATTTAAGAAATCAAAGTATTGTGCCTTCTAGCCCACCTAATAATATTGAGGTAGGCTTATTTAAAATTGAGGCTGGTTGTTGTAATGGACTTGGTCTAAACGGCTCTCAACACGGTATAACTTTTAAAGATGGAAATAAAATAACACTAAAAGTTGCTGGAAATAGTTATATAAGAGTAGCTGCAGACCAATTTTCTTCAGGAGCAATTGCCGCAAGTAGTACTACAGGAGCTTTTAATATTGTTTCTCAAAGCAATAATACAGGAGCTACTTTTAGTGATGGAAATCCATTATATGTCGATTTTCTTTATGTTGGTACTGCTGGAACCGTTGTTCTTGATCATACAGGTGGTGGAACAACCTACTTGCCTTACATAGAAATTTCTCCTAATCCTTACACTGTTTCTTTAAGTACTTATGTTCAAAAATCAGGAACAGTAACGCTGAATGGTGTTACAATTAACTTAACTTCTGGTGCTACTGCAGCAGATAACGCTACCATTACTTTAAGCGGTGGCATTGTGTTAAGTTCATTAAAAGATACAGGATATATAGCCTTAGATTTAGGGGGAAATATGGCAACTCTAACCCCAACAGTTTCAGGTGATATAGCATCAGCGGTAATTACAGGCAATAATTTGGTTATAACCTATGCTAATAGCAGTTCAGATCCAAAAACATACACCATAAAACTGTATGACAATAGTTATTTAAATGGAGCCACAAAATATGATTTTAGAGATGGAACCATTATAACTGCTAAACAAAGCACTGATGGTTTACTTACTTTAGGTGGAGCTTATTCTCTTCAAGGTGCTACATATGGTCTTGACTTAAAAGCAAATCAGGAAATGAATATTACTGTTGCAGGAAGTAGCGCATTAAAATTTCTTGGCTCACAATATTCTTCATTAAGTATGTTGGGTACGGCTACAGTATCAGGCGATTTAGGTACTCAAGCAACAAAAGTGACAACAGATTTGATAGACACTTATGATTTTGTTTATTCAGGAGTTTCTAAAGCGTTAAACTTTAAAGCAGTTACTCCCGGAAGTGATATTTACCTTCCTTCAGTAAGTATTATACCTGCTCAAATGGGGGTAGCTTATAGCGCAGCTGTAAAAAACATACCTTATTTCTTTGACTTTAGAGATGGAAGTATTATTCCAACAGTCACTCCCGGTAATTCTGGAATAACAAAAGGATTGGTTGAAATTGTTCCGGGCGCGAGTAATGCCTATGGGTATAATGGCACGCAACATGGTTCTATTTTGAAAGCAGGCAATCAAATTAAACTACAAGTTTTTGGTAATTCCTATATTAAAGTGGGTGGAAGTATTTATTCTGGTGGAACTATTTCGGTTTCAAGTGCCACAGGAAATTTTGATAAGTCATCGCAATCAGCTACTACATTAGCCAATTTCGATACGAATAGAACTTCAGTAGATTTTCTTTATGTGGGTACTGCGGGCATTGTATCATTGGATTTTACAGGCACAAACTATGTTCCGTACATAGAAGTTGTTCCGGTAGCGACTCCAGTTTCACTGACTCAATGGGTTCAAAAATCAGGTACAATTACCATCAATGGTACCGAAATTGGTTTTACTGCAGGAACTGATGCTAGTTCAAATGCTACTGTTACAGTAAGCACGGGTGCAGTTATAAGCGCAACAAACGAAACAGCATCAATACAAATACCTTTAAACGGGAATGCTTTGTCTTCATATACACCAACTTTAACGGGAGATATTACTTCGGTTTCTGCAAATGGAAATGTATTAATTGTTACTTTTTCTGCTCCTTCATCAAATCCTACAACCTATTCTTTAAACATTGCAGACAATAGCGTAGTGGTTGAAGCTGTACCAGGACAAACTTATGCCTACGATTTTACCAATGGTACTGTTCTTCCACAAACAAGTTATCAGGCTTTGCGTTATAATACTTTTTTAACAAATGATGGAATTCTTAATTTAAAAAGTAATACTACTACAGATGGGCTAAAATTTGGATATCACGATGCAGCACACGGAGCGGTATTCTTTCCAGGAAATTCTATGGATATAATCGTTGCGGGTAATGCTACTGTTACATTTGTGGTTTGTACTTATGGTAGTGGAGTTGACGGCGTTTTTGAATTTACAGATTCCAATTCAAATGTATTGGCCACAATTGATGCCGAAAACATTGGAGGTGCCGACGGTACTGCAATAAGTTTTACTTATACTGGACCAAAAGGAGTAATTACCGCAACACTTAAAAGTGCAGGTTTTCCTAATGCTGAATTTTACATTCACGGTATGAATATTGAAAATGCAGCTACTATTATTGGCTCAAATGGCAAAACTGATGCTTGGGATTTTGGCGCAGTACAATTAGATACGGCTTTATTCAACAATCAATTAACAGAATCCATTATCAATTCTTGGTATAGTTCATCGATTGTGGTAGGAAGTTCTGCCAATGTTTTACCACCATTTACTGCTGGTGTATTAAGTTGGGTTGGAGGTGCAAACGATAGATTGAGAACCACCAATACTAATCTGACACGATATGACCAAAATATTGCAGGAGCCGTGGGATATACAGGTAGAGTTTATGTGAACGCTGCCGCTGCATCTGGACGATATATGAGCCTTACTTTGAGCGCAGACGATGAAGTTACTGTAGTTTCTAGTACAGATGCGGGTGGAATTATCAATTTTCAATACGTTCCAAATCCAGCTTCTCAGACGAATCAGGTTACAGTTCCTGTTGGTTTGACAGAACTTCACTTTGTGGCTAAAGAAGCAGGAGCTTATCATATATTTGACACACAAGGAAAACCAAGCTATTATAGAATTTTAAGAAAAGATGCTTTCTATAAAGCGTTAACAGGAAATGTAAATGTTTCATTGGCACCTGGAATACCAAGTGGTTACACGATTGTTTTTACTAACGCAGCAGGTAAAACTTGGTCATCAGCTGTTGCAAGCGGCACTTACAATGTTGCCCTTCCTCAAGGATATACTTATGCACTAAGTTTGGCCGGAGCAAATGGATATGTCATTAGCAATGGAACTTCGCTAAATGTAACGGATACTACCACAACTTACGATATTACTATTCAAGCAGTTGAATTGTACACAGTATCGGGTAATATTACTGGTTTAGGTTCAGGGATTTCAAATCTTGCCTTAACATATACTCCTAATCCGTCTGCCAATAAAATATATGTGCCCAACCCTATTATAAACTCGGGAGCATCAACATATACGGTACAATTAGAACCTAATGTAGAGTACACTATTTCTGGACAAGGTGTTAACGATTATGAAATTCTTTCAAATAAAATCACAATTACTAATGCAAATGCTAGTGCCGATGTTGTCTTTACTGCAAAACCAGTCTATAATGTAGCCATTAATACTACTGGATTGGATGCCACTCAATTGTCTAAATTAGCATTAACTTTCACTAATTTAAATGAAACTGGTTATGTGTATAATTTCAGTTCCGTTTCAGGGATTGCTTTACGAAATGGTGTTTACACGGTTGCGTATAGTGGTTTAGATGAATATCCAGTTGAAATGGGATTGATTTCTAATCTCAATGTAAACGGAGTTGCTGCTTCCAAAGCATTTGATTTTAAACCGGTTACGAATTGGTCTTTTGATGATAAAGTGATTGCAAATGGAACTCCAGCCTACAAAGGAATGTTGTTTACAGGCACAGTTGCCAACGAAATTGCCAAAGGACATCTAACAACAAAAGCAGGTGCAACAATCAAAGTGCCCGTAAATGTTGGAGATAAAGTGGCCATTACCTATTACTACACCGCCGATTTCTCCATCGAAGGTGGAACCGCAATCACAACTGCAAGCAATAGTACCAGTACTTTTGAAAATGTTGAGTATTCATACCTTGGTTCAACTCCTGGATTTGTTACTATAACTGTAGGAGCTAGTGCAGCCACTACTTATTTTACAAACATCGCTGTTGGTGGAAGTAACGCATACAAATCAGTAATTACTGTTGGTGTTGATAAAGACTACCAAACTATAAATGCAGCACTGAATGCGATTTCCAAAATGACTCGTACCAATACTGAAAGGGTAACTGTTATGATAGATCCAGGTAATTATGAAGAAATGTTAGACATAACTCAAGCTAATGTTACTTTAAAAAATGCTTCTGCAACACCTAATATTGATTTGTTGAATAAAGGTGTCAATATAAAAGCTGGTGCCGTTCGAATTACCTCTTATTACGGACACGGTTACAACTACTACAGTATGAAGAATAACCAGAAATGGGATGCCGATGTTTTAAAAGTAAACAAAGAAAACGGGTATTTGACCTATGAAAACAAAGGATCTGGAACAACAAATGGTTCTTATTGGAACGCTACGGTTGTGGTTTATGCCAATGGTTTTCAGGCGGATGATATTATTTTCGAAAACTCATACAATCAGTACATCTCTAAAAAAGAATCAGAAGATGTGGTAGTGATGTGGACTTCAGGAAGCAAAGGGTTAAGACCAACAACCATCGGAAGCACGGCAGTTCAAGACAGAAATTTTGTCGAAAGAGCAGCAGCAATTTCTATAGTCAACAATGTGGATAAAGTAATTTTGAATAAATGTAGAGTAATTGGACGTCAGGACTCCTTCTTTGGAGGTTCAAATTCCAGAGTTGTCGTTTATAAAGGAGTTATGATGGGTGCTGTGGATTATATTTTTGGCGGAATGAATGCTGTTTTTTACCAAACCGATTTAGCGATGAACACTAGTGATAATGCTTCAGATCAATCCTATCTTACTGCAGCGCAACAAGCATCTGGAAGAGGATATTTAATGTATGAATGTAATGTTACTACAGCCATTCCCGGAACAGAAACAGCCTCTTTATATCGTTTTAAACCTGGTTATTTTGGTCGTCCTTGGGAAGCAACAACCAGCGAAGTGGTTTTTTACAACACCACAATCGAAACTTCGAACTATCCAGGATTTGTAGATCAATCCTTGATTATGCCTCTTGGATGGCAAAATACATTGGGTGGCACTTCGGCTAAAATGTACGAATACGGAACTATCGAAAATTCGGGAGTAAATAATACTTCAAGTCGTGCATCTTGGGCTACTTTATTATCGACACCCAACTTGACTGATGGAACTCCGATTACTACCTTCGAATTTACAAAAGGTTCAGATGGCTGGGATCCAATTCCTCAATTGATTACAGATGATACTCTTGGAATAAAAAATTACCAAGCTAATTCCTCTGTAAATGTTTTTGCTTACAAAAACAACATTGTGGTTTCTAACGTAAAATCAAATACTAAAGTTTATGTTTATAGTCTAAATGGTTCGTTGGTGAAATCATTCGAAACCAATTCAGATACCAATTTTAATTTTGGTGCTGGTATTTGGATTGTGGTTGTGAAAGCAACTGATGGACAAAAATCAGTCAAATTGATGACCTATTAAATTTAAAACCTTCAGGATTTTAGCGGAATACTTAATAAAAAATGGGGTTTTTAAGCCTCATTTTTTTATATAGTTAAGTTTGCATAAAATATTTCGTATAAAATATTTTTTTTTCGTTTTTAATTGTTAAAAATGTAATTTTTATATTGGATAATGAAAAATTTATATTATTTTTATGCAATCGATTACAACCTATTAAATTTAACAAACAAAAACTATTTATTATGAAAAAAAGATTACTTTATTTAGTTCTTCCTATGCTTTTTACGGCATTATCTATTAATGCACAAACAAAAGTTTGGGATTTTGGTGCTAATCCAATGGGTGCTGGATTCACAGATATGATAACTGTTGCTAATCAAACCACTTGTGCTCTTTTTCCTGCTGGTAGTCTTACAGGTGGAGTTGAAGCAGGTCATCAAGTTAGTGCACTAACAGCTAGTGCAACTTTTGGAACGTTAGTTATTAATACATTTCTTGGTGATAGATGGAGATCAGATAACGCTTCCTTAGTGCTTTATGATCAAACATTAAACAACACTCTTGGTGGTAGTGCTGTTACACCAGTTTTTGTTGGTGCAACTAAATCTGGTAGATTGGCTTTTAATGGAACTGGAACTGCTATAAGAAGATATTTCACAATTACACTTACAGCAGGACAAACAGTAACTATTTATTGGAAATCAAACATTACTACTGCGGGTAGCCTTACTGTAACTGTTCCTGGTGGTTCTGCCGTCTCTACATCATTAGCATATAATGCGACTGCTGCTACTTCAGAAATGAGACAATCCAAACTTACTGCTGACGTAGCTGGTGCTTATACTATTGGCGATTATGTTGGAAAAATGGAAACCTACAGAATTTACGATGCTGATGTTAATGCTGCAATAAATCTTTCTGCTCTTTCTACTAATAATTTCGATAAAGGGGCGTCATTAGATATTTTCTCAATTAAAAACCAAGTTTATGTGTCTAATATAATTTCCGCTACTCAGATTAATGTTTACAGTATTACAGGTTCTCTAGTTAAATCTGTAAAGGCTGCTGGAAATGCTAATTTTGAGTTAAGTACAGGAATTTATATTGTGAATGCAAAATCTGCAGATGGTGAAAAATCAGTAAAGCTTATAGTTCAATAATAATAGTAATAGATTAATTTATAATGCTAAAAGAGAATATTCAATTTGAATATTCTTTTTTTTTGCCAACTTTTGAATTACGATTTAACTGTCAATTTATTTAAACCAAACGACAAAAAACTAATCAACAGATTATTTTAAAACAAAAAGGGTGTGAGAATTAAATATTCCCACACCTTTTTTTTATATAAATCAAAAGCCTTTTATAAAGAAACGCCTCTTTTCCAAGGAATAAAATCATTTTGGTTTAGAATTGCTGCTTTGGTTTTGATCGTTCCACTAGCGACATTTATTATAAATTCCAGCATTTCGTCAGCCATTTCATCTATTGATTTTTCGCCTGTAATAATACCGCCTGTGTCAATATCTATGATATCCGACATCTTTCTGGCCAATTCAGAATTGGATGAAACTTTGATAACTGGTGCAATTGGATTTCCTGTTGGAGTTCCTAAACCTGTGGTAAATAAAACCATATTGGCACCTGAACCGACCATTGCAGTAGTACATTCTACATCATTTCCGGGTGTACACAATAAATTTAAACCTGGTTTCGAAATGTATTCTCCATAATCCGAAACACCAACAATTGGTGATGTTCCTCCTTTTTTGGCAGCTCCCGCCGATTTCATTGCATCCGTAATCAAACCGTCTTTGATATTTCCTGGAGAAGGATTCATATCAAATCCAGAACCTGCATCGACCACTGTTTTTTCGTACCATTGCATTAATTCCAAGAAACGTTTTCCATCTTGGTCATCTTCACAACGGTTCACTAATTCTTGCTCAACACCACATAATTCTGGAAATTCCGAAAGAATGGTTGTTCCTCCTAAAGCCGTTAGTAAATCAGAAGTGACTCCCAAAGTTGGATTTGCCGAAATCCCGGAGAATCCATCGGAACCACCACATTCTAAACCAATTTTTAATTTAGACAATGGGGCAGGAGTTCTTTCTAGTTTATTGGCTTCTTTTATAGCAGCGAAAGTATCTTTTACAACGCTACTCATCATTTTTTCAATAGTTCCAATAGATTGTTGATCATAAATCAACACTGGTTTTTTACTATTTGGATTGATGGCATCCATCGCATCTTTGAAAATTGAGATTTGTAAGTTTTGACAACCCAAACTCAAAACAGTTGCTCCAGCCACATTAGGATTGTTTACATAACCCGCCAAAAGTTTAGCCAAACTATGTGAATCCTGACGAATGCCTCCACAACCACCTTGATGCGTGATGAATTTCACTTCAATATTTTTGAATAAATCCGCTTCTGCAGACTTTGCCGAAGCTTCCGTCGAACCATTTTCTGAACTTACAAGAGAACGAAGCAATAATTGGTAATCGTTTTCTTTTGGTTTCATCAATTCTTTTTCGAAAATATCTTTTAAGATTTCGATATTTCTATTTTCGCAAAAAACTAATGGGAAAAACAACCAAACATTCTCAGTTCCCACCTGTCCGTCTTCTCTATGATAGCCTTGAAAAGTTCTGTCTTTCCATTTGTCAACATTGGGAACAGTCCAGCCAATAGTTTCTGTTTTTGCAGTTACTTTGGCACTTTCGTGTTTTACATTTGCAGTGGTTAGCAATCCGCCTTTTTCAATTGGAGCACTCGCTTTTCCAACCAAAACGCCATACATAATAATTTTTTGTCCTATTTCAAAAGGATACATGGCAATTTTATGCTTCATTTTCACATCCGTCTCGATCGTGATTTCCTCTCCGTCAAAGTTGATAACTTCGCCAGCAAGTAGATTTACTAAGGCTACTGCGACATTATCAGAAGGATTTACTTTTATTAATTTCTTTTGCATAATATAAATATTAAGTTGGTCGTTAGATGTTTTTGCTAAAATTAGCAAAACCTTGCTCAATTCCGTTGGCTTCAATTTCGTTTAAAGCTAAAACTATAGCTTCTGATAAACCTTTTATTTTTGTCAAATCTTCACCCCAGAATTCGGTAGTATCTAAAATTTTAGTTACAACCAAATCTAAAGTTTTTAATTGCCAAGCATCTTTAAATGCTTCCACTATTTCTGGAGAATCTTTTACAGGCAATACTTCGTTATTCCATGTTCCTTGGTAGAATTGGATTAAACATGCTAAGGAAAAAGTCAAATTAGTTGGCAATTTTTCATTTGCGTTATAATATTGCAATAAACTAGGCAATACTCTTACTTTGAATTTTGAGATAGAATTTAAAGCAATATCAGCCAATGCGTGTTTGATAAATGGATTTTTAAATCGATCCATTACCTCTTCAGTATAAGCAGTGATTTCATTTTTGTCCATATCAAGAGTTTCACTAATCTCACTGATAACGCTATTCACGAATTTTCCAGTAAAACTTCCGTTAACCGTTTCCATTACTAATTTATTACCGTGCAAAATCGAAAAAGGAACCATTGCGGTATGTGCACCGTTTAGAATACGCACTTTTATCATTTTGAAAGGGCGAATATCGGCAACAATCTTCACATTTAAATTCGTTTTATGAAAAGGTAGTTTTTCATTTAAAGCATCACCACCTTCAATAGCCCAAAGGAAAAATGGTTCAGCAGCAACAATTAAATTATCTTGATACTCTAATTTGTTGTTGTATTCTTCAATTTCTGCTCTTGGATATCCAGGAACAATTCTGTCTACCAAAGTACTGTGATAGGTACAAGCATCTGATAACCAGGTTTTAAAATCAGCTCCCAATTCCCATAAATCGCAATATTGCAAAATATATTTCTTTAATGTCTCTGAGTTATAATCAATCAATTCACAAGGAATTATAGTCAACGCTTTAGCCGCATCTCCATTGAAATGTTTGAATCTTTCATATAACAAAACTGTTAATTTTGCAGGAAATGAAACTGGTGGTTGCATATTTGAAGTATCACTTTCGATAAATTCAATTCCAGCTTCAGTAGTATTTGAAACAATAAATTGAAGTTCCTCTTCTTTGGCTAACGCTAGATAATCGGCAAAATTTGTATATGGATTTATAGCTTTTACAATATTGGTAATTAACTCAATATCCTGTATTTTTTCGCCTTTTTTGATTTCATTCATAAACAAAGTGTAAAGACCCTCTTGTTCGTTTATCATGTTTATCATACCCTCTTTCAAGGGCTGAACTATTGCAATTCCAGCATTGAAATCAACTTCTTTATTTAGTCTTTGAAAAGCATAATCTACAAATGCTCTTAAAAAATTGCCTTCTCCAAATTGAACTACTTTGATAGGTTGTAATTTTTCTAATCCTGTATTAATTCTATTTAACTTTTTCATTTTATCTTAAAATAATGATTAGTAGTGTACTGTGAATACGTATATTTTTGGTTATTTATTTTATTTTTTTGAGGTCTGCATCTAATTACATATCATTTTTTGATGTGTAATATTATCAGCTTTGACCATTCTTTTGATTAAATTATTAAAGATTGTGT
>JAAFGY010000128.1 GCA_010365135.1 Flavobacterium sp.
ACACAATCTTTAATAATTTAATCAAAAGAATGGTCAAAGCTGATAATATTACACATCAAAAAATGATATGTAATTAGATGCAGACCTCAAAAGATTTTTTATATGAAAATAAAGTGTACCTTTGCAACCTCAAAAAAATTCAGATGGAAGCTATTAGAAACATTGCAATTATTGCCCACGTCGATCACGGTAAAACTACCTTGGTTGATAAAATTATGTACCATTGTCATTTATTTCGTGACAACCAGAATGCTGGAGATTTAATTCTTGATAATAATGACTTGGAGCGCGAAAGAGGTATTACAATTACATCTAAAAATGTTTCTGTAGTTTATAAAGGAACAAAAATAAATATTATTGATACTCCTGGTCACGCCGATTTTGGTGGAGAAGTAGAACGTGTTCTAAATATGGCTGATGGAGTTTGTCTGCTTGTAGATGCTTTTGAAGGTCCAATGCCACAAACTCGTTTTGTATTACAAAAAGCCATTGACTTGGGATTAAAACCTTGTGTAGTGATCAATAAAGTGGATAAAGAAAACTGTACTCCTGAAGAAGTTCACGAAAAAGTTTTCGATTTAATGTATGAATTAGGTGCCGAAGAGTGGCAATTGGATTTTCCAACGGTGTATGGTTCTGCTAAAAATAACTGGATGTCTGATGATTTTAATGTCATCACAGATAATATCGAGCCTTTATTGGATATGGTATTAGCTCACGTTCCAGCTCCAAAAGTTTCTGAAGGAACACCACAAATGTTGATTACTTCCTTAGATTTCTCTTCTTTTACTGGACGTATCGCAATTGGTCGTTTAGAAAGAGGGGTTTTAAGAGAAGGAATGCCGATTTCGCTGGTAAAAAGAGATGGAAAAATTACAAAATCAAGAATTAAAGAATTACACACTTTTGAAGGTTTAGGTCGTAAAAAAGTGCAAGAAGTAATTGCTGGAGATATTTGTGCCATTATTGGTGTTGAAGGTTTCGAAATTGGTGATACTATCGCTTGTTTTGATAATCCAGAAGCTTTGCAAACCATCGCGATTGATGAACCTACAATGAGTATGTTGTTCACCATAAACGATTCGCCTTTCTTTGGTAAAGAAGGAAAATATGTAACTTCTCGACACATTAGAGATCGATTAACTAAAGAATTAGAAAAAAACCTAGCCATGAAATTAGGTGAAACTGATTCTGCTGATAAATTTATGGTTTTTGGTCGTGGCGTACTTCACTTATCGGTTCTTATTGAAACCATGAGAAGAGAAGGATACGAGATGCAAATTGGGCAACCACAAGTAATCTTAAGAGAAATAGATGGTAAAAAATGTGAGCCAATTGAAGAATTGACCATCGATTTGCCCGATAGTCTTTCTGGTAGAGCTGTTGAATTCGTTTCGATCCGAAAAGGAGAAATGTTGAGTATGGAAGCTAAAGGTGAACGTATGATTGTAAAATTCAATATTCCATCTCGTGGAATTATCGGATTGCGTAATCAATTGTTGACCGCAACTGCTGGTGAGGCAATTATGGCGCATCGTTACATTGGATATGAACCTTACAAAGGAGATATTCCTGGAAGAAATAATGGATCGTTAATCTCTATGGAAAATGGGAAAGCAATTCCTTATTCTATCGATAAATTGCAAGATCGTGGTAAATTCTTCGTTAGTCCTAATGATGAAATTTATGAAGGTCAAGTTATTGGAGAAAACTCTCGTAGCGATGATATGAGTGTGAATGTGACTAAAATGAAAAAACAGTCTAACGTTCGTTCCTCAGGAAATGATGAAAAAGCAAGGATTATTCCCCCAATTATTTTCTCCTTAGAAGAAGCTTTAGAATACATTCAAAAAGATGAATATGTTGAGGTAACTCCAAAATCGATTCGTTTGAGAAAAATATATTTGACTGAGACAGATCGAAAAAGATTTAAAATATAGTTTTATATTTTATAGCAAAAAAGCCATTCGAAAGAGTGGCTTTTTTTATGCTTATCATTTTCTAAAATAATCTGTTATCTTTTTAAACTAAAATGACCTTTTGCTTCTCGTCCATCTTCCAGTTTTATGGTGTACCAATAATCATCCGATGGCAAAGGAGTGCCGTTGAAAGTCCCGTCCCAACCTTCGCTCGATAAAGGAACCCATTGTTTGAGAAGTTTTCCGTATCTATCGAAAATATAAATGGTAGATTTTGAATTGAAAGACGCATTTATTCCTTTTGGACTCCAATAATCATTATATCCATCGTTATTTGGAGTAAAGAATTTTGGCAAACCAACCACCGCAATCGTAGCTTTTGTAACTGGTCTACATCCATTTTTGTCATTAACATAAACATCGTGAATTCCTGCGGGTACATTATTGAAAAAATTGGAATCTTGAAAATACCCTGAAGGTTCGTCTAAACTATATTCATAATCGCCTAATCCAGAAACATTTACGGTAACTGTGTTAATGTCGGTCATATCAACAATTAAAATGGAATCAATATGCGCTACATCAGAAGCAGTAACTTTTATGGTTCGAGTTCTAGTGCAGCCTTTGCTATTAAAAACTTCGACTGTAAATAGTCCTTCTGAGTTTACATCTAATGTATAACCAGTTTCAGCTGGTAAAACTGTTCCATCTTTAGACCAAATATAACTGTAATTGCCAGTTGGTGAACCATCTTGAATTCCCGCATCGAGTTGAACAAAAAACGTAGGATCGTTTTGGCAAACTAATTTATCTTCCTCTCCGTTTGTGTTTAAATTGATGTTTGGAAGTGGATTTACCACAAATGGAATTATTGTTGAAGCGGTACACGTTGCGTTTATTGGATTCTCAACAATGACTTTTACATTTTGCGTTCCGGTTACAAATGGATTTGGCAATGGACTGGGCAATAAATTTCCGTTTCCATCAAAGTATTTTACATTCATTCCAATTTGTCCATTCAAAATTATTGTTTCAAAAGTGGAAGTGTCAAGAGCAATTTTTCCATCTTGAAGTAAAGGATTGATATCGTCATCGCAGGATGTTGTTAACGAAACAGGAACCGCAAATGCTTCAGGTAAATCATCAACAATAAATTGAATGGTAGTTTCATCAAAACATTTTAATGAAGTGTTGTTGGTAACAATGGCTTTTATGATTTGCGATTTTGTTGAAAAAGTATCGGGAAATGGACTATTTATCAAAACTCCATTGGAATCTTTCAGCGGATTGTTGGCAACATCAAAATAAGTCACTGTAACAGGAAACGATTGATTTGTTCCCAATAAAGTGGTTTCTAAACCAGCTGTATTAAATGTAAAAACAGCATCTTGATTGTCATCACATTGTCTTGGAATTATGACGGGATTTGCAAATGGCAACTTTTCGACACTTACAGTTACAAATGGTCCCAAACCATAACAAGCATTGTCGACATCACTATCGACACGAACCCAAATATCTTGTGTGTTTGGGTAACCAATATTTCTATACTTGACAATGTCAGTAATAACATTGAGTTCGGACAAAGCATCGGCTTGATTTCTATAATAATTGATGTTGTATGTAACTCCGGCTGTTGTTGGCAAAAAGCTTTGAATAGTTGATTTCGAAGCACTTAAATCAAAAGTTGCAATTCCGTCTCGTTTGTCGTTGTTGGCATTATTATTTCCATTTGTATCTAAAAAGTCATCACAAGTTGGAGGGACTTTAATATTATAAGTGGAAGCAATTTTGGTAGCCAAAACTTTTAAAGTTATTTTTGAAACGCTAAAACATCCATTTGCATTTTCAACTCTGGCCCAAACTGGCATTGTGCCTGTAGTTGTGTTTGTAAATGCTAAAGGATTTACAATTAATTGTGCCGAATTTGCTGCATTGGCTCCAGGCAAAGTGGTGTAATAAGTAAAAGTTTCATTGGCAAAATTGCTAGAAATCACCTCGTTTTTTACCGTTAGATTAAAACTGGAAATGGCGTCTAAATCATCGTCACATTGTACAATCGTGATGTCATTTACAACGGGCAAAGCATAAACGGTCAATATAGTTTCCGCCGAAGTTAATCCGCAAGAATTTCCTGTTTTATTCAATTGAACGCGATATTTATATCCGTTCATGGCATTGGTAACGCTTGTTATTGTTAATGTATTTGTTGTTTCACCTGAATAAGTTGCGTTGCCTAGAATGTCAATCCAATTTATACCATCGGTCGAAAGTTGCCATTGATATATATTTCCACCATTATCAACTAATGAAATTGTGGCATTTTGTAATTCGCAAGTTGGTGCAACATTGGGTTGCGTTGTGATTACAATGGGAGCCGAAATTAAATAAATAGGATTTGGAATTGTGTAAGGTGCACCATTTACAAGACCATTGATGTCAACATTTACAGGGGAATTTCCAAAAATTCCATCGCTGTCAGGATCAGTAAATCCAGCTTCAATAACATCGGAACACAAATCTTGATCACTGTCTAAATCGCGGTAATTTCTAATTCCGTCTGCATCTAAATCATTTCCAGTTTCGGCCGAATCCACAATTCCATCATTGTCACTATCTAAATCCAAATAATCTAAAACACCATCTTTATCATTATCAAAAGGTGTAAAACCTGGTTCGAAATTATTGTCTAATCCATTAATATTAGTATCGGAATTTGAAATGGCAACCGAAGTATTTGTTTGTGCTTCGATCAAATCTGGAATTCCATCATTATCACTATCAGAATCTAATTGGTCTGGAATTCCATCATTTTCAGAATCTTTAGGAATACAAGTTGCAAAAAACTTCAAAGCTGACTTGTTTGGTAAATCATCTAACAAGTTTTTATGTGTAAAACTTATCGAATTCGCTAAATAAGTTTGGAATTTGAAAGTTCCAGTTCCAGCAGCCAATGGAGTTGTACTGTTGAGTCTAAATCGTATTTCGAAGGAAGAAAATTGGGTTACACCACTTTCGTAAATGCCGTCATAGTTGGTGTCAATTAACAATTGATTCGTCGGATTGAGCACTGTTATCGTTTTATTAATTTCTGAATTAACAACATATTCGGCGTTAGCATTCAATAAATCGGAAGAATTTGCTGCAGATGCATATTCTATTCCTACACTTATAGGCTGCGCAAAATTCATCGTATAAGTAACACTATTTCCTTTTCCAGCAGGAATTTCGGATACAAAACTACCATCAGAACTGCCTGTAAATGGAATTGCGCTTGCTGTTATTGAAGTTGAAACATTTCCTAAATAGGAATTGGAATAGGTTCCAACAGCGATATTTCCAGAATTTATATTTGAAATATCAATATTTTGATTTCCATAAGATTCGGTACAATTAAGGATTCCATCATTGTCGTTATCGACATCAATGTTGTCACAAGCTTTATCACCATCTAAATCAGTTGGACATTCGCTAACCGGAATTTTATCAGAAAAGACATCACTTAAACAACCAGAAATACTGCCTCGTACTTGATAGAAACCCGGAGAAGTTGGCGTATATTGATTGCTTGTTTCGCCTGAAATTAACATGTCGTTTTTATACCATTGAAAAGAATTATAGGCAGTTAAAGCACTAATTTTTAAAACTACATCTGGAATACAAGAAGAAGTTGCGCCAATTTTTATATCGGAAATAATTTCGGGTTTTAGATCAAAACCTGAATAATAACCGCCGTAAGTTGCTGCTCCGCTGGATCCAAAATAAGAAACATAAATTTGTTTATTCGAAAAAGCACCAATATTTCCTCTTAAACCGGTGATACTATACACTTCAAAAGCGGGATTGGCAATTACACTTTTAAGAGTCGCGGTTACTCCAGCAGGAAGTCCAGAAACAGGATAATTTATACCATTAATTCCTATTTCTAAAGTTGCTCCAGCTTCGGTGACAATATTTACTCCACTATTTGTTGTAAAAGACTGAGGATCAATTTGCTCTAAGAATGGAATGTTGTTTACAATATTTGGTGTTGAACAATTTAGAGGTGGAACAAAAAACATTTCCTGATTAGCTTGACTCGAACCTCCTACACTTTGGTAAGCAAATGCTGGTTTTGTGGTTCGCACATACATATTTCCATTTGCCCCATACAAAGAACCGTCTATGGCCAAATATTGTCCTGCATTTAATATGGTGGTGCTAATTTCGTTAACAAAAACTTCGGTATTGTCTTCGTGTGCTACAATCAATGGTCTTTCGGTGATGTCCAGTCCAAAACCTCTTACAAAAATGTATTTGGTTTCATTTGAAGCGCTGTTTTTTATGTTTTCTATTGGAACAATTTGGTCAAATCCTAAATCTAGATTTCCATTATTATTCCCATTAGTTCCTCCAAAAGAACCACAGTTAAAAGCAATGGGTTTATTCGATTTTACTAATGCCCCAATTAAACCGTCTTTGTTTGCAATACTGACATCTTCGGTGGCCAAAACATAACTTTGTCCTCTGTTTAATGTAATGCTGGCGGGAGTATTTCCTACAGTGGGATTATTCAATAAAATTACCCCGGGTTTGATATCTTTGAATTCCACCAAAGTATTATTTTCAGTAGCTAAAATGGATAAAAAAGTATAGCGAGCTGGACTACTATTTGTTGTGGCAGTATTCACAAAAGCACCAACTCTAAATTCTGTTCCTAATGCAGACATCCCTTTTGAAACTAATGAGCCCGCTTGATTGTAGCTTCCGGCATTTACTCTTGCAGCAACATAAACCAAACTTTCGGCTTCGATAATAAATCCTTTGTCGGAAAGTGGCGTGTTTAAAAAACCACTGCTTGCCATTAGTTGCGTATCTGTTCCAGAGCCAATGGTATAAACGTAAGGACTATTTTGGGATACAGTTGCCATAGTGATTCCCACACCAATGGCATTAATTCTAACATTTACAGGTGTTAAACTTGGGGTAGAAATATATAAATATTGCTCTTGAGCAGCAACATTATTAGAACCTGATAACGGTGGGATATAATGGGTTTTGCTAAACTGGGCAAAACAACTTATAGATAGGAAAATAAAGAAAATTTGGGCGATTTTTTTCATCGGATAAAAATAATAAATAATTGCTATCTTTTTAATGAAAAATGGTCTTTTATTATTTTGCCGTCGCCAAAGTTTAAGTTAAACCAATAATCATTCGCGGGTAATTCTTTGCCAATATATTTGCCGTTCCAACTTGGATTATTGGAGGTTGTTTCTTTGATTAATTTACCATATCGGTCGTAAATGGTGATGATTGCATTTGGAAATAAATCAAGGTTTTTTATTTTCCAAACATCGTTATAGCCATCGCCATTTGGAGTAAAAAAGCGAGGATAATCTAAAACATAAACTTCAAATGGAGCTGATAATCCACAACCATTTATATCTCGAGCATACGCTAAATATTTTCCTGGAGCAATTCCTGTAAACAACGGATTATCTTGAAAATAAGATCCGTCAAGCGAAAATTTGTAAGCATTGCCAATGCCAGTATATTGTAATAAAACGGAATTTTCGTCTCCAGCAAAATCAGTGACGGTTGCGCCAGTTATAGTTGCAATTTCAGAACTGGTGACAGTAAATTTTTTTACAGCCTTACAACCATTTGAATTTGTAACGGTTACCGAATAATTTCCGGCTGCACTAATTGTAATACTATTTATTGCAGCTCCAGTATTCCATAAATAAGTCGAAAAACCTGATGCGACACTTAAATCTGTTGTGGCGCCAACGCAAACAAAAGCCGTTTCGTCTTGAAAATTTGCTGGATTAAATGGATTTACAACAAGTGTTATCGGAATAATTCCATAACAATCGGAACCGTTTACAATCCGTGCTTGAATAATTTGTTGGTTTGCAGTGGTGTTTTTGAAAATATTGGGCAAAGGAGTTATTTGCGAAATAGCATCAGCTATTGTTGAATAATATTCTACTATCATTCCAGGTAAACCATTCAAAATTTGTGGTGTAACTTGAGCATTTAAATCAAATTGAAACAATCCATCTTGAACGGCATCCTCATCGCAGGTTGAAACTGGATTTGGTGGTGCGATGGAATTGTTGGCTATTTCCAAATTCAATTGAGCATAATTGGAACAGCCAAAAGTATTAGTAACTCGGGCAAAAAGTGTTGGGATTGATAGCTTATTGGTATAAGTTTTAGGAGTCAAAATTGGATTTATTTTTCCTTTTGCATCTGCAAGCGATTCATAATAAACGACAGGGCTCAAACTAGCATCATTATTTTTTATAATGTTGTCTACTTTGGTTAAATCAAAAATAGAAATTCCATCGCCATTGTCATCACATTGTGCGAGTGTTGCGTCTGAAAGGATAATTTCTGGAGCATATTCAATTCTTATTTCGTCGCTTGCAAAACAAGTTGCTGGAGTAAAAACAACTTCTACTCTGTAAGTGCCAGTATCAGTTATAGTTAGTGATGGTTTTGTTTCACCAGGAATGGGAGTTGGTGAGCCATCTTTGTACCATTTATAATCATAAGCTGCAGGTAATTGGGTGTCAATAGTAAAGCTTTCGCCAAAACAAATTGGATTGCTTGCAGCTAATCGATCGGGTCCTAAATCAATTTTTGGAGAAAAACTTCCAGCTTTTAGAAAAACTGCTGAATCGTAATATTCATTGAAATCATTTGCAATCACTAATTTGATATGATAACTTTTTCCAGCAATAACAGGTGTTTGAGAATTCATTATAACGGTTTGACCCGCATAATTTATTGGACTTGAATTGTTATTAAAACCATTAAAATAAGTCTCGTTTATCGCGGCACAACCATTATAAATTCCAGATGGAAGAATAGTAGGATGAATATTTGTAGAAGAAACTGGTGTTCGAGTTCCCGGAATTACGGCTAGATTATCGTAAACAGAGCCTGGGCTATTCTCTTTAATTAAAAATGCAAATCCATCTGTAAATCGGCAAGAACCTGTATCGGCATATTCAGTAGAAGCAAAAATATAATCAAAACTTAGGAAATTGGTTAAAGGGATAAAATCGAATTCCAAAACGGTTGCAGTTACTGACGATATACCTAATATTTGGTTCAAATCGGCATCGCCCAACCACCCATTATCATTGTCGTTGCCTAAATTCCAATTATACGGGCCAATTGATTTTTTTGAATATTGTGTACTCAATACAACACCTTCTGTAAAAGGAAAACTACCACCAGCATTGATAAAATAACCAAAACTATTTTCACCTACCGGAAAAGTATCTCCCGTTGCAGAATAATTAGAAACCGATGCACAAGAACTGTTTACCAATACATTTTCGACAAGTTGTTGCGCGGTATACCGGTCATCTACGGTAATGTTTTGAGCAGATACAAATAGTGTACTGCAGCAAATAAAACTAAGAATAATAATAGTTTGTCCCCATTTCATAGTAGTGCAAATATACATTAAATGGGTGTTTTTTTTAAGCAATTGAAATTTGACTTTTTAAATCTTCTAGAATTCCTTTTTCCGTATCTCAAAAAGACCACTATTTTATTTAACAAGTTTGAATAACGAATGATATTAATGTAAATTTGTATCAAATGTTTTTAAAATGAATGAAGCAGGGCCTTTAATGGTTTTTAAAAAACCCACCTATCCATTAAATAATTTATTTTTAGATTATTTGGAACGATTTGATCGCATCTCTAAAGTTTCGATTTACTATGATGATTTATTACGTTTCTCCGGTGCTATAAATGTTTTTGATAATCACGACGTAGATACATTATGGATTCGGGTATATTACAGCGAATTCGAGAGAAATGAAATCGATTTGAATCTTAAAAAAATATATTCCTATTTGCATTCCGATGGGAATCTGGATATTATAAAATTCTTGAGTGTTGATGCGATTGACTATTGTACTTTTGGAAATTCAAAACCCTTTCGAGTAAAAGTAAGGAACATTTTGAATGATAATTACACTTATTTTTATGTCAAAAAAGCGGACGCTTCCCGTGTTTATGGATTGGAATTAGAACACATTCTTTCTCCAGATAAAATACATTTTTTAGTTTATAAAGACACTTTAATCGAAGAACATATTATGGGGATTCCTGGCGATGTGTTTATGAAGACGCTACTAATAGATTGTTCTGAGATTGAAAAATCACAAATTGCAAAAGAGTTTGTCAAGTTTAATGAGCGGTGTATGATTCGGCTTTTGGGCGATATGAGAGCTTATAATTATGTAATTGTTCCCATTCACGATTTTGACCAAGTAGTCTATAGAATTCGCCCAATAGATTTTGACCAACAATGTTACGAAGGCAACTTAAAAGTGTACCGTCCACAGTTTTTCAAAGAAAATTATCCAATGGTAAAACTGGTCAAAGATAAACTGGAGCAAAGTTCGATAGAGCAGTACAAAAATGAAGAACGAGCCGCATTAGCCAAAAGAATTTTCTCGGCCGAAACTCGAATAAAGAAATTATTGCATATTATGGGGAATGATATCATTGCGCCAGAACAAAATGTAGAACAATTAAAAGCGGAACTGTATCGAATTACACACGATATCAATTTTAAGAGAGCAAAATCTATGGGAAATGTACTCTACTCAGCGTTTGATTTTATTACTCGGAATTATAAAAATTTAAATATTTTTAATTAATTCTTTTGAGGTCTGCATCTAATTACATATCATTTTTTGATGTGTAATATTATCAGCTTTGACCATTCTTTTGATTAAATTATTAAAGATTGTGT
>JAAFGY010000129.1 GCA_010365135.1 Flavobacterium sp.
GGGTTATATTTAATGTTAATTTAAAAATATTTGTTTCCAAAAATTGGGTGTCGTTATCTTCGCAAATCAATAATTGGATTTCGCTTTTAGTTTTTTTATAAAGCGTCAATCCTTCGAATTTGTGGGTATCGGAGATTTTTTGAGTGAATTCGATTTCGAATGTTTGGCTATTCATTCGTCCCAAAATGCTTCCGAAAATTTCGCCGTCGTCATAAGTGGAAGTGGTGTTTTCGGCTGTTGCTAAAAAGTAAATTTTGTCTTCTACCAAAATAGCATCGGTAAAAGAAGTTTCGATGTGTTTGATTTTGGGCAATTGCACTTCAACAAGCTCAGTGTGACCATGTGTTTGAAATGATTTAATTTTAAAAATTCCGTTTCTGGAATTGAGACCGTTTCCTCTCTGGAATAAAAGCCATTTCTCGTTGCAGAAAATTGCGCCTTCAATGTTTAGTTCATCATCAGGAATTGAAGAAGTTTGCTTCAGTTTTTTGTACAACTTTGACAAATCTTTTTCTTCTGTTTCAGAAGTTTCGAGATGGTAGGTGATTCTTTTTTCTCTTTTGGAAGTGGAACCTGAACCCAAAATATGGATTTTATTTCCTTTGATAGCAATAGATTCAAAGTCGAATTTGTCTTTTTTGCGAATGTTTTCTTGGCTGTTTTCGAAGAGTTTTATTTTCGAAAGTTGGTTTTCGAGAATGTGATATTGGTACAGAAAAGTACTGTTGTCAGAAATGATAAACAAGGAATTGTCTTTGTAAACAAGTCCTGAAGCAGAACCAATTCCGATAATTTTGTGAAAGAGTTCGATTGTGAATGGTTCCATTAAAAAGTGTTTTTGAAAGACAAATGCCTTAGCCCAGATGGAAATGGAAACCCTTTTGAAAAGAAATTCTTTTTTTTTCTTGTTAGTGCAGAGCGACCAACGGAAGCTCCTGCAATGACTTAGAAAAAATGAATTTATTGAAAAAGGTTGTAATGTACAGTTGGATTAAGCTCCTCAAAAATACGGTATAAAAACTGGAATTTGAATTTTGAGCAAAAAAAATGCGCTGGATTAGAGCGCATTTTTTATAAAACTTATATTTTTACAATTCGAAACCATAAGCCAAACGAACGCCAACTTGACCAACGCCTTTGCCTAAACTTCCATTATTATTTAATCTTGCAAAGTCATTATAAAACTCGTAATGCAAGGAAACGTCGATGTATTTTGAAGCATAACCAATACTTGGAGCCAAAAGCAACGAGGTTTTGTGATAGTCATTTGTCACTGCAAAGGCAGCTCCAGCTTCACCCATTACATAAAATTGGTCGTTCCAAACAAAGGCTTTGAAACCCAATTTTGCAGGAATCAATCCTAAGTCAGATCCATCAACTTTGCTTACAAAAAGATTTGTAAATCCAGTTGTAAGTGTAAGGGAATACCTTTTTGATAGGTCGTATTGCAATCTTGCATCTGCACCTAAAGCCATTTTATAAGGATCATGAGCTGCATAACCTGCATTTAGTCCAATTCCCAAACGGAAACCTTGATCATAGTTGGTTGCAGTTGGTGTTTCTTGGGCATTCGAATTTGTTGCGAACATCATTGAGATTGCTAATACTAGAACAATCCTAATTTTTTCTGTAGTTTTCATAATTTTGTTTTTAGTGTTGTGTTTTATGGACAACGGGACAAATGTAGGTTGGTCAACAAGTGTGATTATTATAAAATTAACGGCGTTTGTTATATAATTTTTGGATTTTTGTAGAAATAGGTTTATAAAATTGATTTGTTCTAATTACCTTTGCCAACCTAAAATAAAAGAAATTGAATTTATCCCAATACACCAAAGAGTTCTCCTATAATTTAAGATTAGCTTTCCCTGTAATTCTAGGTATGCTTGGACATACTTTGATTGGAATTGTGGATAATTTTATGGTGGGAAACCTTGGTTCTACAGAGTTGGCTGCAGTTTCTTTGGGCAATAGTTTTATTTTTATAGGAATGTCATTGGGAATTGGATTTTCGACCGCCATTACACCTTTGATTGCAGAAGCCGATGCGGAGAAAGACTACAAAAAAATTAGAACTATTTTTCATCACGGACTTTTATTATGTGTGATTTTAGGAATCGCCATATTTGCTTTAATAGTGTTATCAAAACCCATAATGAACTTGATGAATCAACCCGAAGCAGTTGTAAAATTGGCGACACCATATATTGATTGGGTTGCGTTTTCACTTATTCCAGTTATAATTTTTCAAGGTTATAAGCAATTTGCCGATGGATTGTCGCAAACTAAATATTCGATGTACGCCATTTATTTGGCCAATGTAGTTCACGTTTTCTTTAATTATGTATTGATTTATGGCGTTTGGGGTTTTCCAAAATTGGGGATTCTTGGAGCGGCTCTGGGAACTGTAATTTCCCGAATTATGATGGTGGTTTTTATGCATTTTATTCTTAGGAAAAGCGCAACTTTCAAACGATATTTTAAGAATTTTAGTTTTAAAGAAATTCGAAAATTCATTTTGAAAAGGATTATTAATCTTGGTTTTCCATCAGCGATGCAAATGTTGTTTGAAGTGACTTTGTTTACGGCGGCAATTTGGCTTTCGGGTTCGCTTGGAAAAAATAGTCAAGCGGCGAACCAAATTGCACTAATTATGGCTTCGACTACTTTTATGTTTGCAATGGGTTTTAGTGTTACAGCGATGATTAGAATGGGTTTTCATAAAGGGTCGAAAGATTTTAAAAGTTTAATAATCACCGCGCGTTCCATATTTTTACTAACCATACTTTTTGAGATGTTATTCGGGCTTATTTTTGTGGTTTTACATAATTTTCTACCTCATTTATTTTTGAATATGTCTGATGCTTCGCAGCAATTGGATAATGCTGAAATTATAAAAATCGCCTCTCAATTACTTTTGGTGGCGGCCGTTTTCCAAATTTCGGATGGAATTCAAGTAGTGGTTTTGGGTGCATTAAGAGGCTTGCAGGATGTAAAAATACCAATGTATATCACTTTTGTAGCGTATTGGGTGGTGGGATTTCCAATTTCCTATTATTTAGGAAAACATACCAATTTGGGAGCAACAGGAATCTGGATTGGACTTTTGGCTGGGTTAACATCGGCAGGATTATTTTTGTACATTCGCTTTGCGAAATTGACTAAAAAGTTGGCATTGGAAAACCTTTAAAATTAAAGTTTTTTCTTAAAAAATTGTAACTTCCAAAAGAATTTTGCGTATAATCATCGAACAAATTAATTTTTAAAAAATGATACTATTAATTATTATTGGGGTTATTTTACTGATTGTAAGTTTCGCTGTAAAAAGCAATGCAAGTAATCCGTTTTTCAAGTTTTCGAATACGCTTAAAATGATTGGACTTATTGTAATTGTTTTGGGGATTTTCTCCTCGATGTTCAAACAAATTGATGCTGGAAAAGTCGGTGTTAAATCGCTTTACGGAAGTGTGCAGCCCGATGTTTTGGAAAGTGGTTTGCATTTGATAAATCCGCTTTTGGACGTAACCGATTTTGATATTCAAACTCAAAATTACACTATGTCTGCCGTTCATAGTGAAGGTGCGCAGGAAGGGGATGATGCTATTCGTGTCTTGTCGAATGATGGATTGGAAGTGGTCATCGATTTGACCGTTTTGTATCGAATTACGCCTGCCGATGCACCTATGATTTTCAAGCAAATTGGGGTAAATTATAACGATAAAATTGTTCGTCCAGTAACCAGAACTCGTATTCGTGACAACGCTGTTTATTATGATGCGGTTGCCTTATATTCTACAAAAAGAAACGAATTTCAACAGCGAATTTTCAAAACCATTGAAGCCGATTTTAAAACAAGAGGTTTGGTTTTAGAGCAATTGTTGATTAGAAACATTAATCTTCCGCCTTCAGTAAAAGCATCAATCGAAAGTAAAATTAATGCGGAACAAGATGCTCAAAAAATGACGTTCGTACTTCAAAAAGAAAAACAAGAAGCCGAAAGAAAAAGAGTGGAAGCACAAGGTATTGCTGATTATCAAAAGATTATTTCTTTGGGATTGACCGATAAACAATTGCAATACGAACAAATAAAAGCACAAAAAGAAATCGCCGTTTCTCCTAATACCAAAATTATTTTTATGGGAAAAGGTGGAAGTGCGCCAGTAATTTTGTCTGATAAATAGTTTTTTTCGGTTAATCGGTTATTTGTTTAATCGGTTAATCGAATAACCAAATAACCGATTAAACATTTAAAAATGGAATTACCAAAATTTTTACTAGGCGACAACACGGATTTTCCCGAAGATATTTTTATTATTCACCTTGATTATCCGCGATTTATCATCAATTTAAGAGACGATGAAGTGGAGTTTATGGAAGAAGCCGAGGATCTTGATGAAGGCGAACTTAATGCCGAAATGGAAGGTTTGATTGTGCTTGCCAATGATTTTTACGACCGAGAAATGGAACGTTATGAGAAAGAATAATTACTTTTTCGTAGCAAGATAATAGATTCTGAATAATCGGTCGTTATGTTTTTTAGATTCCTTGGGAACTCTATTTAAATCAACTGTGGAAATCTTTTTTAAGGTATAGTTTTCCAATTTCTTTTTTGAGAGAATACTGTCCGTTTTCGAAGCCAATATGCCGAATTTCTTTTCCAAAGGAAAGTTTAGCTCATCCGTTTTTTCATTCAATAAAACGGGAATGCTATGTCCGTAATCCCAAACAATTTCTGGGGTAAAAGAACTCATTTCATAAGTTTTGATGCCAAGTTCATTTTCCTTTTCTTTTAATTCTTTGGCACTATGATAATCTGGATTTATTAGGACGGCTTTGGTAAGTGGCACCCCGAAAATAATTACAGCAACTTGCACACCTACAACTCCATAAAACACCTTCAAAAAGTCTTTGTTTCTAAGATTTTGAAAAATAATATAGCCTAAAGCAAACAATGAGATTGTAAGTCCAATGAACCAAAACTCCAATCCGGAAATATCATTTTTGATTTTAATAAATAACCCAATAGGAATCGCCACACAGATAAATACGACTAATCCAAAAGCAAAATTGATTACTATTTTTTCTTTTTTTAGATTGATATTTTTAAAACTGTGGATCAAATAATCGATATAAAAGCCAGTATTCAAAGCCATAGGAATTAAAACAGGCAATAAATATCTTGATTTTTTTTCAGGAATAATCGAAAGTAAAATTACTGCCGCCAATGTCCATATTAACGTAAATTGATACGCTTTCAAATTACTAACTTTCGTTTTTAAATACGGATAAAAAAGGGCTATAAATGCAGGAACTGTCCAAATTCCGCTTTGAGTAAAAAAGCTCCAATAATAATAAAACGGTCTAATGTTGTAATTTCCCCATCGACCACTTTCTAGTTGAGTAACTCTCTTAACAGTCTCTGGATCTAAATATCTTACATACAAAGGCCAGGATAAGCCAATGCAAAGTCCGATTAGCAAAATTAAAAAGATATAAAATTTTTTACCTTTCAATTCAAATTTATACGTCAAACCATAAGCGATCAGGAACGGCAATAATAGGGCGTAAACTGAAATTGGTCCTTTACTTAAAAACGAAAATCCAAAAAATAGTCCGGATAAAAGTGCATATAGAAAGGAGTAGTTTTTGTCGTTTAGAAATTTCCATAAAAAGACAATGCAAACCATCATAAAACTATGGGTGTACATATCCCATTGATTGTCTCTTCCGGCGAAATAAATGTAAAAAGAAGTGATTAAAATAAGTCCGTTGTGAAAATTTTGTTGGTGGCTTAATCCTAATTTTTCGGATAATTTATAGGTGCTGAAAACCAATAATAGTGTAATAAAAACCACGGGTAATCGCAATCCAAAAATAGTTTCGAATCCAAAAAATAGTCCAGAAAGTGCCGTTAGCCAAGTAGGTAAAGGGGGTTTTTCGTATCGTGGTAAATCATTGATGGTGGTCAATATCCAGTTGTTATTACGCACCATTTCTCGGGCAGTAATAAAGTTTCGAGCCTCCATAATATTGACTTCAATCACACTTAAATGCGGAATTAGCATTAAGCATGAAATCAACAAAAGCCAGAAGGTATAATTATGAATTAATTTTGACATCTTTTCTTATGATAATTATATTTCGAGAATAAACAACTAATCCCATTGCGTTTCCAATAAATAAAACGGGATCTTTTCGTATAATAGCGTAAATAAAAATTAATACAGAGCCTATCAAACTAATGACCCAAAAACCCATTGGCAACACCGAACTTTTGATTTTTTCGGAATAAATCCATTGGTAGATAAATCGAAAGGTAAAAAGAATTTGAGAAAATATACCTAAAATTAACAGCCATTGCGGAATGTTTTGGTTCTTGAATAAATGATCGACATCTATGACATTATTATTGTATCCGTACCAAACTATAAATGCTGGAAAAATTAGTATAAACCAACGCAATACTTTTGGAATTTTCGTCCAATCATTTTGCAATTGAATGTTGCGAATGTAGATGTAGTAAGTGATCGATTGTCCAAGCATGATTGAAAAATCGTGTCTTAAATAACCATAAACAAATAATAAAAATGAGGCCAACAAACTGATTTCCCAAAACAATACTGGATTGAGTACTTTTTTGTTTTTTTCGGAGATAATCCATTGTAAAATCATTCGGCTCGAAAATAATATCTGAGCCAGAAATCCTATTGAGTATATTAGATATTGGTTCATTATCCCTGTTTTGCTACACGGTAATTAATGTACTTTTTCTTCATCCATAAATAGGCAAAACAATCTTGCAATGGACCTAAAAGTCTGTTCCAAAGGTTGAATTTTGATTCGCCAGCCACTCTTGGAAAATGTCTTACGGGAGTTTGTTTGATTTTACCATTTTGCAATAAAATCATTGCAGGTAAAAATCGGTGTAAACCATTGAACATAGGAATTTTTTTCGCCATATCTGTTCGAATAATTTTCAGCGGGCAACCGGTATCGTCCATTCCGTCATCGGTAAATGCTCTTCGAATGCCGTTGGCGATGGTAGAAGACATATTTTTCACAAACGAATCTTTTCTGTTGGAGCGTACTCCGGTAACCAAATCGAATTCGCCCGTTAAATCGATTAAAATATTGAAATCTTCGGGAGCGGTTTGTAAATCGGCGTCAATGTAACCCACCCAAGGTGTATCGGTATAATCAAATCCAGCTTTAACGGCAGCACTTAAGCCGCAGTTTTTTTCGAAAGAAATAAAAGTAAATTCTTCGTTATTATCACAAATTTTTTCAATTAAAGACTGACTATTATCATTAGATCCATCATTTACAAATAAAATTTTAGTTTTTTTCTTGGCAATTTTCAAAAATTTGTTCATTTCATCGTGAACACGATCCAAATTGCCTTCTTCGTTATATACCGGTATTATTATCGTTAATTCAAATTCCATTTTAAATATATATTTATGCAAAAGTATTTTATTTTGAGAAGAAATAACTTAATAAGTTATTAAAATTTAGTGGTGACCAATGCAAAACGGAATATTTATTTCTACTTTTGGACTGTAATATTATTTACCTATGAAAATACTAATAACAGGCGCGGCTGGATACATTGGTTCCCATGTTGCAGAACGTTTACAATCACTTGGAAATGAAGTTGTAGGATTGGATAATTTTTCTGATTACTATGCGGTTTCTTTAAAGGAAATGAATGCCAGTGTATTAAAACTGAAAGGAATTTCTGTTGAAAAAATCGACCTTAGGTTCTCCGAACAATTGAATGTATTACCCACAGATTTTGATTATATCTTTCATTTTGCTGCACAACCTGGTATTTCTGCCTCTTCCAGTTTTGAAGATTATTTAGGAAATAATGTAATTAGCACAAAAAATTTACTGGATTTTGCCCTGAAAAATCAAAATCTAAAACTTTTTGTAAATATAGCAACATCGTCAATTTACGGTATTCACGCTACTTTTGATGAGACGGTTACTCCAACGCCCGCCTCGTTTTACGGAGTTACAAAATTGGCTGCCGAACAGTTAATTTTGGCTAGCAGCCGAGCAGGAAAAATAAAAGCATGTTCTCTAAGATTGTATTCGGTTTACGGACCACGCGAAAGACCAGAAAAATTATATACTAAATTAATTGCGAATGCTTTTCATAACATTCCTTTTCCGTTGTTTAAAGGAAGTGAAAAGCACCTGAGAAGTTTCACCTATGTTCAAGATATTGTCGATGGAGTCGTGAGTGTAATGGGCAAAGAAGATTTGGTGAATAATGAAATCATTAATTTAGGCACCGAAGTTGAAAATACGACGCAACAAGGAATCGAAATTGTGGAGCAAATACTAAACAAAAAAATAGCTATTGATATTGTTGATGCTAGAGCTGGAGACCAAATGCGGACAAAAGCCGTAATAGATAAAGCCGTAAAATTATTACAATATAATCCGCAAACGAGTTTGAAGCAAGGATTGGAGGAACAAGTAAAATGGTATCAGGATAATTTCTTGTAATTTTGATATACTTTTAATAATTCTTGAGCGGCTGCAAAGGGTGAAATTTCATCGTTTTGCACCGCTTTTTTACTGTCTTCCAAAAGTTTTACAATTTCTGGATGACTATAAAAGTTGGTTTTCAATTGCTCATTTATGGTTTCTAACATCCAATATTGATTCTGTTCTTTTCGTTTTTCAAAGAAAAAGTTATTTTCTTTTGTTAATTCTAAAAACTTCAAAATCGTTTCCCAAACTTCAGGAATTCCATCATGAGTTATGGAACTACAAGTCGAAGTTGGTGGAATCCAACCCGATTTTTTGGCTGGAAAAAGATGTAACGCTCTGCTAAATTCTACTTTTGCCAAATTAGCTTTTTTAATACTATCGCCATCGGCTTTGTTGATGACAATTGCATCGGCCATTTCCATAATACCACGTTTAATTCCTTGTAATTCGTCGCCGGCTCCAGCAATTTTCAATAGCAAAAAGAAATCCACCATACTGTGAACCGCAGTTTCGCTTTGACCCACGCCAATCGTTTCTATGAGTATCGTGTCAAAACCACAAGCTTCGCAAAGTGTAATTGCTTCGCGGGTTTTACGGGCAACTCCGCCTAGTGTTTCTCCTGAAGCCGAAGGTCTTATGTAAGCATTCACATCTTTTACCAATTCTTCCATTCGGGTTTTATCACCAAGAATACTTCCGTGTGAAATCGTGCTGCTGGGATCAACGGCAAGAACGGCCACTTTTTTTCCAAGCGAAGTCAAATGTTTTCCAAAAGCTTCAATAAACGTACTTTTTCCAACGCTGGGAATTCCCGTAATTCCTATTCGAATTGATTTAGTAACGTGAGGCAAACAAGCATTAATAACTTCATTGGCTTTGGCCAGATGGTCTGCATTGGTGCTTTCGACCAAAGTAATTGCACGGCTCAATGCAGCAATATTTCCTGATAAAATTCCGTCAATCAGTTCCTGCGGTGAAGGTTGTCTCTTTCTAAATTTCTGAACTTGATTCACGGCATTCGAGCCGATAATTTCCGGTGCAGAAATTCCAGCTTTTTCTAGAAGTGCAGAGTTTTTTATCTTTTTGTTTTCCAAAACTAAAAATGGTTTTAGTAAAATTAGTGCTTAATTATGAATTTAGTCCAAAAATGACACATTAACATTTATCTATTGGCGAAATCCCAAATTAGTCAATATCTTTGAGACTTATGATCAACTTCATTCTAATCTTCGTTTTCTTAATAATATGACAAAAGTTTTAATTACCGGAGCGACCGGAAATGTAGGGATAGAAGTGATAAAGTCATTGCAAAACATTGACCATCAACTTGACATTTATGCTGGAGTTCGAAACTTAAACGAAGGCAAAATTAAATTATCCGAGTACAAAGTAAATTTTTCACAATTTGACTTTACCGATGTTAAGACATACAAAACTGCTTTGGACGGCTGTGACATCATTTTTTTAGTACGACCACCACAAATTTCAGAAGTAGAAAAATATTTTAAGCCTCTAATTGACACTTGTAAAGAAAACGGAGTAAAACATATTATATTCTTATCCGTTCAGGGCGTTGAGAAAAGTAAAATAATACCGCACCACAAAATTGAAAAGCTGATTGTGGACAGCAAAATACCATACACATTCTTACGACCTGCTTATTTTATGCAAAACTTTACTACCACTTTGCATAACGATTTAGTGAATAAAAAAAGAATTTTTCTGCCGGCTGGCAATGCAAAATTTATTCTGGTAGACGTTCGGGACATTGGGGCAGTTTCTGCAATTATCTTGACAAACATAATGAAGCATATCAATACGTCGTATGAATTAACTTGTAAAGAAAAGTTGACGTTTCTGGAAATGACAATAATTTTAAACGACATTTTAGGAACTCACATTCAATATATCTCACCAAATCTTATAAGTTTCTTCCTTACAAAAAGAAAAGAAAAAACACCAACGATTTTTATTCTTGTACTGATTATGCTTCACTATTTCCCAAGATTTCAACAAGAGCCGAAGACCACTAACTGGGCGGAGAAAATCACCAATAGACCACCAACTACATTTCAACA
>JAAFGY010000130.1 GCA_010365135.1 Flavobacterium sp.
TGGATGTTTTATCGGTAAAATCAACTTTTTTGGATTCTTTTTCAACATATTTGAACCAATCTGATTTTTGTTTAAATTGTTTAGACTGATCCCAACCTACTCCAGTGTAATAAACAAAAGGAACATTTGTTTTAACTTTTACAAGCACATATTCATCACCTTCGTATGAAGCGTATCCGACAAAATTGTCTGGATTTACCAAAACTGCCGAACCAATGCTTCCGTGTTCAGGGCTTGTATTTTCCCAAGCTGCTATTGAAGCCTTCTTTTGATTTTTAATAATTTCAGGTTTTCCGTAGGTTGTAATTCCAACGGCAACGGTTATTTCTTGATCCTTTTCACTTTTAATGGTACTGGTCACTTTAAAAAGATTCGTTCTCATTCCCATCTCGATAATTTTCTTTTCCTCGATTTTCATTCCAGGAACATTCCAAGTTTGATAATTCAATTGAAACGCTATTCCGTCTGTTTGGTTCTTAATAAATTTATAGGTGTCGAATGTTTCCGATGCATAGGGTTTGTTGTCAATCCATATCGCTATTGCGCCGCAACCTCTTAACTTACCCATATGATAAAAATCACAACCTTCACCTCTATCCGTATGATAATCTTTTCCCTCGTCATTCAATTTGTACCAATTATCAATAATAGGATAATCGACTTTTTTGGTCCAAACATCGATGCCATTGCTCACTTTTGCACGAACAGATGGCCCATAAAGGCGGTATGCGATTCGGTCGTTTTCCCAGGCGATGTCACTTCCTCTGTCAAATTTCATATACGTTCTAACTGTTTTTGGAGAATCTACTATGGAGTAAACCCCCATTCTGTCTAGTGGTGTAATTGTAGTTATCCCCATCTTTGCCGCTTGGGAAAAAGCCAAAACAGCTGGTCCAAAAGCGTGATGATCATTAAAAACCCAAGGACGCAATTTGTAATCCTTTTTAGTTCCTTTATTGGGTGCTAAACAACTAAAACAAGTATGACTCACAGAACCATCGGTGCCAATGTAGGAAGTATAACCTCGTAACCCTAGTTTGAAATTAGACAAATATTTCTCGTCCAAAAGCTTTTTTTCTAACATAATTCCAAGTCCATAAAGAATCAAACCGCTTCCAGAAGTTTCTACATAAGAGGATTTATCGGTCATTTCTTGATGCCACAATCCTTCTTTGTTTTGGTATTGGATCGTTGCTGTAAAAAACTGTTGTGCCAATGCAACAACCTCTTTGTGTTTTGGATGCGATTCTGGTAAATCTCGTACCAAAATAGCTAAAGCAAAAGCTCCCCAACCGTTACCACGACTCCAATTATCTTCAGAAATGCTTCCTTTGCCATTAAACCCTCTAGCTTGGTGCAAAAGACCCGTTTTATTGTCTTTCAAAATTTTAAACAATTCTAAGGTTTCGGTTACAGCCATATCAACATAGGCTTGATTGCCTTCCTTAAGTCCGGAATACAAGAGGAATGGTGTAACTGTAAAAGCAACATCTATAAAAATCTTGTCGTCTGTAGCAAAATTAGCCGTAATCAAACCCTCAGGAGAGCGCTTTTGATCTTTCATTAATTTCGTAGCAGCTTTTGCCACTTGCTCGTCTAATGTAGTGGTTACTTTTTTATACCCTAAAAAAGCTGCTCCAGATCCACCCGCTTCATAAGTAAAAAGACTGCCTTTGGCTTTTATTTCACCGTTACCAAATTTTATATATTTGTTAATTACATCTTTTTGTATACTCTCATTGCCAGGCAAAAGCGAGAATTCACTCATTCCGTGGAGCATCAATGTTCCAGCATAAAAATCGAGTTCGGTGTGCTTTAGACCTTGCTCATAAACCGATTTAACTATTTCTGTAGTTTTATATTCAGTTTTATTTTGAGCAATGGCAGGTTCGATAAAAACGAGCCCTACTAAGAAAAAGGATAAAAGAAGTTTCATAATTAAATTATTGTATTAGTATTTTAGACGATGAGGAGAATCCATTGGAATAAGAAACGGTTAAAATGTAAGTCCCTATATCAAAATTATCGCTCTTAATGGTGTAGGTATTCATTCCAACATTGGGACTGATAACATTTGATTTATAAATTAATCTCCCTTGCAAATCATATAGCAAAATATCACATTTCATCCCAGAAATAGATTCAAAATTTACGTTTATCAGTTCGTTGGCTGGGTTTGGAAAAACATTTAACTTGCTTTTATAATCAACTGTATTGTCCGCAATAGATAAAGCGGGATTAAACTCAAATGCGCCCAAATCTGACCCCAAACCTATAGGTCTTGCTCCATCATAAAAATCCATCGTTGACAAGGGCGAACCCAATGCAACATTTATGGCTGGCGAGCCAGAAGCCAATCTAAAATCAAAAGCCGCAGCATTGACAAACAAAGGATTTAGTGTAATAACATTAGTTCCAGAAAGTACAGTAGCACCAAACAAGAGGTTTCTATCGATAGTAACAGGAAAAGTTTGGTTATTGCCTCTTATTTGAAAAGGACAACCACTTATGATATTATTTCTAATATTGAAACCAGAATTTGTAGCATTGGTAGCCTCGATTAAAAGACCAACATTTTCCCAAGAGCCAGCACTAAAACCACAGTTCACAATGGTGTTTTGATACACATCAACATTTCTTAATGGGCCATTATCAAGATATCCTGCTAATCGAATGCCAAATCTTTTATTATTATAAATGAGGTTATCGTGCAGCTTCACACCATCCACAACGCCTCCTGATTCACTGGCAATGGTTATTCCTCCTCCATCAGAACCACTTACTTTGTTTGCATACACCTCAACATTAGACAAATTGCCCGAAAAAGCATCAATATAAATGGCAATACGAGTTAAAGTCGTAACGGTATTATGATGAAATGTTCCGTTAGTACAAGCATTTTTAGCATCGATTCCTTCTCCTCCGTTAGAAGGATCTGTTAATCGATCGGAAACTGTATTATAAGCTACTTCAAAAGTAGCAACAGATGCCATAGTAATACATTCATTAGTATTTTGTTTAGGCGAAACTTGAGGATGCATACAGGCTTGTTGCACTTTATTGTTTAACACTTTTATATTAGAAGAATTAGCCGCAATAATTCCTGAAGCCCAAGTATTGTTTGTACTGCAATTTTTTACAATAATATTATCACTGTATCGTGAATAAATTCCAGCCCACTTAGAATTGATTACTCTTAAACCATCAACAACTATCCAACTTTTAGAGTTTGTCGTGGTTCCTAATATAGTAAACATACCTTGTCTATCGCCTGAGTTTGGAGTAGGTGAATTGGTTCCGTCTATGATGACACCATCTTTTACTTCGGCCATAAAAGTAAAGGGAGCACTAGAGGTCCCCTCATTGGCAACCACGATAGAAGAAGTTGGCATATAAGTTCCTGATTTTATAATAACCACATCTCCTGCAACTGCCACTTGAGCAGCTTTATTTATAGTTAAATAGGGCTTGCCAATAGTACCATCATTTGGAGCTGAATCACTACCTGTGGTGGCAACATAAATATTTCCTGCGTATGAATTTGTCAAAAAACAACAAAAAATGATTACAGTATAAAACCAATTTTTCTGTAGTAAACACATAATTTACATTTTTTAAAATTTTAATAATAATTAATTCTGTGCCCGAGCACAATATTACTGAATTAAAATAATAATCACAACTTTAATTCTAAAAAAGAATTTACACTGTATTAGTTATCTTATAAATATTAAAATCAAGGCTCAATTTAAAGCGGAATTGCTGTAACCTTAACTATTGATTTAAACATTGCAGGAGAATTGATTTTAATTGTTATTTTACTGACCCCAGGATTGTCGGAATCTTGTAGAGCTTTTGATTTAGATACATCTTCGATGACAATATCGGGTTTAGTATTTGAATTTAATACTTCGATTTTCAATTTCAGCATCTTCCCATTTTGTTTCAGCAAGACTCCATAAGGCTCAATGCTAACTTGGGCACCCGTAATCCACTGAAAAGCATATTCCACTGCTTTTCCTCCTGTTTGCCATTCATCCTGAATAGTTATTGATTCATCTGGAAACATTTTTATGGTTCTGGTCACTTTATCAACCTGTGATTTATAGAGTGAACTAAGGTCAACCACATTTCCAACAACACCTTTTTTGTCAGCTAATTTGCTTATGGTTGCCAAACCCGAAACCTCTTGCCTAGCATTATTGAATCGCAAAATAGTATGAGAATCAGGCCCTGGTCTAAAAGTGGTCCAGCGATTGCTATCTTGTGAGTAATTCCACAAATCGAGTTTGGCAGCACGCATTTTATCATAACTTTCAGCACCTAAATCCAGTGCCCATCGTACTCCACTTGCCTCCAGAATAAAACTTCCGGCATCCATATGTCCGTGCGAATTGTTTGGCGTTCCGCCTTTTACCGCAATATAGGAAGCCAAAGGGTCGTCCCAAGCCGAACGAATCACTGCTATAGGCATATGTCCGTTGGCAGTCCAATGCAAGGGCAAAAAACTGTTCTTGTCCATTGATGGCAATTTTGGATCCCACCACAATACTTCTAAGGCAAAATGTCTGCTGTGGCTTTTTTGGGTTTCAGCAACAGTGTTGTTTTCTACTATTTCTTTAGCCATCAAAATGCTATTTATTTCATCCCGAGCCACTACCCTACTTTGATTTTCTCGAGCAAACCAAAACATAATAGGTTCGGAAGTGAATCGTTCACTTAACGGTTTTGCTAAGAAATGTGTTCCTTCATGACCCGCATCTGAAAATGGATATTCATAACCTGTTGATCCCACAATTTGTGTAATGAAATTAGTTGTTTTCAAAAAACCTGGAAAGGTTTCTAATTTGAAAGAAGATCCAAAGACAGATCGCAACGCATCAATCATTACCACTTGAAAAGTGGTGCCGTAAGACCAATAGGCAGCACCTTCGGCATATGTTCCGTCTGGCGCATATACTGCTCCGTGATTGGGTATGTACTTAATGGATCGCTCCACAATCTGACGTGCTAATTTTGGTTCATTCTCATAAATGGCAAGTGCTCCCACCATAAGACCTCCATTACAAACAGGATTCCAATTGAAGTTGCCATTCAACCAACTTTTATTCTCGTTGCTTTCTTTTACATCTAGCGAAGGTTGAGTGCCGTTTTTTATAATGGCTTGAGAAATCGTTTCTCTTTCGGTCGGAGTTAAATCATTGTACAACCAATCGAGTCCTATTCCCGCAGCCAAAGTGGCTTCTCCCACATCTAGAAAGTGCGTTGGACACCAATCAGGTAACGCTGCCAATTGTATCAACTCCGCTTTGGCACGCTCGAAATACCGTTTATCTCCAAACACTCGGTAAGCCAATCCTAAGGTTAGTATTCGACCTTGCACCTCACGAACTTCTGTAAACTTGAAACCTGTAGAAGGATATTCAAGCTTATCGGCCTTCAATGTCTTTTCGGCATTATTTTTTAACAATAACAATAGTGCTTTTGAAACTTCATCATTTTGTAATTTCAGTGCCTCAATACGAGCGTTGTTCGCAAATAATCGAGGATGTTCGGGCATGCTTTCCCATTGTTTTTCACTGGGATATTCTGAAATAAAATGGTTGGGAGCTGGCAAATGATTTTGTGCCAAACCTTTCAACACAAAGAAAATCAGAATAAAACTGCTGTAAATTACCTTTTTGAAACTCATTTTTATATTTTTATTTTGGCTTTCAAATTCTAAGTACTATTTGGTAAATGTCAGGAAGCCTTTCGCTTTAATGGTTTTCCCTTCGAAAATAATGTCTTCGTCCGAAAAATTGACTGTAATTCTATTTCCAGAGGAAAAGACAGACTCTTGTACTTTGTGGTCTGGCGTGACAAAACGGTGAGAAATCAATTCATCATACCCTATTTTTTGCAACCAAGGGCAAACATTTTTATAACTTTCAATAAAGGTAACTTTATTTTCTTCCCATTGTTCATGTGCTAAATTCCACAGTGGAGCCGAACCATAAAGCATATTGAAAAGATCTTTTTTCCACCAAATTTCCGGATTGTGGTGATTGCTGTCTTCCCATCGCCAAGAAGTAACCACTGCATCGTGATACACCAATTCATAAAGTGGCACGCGCGAATATTCATTAATGGAATATTTTAAGTATTTATCTGGAGCTACTCTTGTTCCTAACATTTGAGTGGGACGAGAATTGTTTTTCCAATTTCCGGTATAATAAATGGTATTTTTATTGTCTATTTCTGTTCCCCACCAAGTTCGATGCAAGGTCATCATTCCGTGAACATACACACTATTGGAACCTAAAAAATCAGCACCCCATTCTCCACCCATAAATTGATGGTACTCATCGGTCAATAATTGATAATTCTTTCTAACCTCGTTTACAAATTGTTCCCTGGTCAGCGGGTGCTTGTCAGAATAGCATTCGAATAATCCATTGGCTTGATACACATCTACAAAATACGATTCGTGTGGATATTCCCTTAACTCTCTCTCCACTCTTTTGATGATTTCGGGACGAATGGCCAAAGGACAGGAAGTGTGTCCAAAGTTATTGGAATAAGTTTTGCCATCTTTGGTTCGAGCTGCCAAATCATTGAACTGTCCATTATACGACGTTCTTCCCAAATAAAGTCCTTCTTTAGATGGTGTGAAAGCCTTTTTTACCGTATCTCTTAATTTCAAGTCTGTAAATAATTCATATCCTCCCGAAGCATATCCTAAAGCGGCTATCTTTTTATCATAACCTACTTCAGGATAAGGAGTGTGATTGGGATTCCAAATGATAAAAGCTTTTTCTATGCCTGAATCTTTCAATTCTTGTGCAAAACTAACTTCGCGAGCATTGTCCCAAACATAAAGATGCACGGCACCAATTATTTTTGCCAATGCCGGCGTCTTTTTCTCGTTTTCTCTCAAGGTTATCACTTTGTTCTTCTTCCAAATATGTTCCCGATAGGTTTTGGCTTGCGCAACATATCCTCCTTTATCAAAAAAATGATAGGTAACTTTACGGTCGTAGCCAAATTTGCCCAAAGATGGTTGCCAAACGGTTGAGAATGTAATTAAATCATTCACTTTTTGTGTGTGAAAATTGGCATCATAAGGCGTTTCCAAAATAGCCATATATCCAGTTTCAAACTGCTTATCGACCATTCCCATCCAAGCCATTGCGGTGTTTCCGCCACAAAAAAATGGTCTTTCCTCCTTAGAACCAATTGGATATTCGGTATCATCAACAGGAAGCAATAATCCTTCGCTATCGGTTAACAGTAAATAATGATTGGTATTTGGGGTTTCAAAGGCTGACGGAAATTCAAAATTATCTACCTGCAACTTTTTATCTGCAATCAATTGTATCTCTAAAGCTGATTTTGAATTTAAAGTATAGATTACTTTAAACGGAAACTTTCCAGACAAACTAACGGTTATCTCGTTTCCTTCTATCGAAGTTTTCTTTACTACATACTTTTCCTTTAACGGAGATTGATTCCAAACTTTATTGCATCGCTTGTCTGACACACTCAAAAGTGCGGTTTGATCATCGAACTGCACTTTAAGATTAGCATCGGAAATAGTCCAAACTTTCGAAAATGCCTGAACCGAAATAAGACTTGTTATAATTAAGAATACCAGCTGCTTTTTCATTTTATTATTTATCTTACTGAATATTCAATTTTTCGGTAAACTTTATATTTTCTGAAGAGGCACCAATCATTATTGAAAAAGTTCCTGGTTCCAAAACCCATTTCATATCCTTATTGTAAAAAGAGAAATCTGTTGGTGTCAATGTGAAATTTATTGTCTTTTTTTCTCCTTGTTTTAATGCAATTTTTTGGAAACCTTTCAATTCTTTTGCTGGTCTAGAAATGGAGGACACATCATCACCCACATACAATTGTACCACCTCTTCACCTGCAACTGTACCTGTATTGGTAACCTCAACACTGACAGTAACCGTTTGATTTGGATTGATGTGTGCACTTGATAATTTAAGATTGGAATAGGCAAATTCAGTATAACTCAAACCATATCCAAAAGGAAATAATGGCGTGATTGGAATATCTAAATATTTGTTTGTCCAACGAACCGTTTTGTTGGACTCGTTTACATCGTGAGACGTTCTTTTGTAGTTGTAAAAAATTGGTATTTGACCCGTATTTCTAGGAAATGAAACGGTTAATTTACCCGATGGATTATAATTTCCAAGAAGGATGTCCGATACGGCTAAACCGCCCATTGTTCCGGGTTGCCAAGCTTCTAAAACCGCATTGGATTTTGATGTAATGTTTTGTATGTCAAACGGACGACCGTTTAAAAGAATACTTACCAATGGCTTTCCGGTTTTGGCAATCGCATTTATCAATTCTTCCTGTGCTCCAGGTAAATTGATGTTTGAAATACTTCCTCCTTCGCCGCTCATCCAATATTCTTCACCCACCACTAAAATAACGATATCCGATTCTGATGCCAATTTTACCGCAGCTGGAATCAACTCCAATCCTTTTGGTTCAAAACCATCTAATTTCACTCCTTCGGCATAGTCAATTTCTACCGATGAATCAACACTTTTTTTCAGTCCTTCCAAAACAGAAACAACGTCTTCTGGTTTTCCTTGTGAATAGTTTCCGCCCCACCAAGATAATAAATCCTTTTTGCCGTTAGCAAGTGGGCCAATTACTGCTATTTTTTTAATGTTTTTGTTTAAGGGCAAAATTTTATTGTCGTTTTTCAAAAGTACCATACATTCTCTAGCTGCTTTTCGTGCAAATTCTAAATGTTCAGCAGACATCAAAGTTTCTTTCTCTCTTTTTAGATCAAAAAATTTATATGGATTGTCAAACAAACCTAATTTGTATTTGGCAATCAAAACCCGTTTTACCGCTTCATCTATGGATGCCATACTTACTTTACCTTCATCGACCAAAGTTTTCAAATATTTTAAATACAATCCACTAGTCATATCCACATCTACACCAGCATTGATGGCTTGTACAACAGCGTCTTTTTCGTTAGCAGCAGCACCAATTTTCACTAAATTAAGAATGGTTGCCCAATCCGTTATCAACATCCCATTAAAGCCTAACTCCTTTCTTAAAATGTCTTTCAACAATTTTTGATTGGCAGTAGCTGGGATTCCGTCAAAAGTGGAGTAAGCAGACATTACACTTCCTACACCTGCATTAATGGCGGCCTTGAATGGAGGCAAATAAACCTCTCTTAAAGTTCGTTCTGAAAAATCGGCAATATTATAATCACGTCCTGCCAATGCAGCTCCATAACCCGCAAAGTGCTTCACACAAGCCATTACACTGTTTCCACTAGCCAAATCTTTGCCTTGAAAACCCTTTACTCTTGCAGCAGCAACCAAACTTGCATAGTAAGGATCTTCTCCTGCACCTTCCACTATCCTACCCCAACGAGGATCATTGGTGATATCGACCATTGGCGCATACGTAAGGTGAATTCCACTTGCTGAAGCTTCTTTGGCAGCAATGCTTGCCGATTTTTCAATGTTCGCTAAATTCCACCCAGCAGCTTCGCCCAAGGGTGAAGGAAAGATGGTTTTGTATCCGTGGATTACGTCTTCTTGAAACATCAATGGAATACCCAAACGAGTTTGCTCAACAGCTATTTTTTGAAGCGGAAGGTTGTTTTTAACACCATTACTTTTCAAAATACTACCTACTTCTCCTCGTTTGATTTGTTCACTAAGAGAATTGGTGGTGTTATTTTCATTTACATAAGTTGCCAAATGAAGTTGTCCGATTTTTTCTTCCAAAGTCATTTTTTTGAGAAGTTCATTGACTTTATTCTCCATCTTTGTAGTGTTTTGAGCCGTCATAATTCCAATTGAAAATGTAAACAGCAATAAAATTTGCAAAATTTTTACTTGTGTCTGATTATTTCTTTTCATTTTTAAATCTATTATAAATTTGTTTTTTTACTAACTCTATATTTTAGGTCTATCATTATGTTGTTTCTGATTTTGAAAGCTTCTGAGTTATAAAAGAATCAAAAATAATCAACTTAACATTTCAAGGATTTTAAATTTTACACTTTGAATCTTTGCTACTACATTAATTGTCTGTGAAATTTAGGTCCCGCCTTTTTTTACACGTATGTGCGAAGGTACGTAATGAGAACAAAATGATGTCTTCTATTTTACCATATAAGGGATAAAGAAAATTTAAGTTGATGCATGAATACCAGATATGTCATAATTGTATGTTTAATTTTTTCAAAACGACACTAAATAATTTATTTAACTTAGTTGCTTTTTTAACATTAAAACAAACCACTATTTTGACGGTTTTTCACCCATCACAAATTCTATAGTTCCACCATTTTCAATGTCTTTATGACTGAACATAAACGTATCCCATAGTTTACCGTTTATTTTACAAGATTGTATGTAAATATTTGTATTGGATGCGTTTTTTGAAGTAACAG
>JAAFGY010000131.1 GCA_010365135.1 Flavobacterium sp.
TTCCAAAGTGTATTGACATTTTCCAAATCATTATAATCCTTCTCAATCAATTCTTCTTTAGTAATACTACTTATAGAAATATCATATATAAGATGAAGATTTTCTTTTAAAAAAATGCCACTCCTTTCCCTAGTTTGAAAATCTATTTCAAATAAATAATGACTATCAATCCAATTTTTATGATGTAAATATTTTAAAAGTAAATATAATGTTGTGGTACGTTGTTGACCATCCACAACTTCATTACATGTAAAGATATCATAGGTGTTTTCAACTACGCTTATTTTATGTTGAATGTTATCTAAGGGTTTTAAAATTAGAGGTTGAAGGCAATAAAGTCCTTTACTGTGGTCATAACCATTTATATCATTTAATAATTCCAGAATTTCCTTTTTTCCCCATTTATATCCTCTTTGGTACCCACCAATTACAAAGGTTTTGTTATTTAAATCTTTAACGGGTAATAGTAGTAATGTGTTTTTATTTTCGGGTTGAATAATTGATTCAATAATAGTAATAGTGCCATTTATTGTTGCACTATCATTTAATAAATTATATTCACTATTGTCTTCCTTGTCCTCATAATGTATTTTGAATTCTGAATACCTATTAATTCCCTGTCTTAAGGTGGCTAATCCATCATAAATAACGCCATCTATTACTAAAGGTTCTATTGGTAAACATCCATCCCTTTCATCTTGTTTTGAATATTTGAGAAAGTTCATAATTTGACTAAAACGGTCATTTTTAAAATGCTCGTCTATATCACCATACGCCTGTTCTACAGTACTACAATTTCCTATACGTGAATTAACGGTGCTTGCATCAAACTTTTTTTCATTTATAAGCCAGTTTTTAAACTCTTCTCTTTGCATATTTTTTATTTTTTAATTTCCCGCAAATCTATTCTCCATCTACGCCAAAAAGTGACGCTTAATAATCTAAATCTTCCGTTTCAACAATTCTCTGACTCTCTCCAAATCCCTATCCAAATCCCTCAAAATCTTATCCTTTTTATCAAATGTAAAATCCGAATAGGATATCTCAATAACCTTTATCCCATGTTTTGGGAGAACCTCTAAACGTCTTTGGTCGTAAATTTTTCTTTCTTCACCGCGATGCACTCCACTAACCGTTAATGTATTGGGCTTATCAAAATGTTGATTGGGTTTGGTATGTTGTTGTTCTTTGTATTCTATAACCAAATTCAAATCAGAGTAATAACTATCGACCGGAAGTTTTGTACCTGAATCGCCTAATAAGAAATCAAAACGATGCTGACGCAATCCTTTCAATTGTAATATTTCATCACATAAATCCAAGACATAATGCTCATCGCTGTCTTTTCGGGAATTGGTTTTTGGTTCTTTTATTTTTATCAATTTTAGCTTGGGCACTAATGGTTGCGATTTAGCTACTGCTCGTCCAGCACTAGGTCGAAAAAACCAATTGGTATTTACATTTTTTCTATCCGCATACACATAAGGTATCAAATGCAATTGGTTGTTGGCATCTAGTCGTCGCAACACAGCTCTAATGGGCAAACCGTTTTTGTTGTCTTTTTCAAAAACACCAGCCAAAATAAAATAAGGCATCATATCCTTGGCAGGAATGATTTTGACACTTTTGTTTTCTTCAAAATAGGAGTGAAGTACTTGGTTTATGAAAGGCGTTTTAGACATACTATCTCAATTTAAAAAAGTCGTCTTTTCTATCAATGTAATAAGATAAATGCCCTTCATTTTTGCATTCCTCATCCCAATAGTGTCTAATTATTTCGCTTTGGTTATAAATATCATTCATTCCCTTTTCCCAACTTTTCCATACTCGCTTCGGAATTCTTTTTTCTCTACTCCAATAATACTCTTCAGCACATAGATTAAAAAAATCATTGATTACTGTTTGTAATCTTCGAGAATCTTCACCCATATCGAATTCGAGAAAAAAACCTTTACTAAGTGAGCATATATAATTCAAATCACCATTAAGAGTATCATATTTCTTATTGAACTCCGTAAAAAGTTCTTTATGCATTTTATGATTTGCTAATTGGGTATTTTTGTAGTTATAAATTAAAGTTATCAATAACCCACAACCACCTAAAACGGTTGATATTAAAACTGCGTCACTCATATTATTTTTTTGTTTTTATTTTTAAACACACCTGATCATCACATTTAATGCAATTATATTATTCTCTTAAACTCCGATTGACCTATATATCGTAACAAATGAACTTTTATCACAATTAACGTTTTTATCAATAATCTTATCTACTCCAACTTTTTTTGCATGGTTGATAAAACAATCTTGCCAATCTTTATCTTCAGTAAAGAGTTGATTTTTACCATCATTCATATCTTGAACATCTTTAAATCCAAGATACATTAGCACAACAGGAATACCTTGATTTGCCAGCCACCAAGCGTGAGCGACTCGGTTTGAGAGTTGATAACAATTATCTCGTGAAATGGCAACGCCGCTATAGTTCTTATTGATTTCGTTATTTGCCAGTTCTATAGCTTCATCTATTTGTCTGTGATTTTCTTTTGTACCATCTGATTTAGTGTTTATATCAAATGGTTTTCCTTTGCTTTCATTTTCTAATTCGTAAAAGTGTGCTTTGGCTTCTACTAGGACTATGCCCCGTTCTCCATCGATTGTGCAAGTAGAGATTAAATCCCAATTCGGGGTTGTTGCATCTTTGTTTAACCACCAATAAGTAATGTCATTAGCTATTTGATGATTGAAATTGTATTTCAAAAAATCATTTAACTCTGCTTCTTTGTCATATCTAATGCTTTTAGGCATCCAATTATCATAAGTAGTTACAGTTGCTCCAGTTTTTTTAAGTAATCCATTCAAGTCGTTAAGAAAATTACTTGACTTGACCATTTTTAATATTGCATATTTACTTCCTTTCATAACAATCTAATTTTACCCGTTAATAAAATTTATATCATCCCTAGTTTATCTTTTTCTAATTTACTTTCTAAAGCTGTTACTTCTAATTCCATATCCAATAAATGGACTGCAATGTTGGTTATGGCAATTATAATTCGTTTTGTATTTCCCGCTTTAATTTCATTCCGATTTTTTAAAATCAATATAGCGTCGAACTCCTTGACGTAATGTTGCCATTCCAGTAACATAATCACCATCTATTACAATTCCTCTTGGCAAAGGTCTCGTTTCCCTAACTGGATAAGCTAACTGGGCTACAACTGATGCCAATTTATCTACTTCATAATGCTTATCAAAATCACCAAAAGCATCTTCAACTTTTTGCGCATTACTAACTCTTGATTCCGCAGCATGTAGAGCCATTCCTTTGCCGTCTTTATAATTTTTAACTAGCCAGTTTTTGAATTCTTCTCTTTTCATATTTTATCTTTTTTTTTCAATTATTTAGAAAGCTATTCATCCTATCTTACAAACCTTGTTTATTGCAATGTCAATGACAATTGCAATCACAAAATTCAATTTCAATAACAATTAAATTCGAAACCTATACCAACCTAATTCTCCCCGTTAACAACTCCTGCATCATTCCCAACTTTATCTTTTTTGCCTTTTCTAATTGGCTCTCTAATGCCGTTAACTCTGCATCCATATCGCTTAAAATGGTGGCGATGCGAGTTTGTTCTTGTTTAGATTTTGGCATATAAATTTCAAATGATTTCAAAGTTGCATTTGTTAACTGATTAATTGTTGCACCCATATTTTCATCAATTTGAATTTGTATGTGATTTGATAAAAAATAATAGTAGATATACCTATTGAAATCACTTCTAATTATTGCCATAAATGCTCCAAAAGCTTGTCCTTCGGTTTTTTTGTCAATCAAAGCACATTTTCCAATTAATTGTTTACTACCATTTCTAACACAAACCAGTATGTCGTTTTTTTTGACAATTACTCTCTGTGGTAAATCCATTTCAACAAACACATTATTTTCAAATGCTAATTTATTATTTTGGATATTTGAACTTCTTAAAACCAATGTCCCATGATCTCTAACATCATTTGGTGAGTAAGTCAATCCTATAATTACATCACAAACATCTCCCAATTTCTTCACTTCCCAACCTTCTTTAGGTTTCAACAATTCCTGCATCGCGCCTTGTTTGAGCAAACGTTTTTTTGCAATAAGTTGTTCCAAACTCGTTATCCAAGCATCAGCATCGGATAGGGCAGTGGCTATGTCGGTTTGTTCTTTTTTTGACTTTGGATATGGAATTTGCATATCCGAAATCATATCCATTCTTACACTATCAACAGATGACTTTGCAGTCATTTGCATAATTCTATTTAGAAAATTATTTTTAAAATATAGAAAGAAATAATAACCATCAATTTTTTCTGTAAATTCACTAATTCTATAAACTCGCTGATGACAATCAAACTTTTCATTAACATAATGGATTACTTTTCCAACACCAACTCCGTCTCCGGCAGTTAACACTGCTTCACCATCATAAGAATAAGAATTAATTCTTTCTACAGTTTGAGAGCGCACATAAAAAGGATATTTTCCAAATTCAATTCTATCTTGAGTATTTTTACTACCAGTTTTTATTTGTGATAAATTTTTAACTAAATCTATTTCCCAATCCACTGGAATAACACCTAATTCTGTCTGTTTATATCCTTGTTTAATTTGCATTCCTTTACGTTTTTAATTTGCGAATATTGGGTAATTGTTTTGATTTTTCCATCAAAAACCAATTGAAATTACAGTACATCATCGCTTAATTCTCGTTCAATTTCTTCGATACTTGGTAAACTTAATTTAAAATCATCCGGCAAGGAGCGCACCAAAGCATTTTCCCAATTGGCAACACTTATGGGGTTAGTATAGCCAGACAATGAATATTCCACCACCATTTTGTTTTTTGCCTTTACTAAAAGAAGTCCAATAGTAGGTTTGTCATCAGGGTGTTTTAGGGTGTCATTTACCACATTTTGATACATATTGAGTTTGCTTACAAAACCAGGTTCAAATTCTCCCGACTTTAATTCTATGACCACATAACACCGCAATTTGAGGTTGTAAAAAAGCAAGTCAAGATAAAAATCCTTGTCTCCCAATTCTAAATGTACTTGCCTGCCTACAAAAGCAAAACCATTGCCTAGTTCTAATAGGAATTTTTGAATATGATCTATTAATTTTTGTTCTAATTCAGATTCTTTTCGAGGATTTGCCGTACCCAAGAAATCAAAAAGATAAGGGTCTTTGAATACTTGTGTCGTCATATCCGAATCTATTGGAGGCAATGCAACATCAAAATTAGTAATTGCAGCACCTTGTCTCTTATGCAATTCACTTTCGATTTGTAGGACCAACATATCTCTCCCAAAACCATTTTCGACTGTTTTTTGAGCATACCAAAGCCTCGTTTCGTTGTCCTTGAGTTTGTCTAGCAACGTAATATTACTACGCCAAGGGATTTGTGCAACGGTGCGTTGCACTAATTCAATATCAGTCCACGCTTCTGCAAATTTCCTCATGTATTTAAGATTTCGGGGAGAAAATCCTTGCATCTCAGGAAACGCTTGTTTTAAATCAAATGCCATTCGATCGATTACTTTTGTACCCCAGCCTTCTTGTAGTTGTTGTTTTAAAATGCTATTTCCTATTTCCCAATACAGCAACATCATTGCTGAATTAGCATTCATAATAGTACGAAGCCTTTCTTTTGTAATTTTGTTTTTTATATCCTGAATAAAAGTGGGGTAGTTTTCAGGCATATTTAATTTTGTGTCTGCTAGCGGAAAAACAACCTCTTTTTTTTCTGTACCACGTTGTTTTCTTTCGTTTTTTTCTATTGCCATACAAATCCCATTTTAGCCAAATGCTGGTTTACTTTTGTTTCAAAATCAGTCACTTCGTTTAGGAGGACAGGAATTGGTGTAGCATAACGGTCGGCAAGTTCCTTAATACGCTGTGTTAAGGCTTGGCTCACTCGATCCATTTCGGTAGTAATGGCAAGGTCTAAAGTATGCATCCATTTGTGGGTTACTACCAATGTTTTTATTTCGGCTACTGTCAGTTTTGGGTAGTGTACCACCACTTTGGTTTCCAAATCTTTCAAAACTACTTTCAATTCTGCGTTAATTTTGCTGTCTTGTTCTAGTAGTTTTAAGTAGTGTTCACAAATTTCTAGTTCTTCTTTAGCTGCTGAGCTTGCCGAAGCATCGACTTTCTTTTCTTTTAGTAATTTGGTTACTTCGGCTTTGTTTATTTTGTCTAGTTCTCCAAATAATCCGCCTTCGGTTCCGTGTTCTTCTTCCAGTTCGGCTTTAGTAGCTAAAGTGGTTTCTTTTAGCAATTGCAATCCTTCAACCGCTTTTTGTTCGGCTTTAAAATAATGAGCAATCAATAAATGTGGTGGTATGAGTTTGCCTTCCAAACCTTCTAAACCCTCAATGTCTTTTCGTTTGCCTTTGGTTTCTTTGAACATTCGGCTTACTTCGTTGCCGGCTTTCCAACCGTCTGTTGCAATGACATAAACATCATCTTGCATCGTTCCGCTCCAATAACTCATTAGGTGTTGGTACACATCATAGGCATCAATCAAAGCGCGGTTGTTGTAGGTATTCAATAAGGTTTCCGAAATGTTGTGGATAATGCTTTTAGGTCTGCAACCTTCGGTTAGGTTTTGTAAAGTTTGGCTGGTTTCGGTTTTCCATTTCATAAAAATGGTATTCATATCCGCTTGAAATGTAACAAATTCCTGATGCGTAAAAATAGCTTGTTTCACTTTGGAGGCATCAATAGTCAATTTCGAATAGCCCTCTGAATGTTTTTCGAATAATGTTTTACGCAAACTAGGATATACTTTCCAATAGTCATTCAAAGCATCAATATCACGGTTGGGAATTCCGCCCAACAAATGCGCTTTAATATCTTGTAAATCTTCGGTTTCCTGGCTGTCTATATAACGTGGGATGTTGAGGTTGTAATCGTTTTTGGCACCGGCGATTTCTTCAATGCTAACCATTCGGCTGTATTTAGGCACTTCAATTTGCTTGTTGAATACATCTACAATTTTGTGAATGTCCTGATCCCGTAAGCGGTTTTTGTTGCCATCTTTGGCGTAGCCTTTACCGGCATCTATCATAAAAATCCCTTTGCGAGTGTGGGCATTTTCTTTGTCAATAACAATAATACAAGCAGGAATACCAGTTCCATAAAACAAGTTGGCAGGCAAACCAATAATTCCTTTTATCAACCCTTTTTTGATGATGTTCTTGCGAATTTCACTTTCGGCATTCCCTCGAAATAAAACACCGTGGGGCAAAATAATGGCGCCTTTTCCGGTACTTTTCAATGATTTGATAATGTGAAGCAAAAAGGCATAATCACCGTTTTTGTCTGGCGGTGTTCCAAAATCCTGAAAGCGTCTGTAAATATCATTTTGAGCATCTACACCATTGCCCCAGTTTTTTAAAGAAAAGGGAGGATTGGCCACGCAATAATCAAAAGTTTTTAGTTTGCCGTCTTCTTCCCAACGGGGTTTAGCCAAGGTGTTGTCAGCCCAAATGGTTCCTGAAGGTTTGTTGTGCAAAATCATATTCATCCGTGCCAGACCCGCTGTTGCGGTTTCCTTTTCCTGTCCGTACAACGAGATTTCTTTTTCGGCTTCGTCAGCCACTTTAAGCAGGAGGGAACCGGAGCCACAGGTGGGGTCATAAGCTGTGGTTTGTGCGGAACTATTGGTATCGTTGATTCCAATAATTTTTGCCAAAACTTTACTGACTTCCGCAGGGGTATAAAATTGTCCTTTGGACTTGCCAGATTCAGTAGCAAAATGACGCATCAGAAATTCATAAGCATCGCCCAAAATATCATCACCTTCGGCTTTGTTTTTGCTAAAATCGAGTTCGGGTTTGTTAAAAATCAGAATTAATTTGGAGAGCGTGTCCACCATTTCCTTTTCGCTTCCTAGTTTAGAAGGATCATTGAAATCTGGAAAATCAGAGAGCTTATTTGCCTCCTTTAAAGGGTTTAGAATTTTCTTGTTGATATCATCTCCAATGGTATCTTTTCCAACTAGAGCGACCATATCCTTGAAACTGGCTCCTTCTGGAATAAAAATCGGAGCATATTTATCCCCAGCATATTTATCTGAAATGTATTTCACGAATAACATGGTGAGCACGTAATCTTTATATTGAGAAGCGTCCATTCCGCCTCGTAATTCATCGCAACTAGCCCAAAGGGAGCTGTATAATTCTGATTTTTTGATTGCCATTGAGTATTCTTATAATTTAGATATTGGGATTTAATATCACTTTGTAAATCTAAAAAAAATTAACAATAAAACCTATCCAAATTACGAACTAGTTACTACTATTTATAAAAGTATTCTGATTGTTTGGAATAAAGTCTTTTAGTTATTTTTTCAAAAATAGAAAACATTGTTATAGCTATTTTACGGTTTTCCTCATTTTGGAAAAATATTTATTATAAAAAGGAATTCAAGAGCGATAACCCTTGATTTTAGATGCTTTTTAGATAACCCTTGTCTTGCACCTAGAGTTTATTTTATACAAATAATCGATATAATCAGGCAATTCAATCAGATTTAAAAGACGATTTGTATTTTCGGGTAATTCGAGGAATTCTATTTTCTTGATGTGTTTTCGAAAGGCTATTTCGCCGATGACATCCATAACTAGATATTTCAACTGATGTTCAATGGCATCCAATTCTTGGAATCGATCATAAGCGGGTACATAAAGATTAATTTTAAGGTGTTTGGTGGTGATGTTGTAATCGACTATTGTCATATACAATTGGCTAATTTTGATTTGGTAATGGTCGAAAACATACGGCTCATCGGTTCCTAACAAATAGGGTGTTAAGTCTTGAATCGGTTTAATAAAGGCTTGCGGAATGAAATACTGCAGCTTTGGGGCTTGTTCCTCCAATGCAATAATTTTCGGGAATAGTTTTCGGTAACCATCCGCTGTAAAAATGAGGGTGTACTGTTCCCGCTTCTCGGACGACCTAAAAGAGTACAAAACCAATTCTTTCGGAAATACAGCTGTAGCGCCTATAAAATTCATAAAATACTGCAGTACTATTGATGCCTAATGCTACAGCATTTCTAATAGCTTCTTCGTTCGCTTGAACCCACATCCAGAATTGGGTCATCAGCTTCATTTTGTCTCAGTTTTCAATTGATTAAATTTCATTTTCTTAAAGATTTTTAGTATTTAATTACCATTGCCGTTGCCACTGCCCACTGCCTTCTGCCACTGCCTTCTTCCTTCTGCCTTCTTCCTTCTGTCTTCTGCTAACCGATAACCGCTAACCGCTAACTGATAACGGATAACATAAGGGTTCTGCATAATCTTTGTCGGTGCGCGTGGTGTTTATAGAAGATACCAACGCTTGTTTATTGCCGGTTTCAGAACCAGTTCCTTTCCGGTTCAGCACCTGTTCAGCTTCGGCTAAATTTTTTTCAGGAGAGCTAACTCTTTTCTGAACCGCTTGCAACTCATCCGAAAAATTAAAAAGGATCACCATACTCCCTTTAAACGGATTAAAGGACGGCTCATATTTGATATAACCCTTGGCATGCAATTCACGCATACATTTATGATAAGTCGCCTTCGAACAAATCTTGCTAATTTGCATCACTTCATCACGAGTGATGCTAATCGGGTTCCGAAAACGGTTCACATTCCAAAACTGAAAAAGCGCAATATAAAGGCTAATATGCGTGGGATTCAAATTCCGATCCTGAACAATTCTATCGAAAAATCCAGTAAGATGTCTAATGTAATTCATCCCACCAACCATTTAAAATAGAATAGGGGATGGGTACTGCCAACGCAAAGCTTGGTGGCAATCACTGCTTCAAATAAAGCGTAAGGTTCCGTTTCAGGAAATAATTGGGGAGGTTCAAAAGACATCATAATTATTGGGTTTAAAATTCTAAAACAAAATAATCAGATTCAAATGGATTTATTTCCCAAGGCCCTACCAACTTGGTAACGATTTAATCCCAAAAACACTCAAAACCCTTGCAATTACTGCAAATAATACCAATTACTTTTATAAAATAGTTCAATTTGTCAGTTCGAGCGCAGTCGAGAACCATTTGTACATCTCGACTTTAGCCTCTATTATACCCTTTATTCCGCCTTTCCCAAGTTCATACCAACTTGTGAAAAATAAGTGATTTTTATAAGATAACCCAAAAATCTGAAATCAAAATTCGTTACCCGAGCCTAAAAGGCGAACAGGCGAAGCAATCATTATTCAAAAATCCCCCAACTTCCCACTTCACAATTCACAACTCACACCTCCTTCCTGAGACAGAATTTTTAACAAAAAAGCAATATAAAATGAAGTTCCTAGTGTCATCCTGAGCGCAGTCGAAGGACATATTACTTCCGCCTCCTGCCTTCTGTCT
>JAAFGY010000132.1 GCA_010365135.1 Flavobacterium sp.
GGGTTGAATGTGGCTGCAAAAAGCGGTTTCACAGCCATTGCTTTGCAACCCAACTCCTACCCGATTATCGACAATCAATCGCAAATTAATTTTGTAAAAAGCAAAGCGATTGGTTTTGCCACAGAACTTTTCCCAATTGGTGCTTTGACCAAAGGAAGTGAAGGAAAAGATATGGCAGAATTATTCGATATGAAAAATGCTGGCGCAATTGCTTTTGGAGATTACAACAAGAGTTTGGACAATTCCAATTTGCTAAAAATAGCTCTCCAATACGTTCAGGATTTTGATGGATTGATCATTGTTTTTGCCCAAGATTCGAACATAAAAGGAAACGGCGTCGCCAATGAAGGTATCGTTTCTACAAAATTGGGGCTGAAAGGAATTCCAAATCTTGCCGAAGAATTACAAATCGCCAGAAACTTGTTTTTACTGGAATACACTGGTGGAAAATTGCATATCCCAACTATTTCAACAGCAAAATCAGTCGAGTTAATCAAAGAAGCGAAAGCCAAAAGATTGAATGTGACTTGCAGCGTTTCTGTGCATCATTTAGTTTTAACCGATTCAACCTTAGAGAATTTTGACACTAGATTCAAAGTTTCGCCACCATTAAGAACGGAAATCGATCGAAAAGCATTGCTTGCCGGAATTCTCAACAATACGATTGATATGATCACAACCGATCACAATCCAATTGATATTGAACACAAAAAAATGGAATTTGATTTGGCGAAAAGTGGAACAATTGGTTTGGAAAGTGCTTTTGGTGCTTTGTTATCCGTTCTGACTTTGGAAAAAGTAATCGAAAAATTGACTTCCGGAAAAAGTGTTTTTGGTATCGAAAAGCAAAGTATCGCCGAAGGGAATAAAGCCAATATCAGCTTATTTAATCCCGAAGGAAAAAGCATTTTCACTAAAGAAAATATCTTGTCGAAATCTAAAAATTCCGCTTTTTTGGGAACAGAAATAAAAGGAAAAGTGTATGGAATTTTTAATCAGGGAAAATTAGTTATATAATTACGAAACCTCAAAGGTTTGAAAAAACTTTGAGGTTTAAATCAAAAATATGGACAACCAAAATATCGAAAAAGGAAAAACAGCCGCTATAACCAGCTATATTTTAATTATCGGAGTCTTAATCGCGATGTCAATGAATTCAGAAAACAAGAATTCATTTGCTTCGTTTCACATTCGTCAAGCTTTGGGATTATCACTCACTTTTATTTCATTGGGATTAATCATAAGTAATTTCGATAGTCCCATGATTTCCATTTCAATGTGGGTTTTTCTTTCCGTTTTATGGACTTATGGCATTTTCAGCGCCATCAATGGCCAAACAAAACCAATTCCTTTATTGGGAGATTATTTCCAAAAATGGTTTGCATCAATATCTTAAAAAAAATGAACTTATCTTTAAAATATCTCGTAAGAGAACCCAAAATAAAGTTGGATAAAAATCCGCTTTTACTTTTAATTCACGGTTACGGCAGTAACGAAGAAGATTTATTTTCGTTTGCAGCCGAACTTCCGGACGACTATTATATTGTTTCAGCTCGCGCTCCATACAATATGCAATACGGAAGTTATGCTTGGTACGCCATTAATTTTGATGCCGACGAAAACAAATTTTCCGATAATGAACAAGCCAAATCTTCCAGAGATTTGATTGCCAAATTCATTGATGAACTGATTGAAAATTATCCAATTGATTCCAGTAAAGTAACCTTAATTGGCTTTAGCCAAGGCACGATTCTGAGTTATGCTGTAGCCCTTTCGCATCCTGAAAAAGTACAAAGAGTGGTGGCAATGAGTGGTTATCTGAATACAGAAATCCTGGAAGAGAATTATCTGAAAAATTCATTTTCCAAGCTTAAAATATTTGCTGCACACGGAACTGTTGATCAAGTAATCCCAATAGAATGGGCACGAAAAGCAAAACCATTCTTGGAAAATTTAGGAATAAACATCACTTACAAAGAATACCCTATTGGACATGGAGTTTCACCACAGGAATTTAGTGATTTTAAGAATTGGCTTCTTGATAAGTAATCAGTGGTCAGTTTTTTTTAGTGGTCAGTTCAGTACCTGAACACTAGACAAATGAACACTGAACACTTTTTATTTTTGGTACAATAAAGTTTGAAATGTTTCGAAAGAAACCGTTTCATCATCATTAACAAAATATTTTATCAAGGCTTCTCCCCAATATTCTCCGTCGCTGAAATCAGCAATAATCCAGCGGTGGTTTAGTATTCGCACTTTATTGATAATGAATTTATTGGCTCCAATTTGATCTTGACCCACGTATGGATTTCCTTTTGGATTGGCATTTAGATCCAATAATTTTTCGGTTACAAAAGGAATCAACTTTTCGACTTGAATCGTTTTTGTGGCATTGTCAGGGTTGAAATAATTCTGAGCGTTTTCATTTTTTTCCAAAGAAAAATAATTTGCATCAGTCAGTTTAATATTGACAGTATCTAAATCTTTCTTCAACTTTGCTTCGGTTCTGGCAGATTTATTTTTTTCAAAAGCTAGTTCCTTACTGAAATACATAAAGGTAAAAACATTCAAAAGTAGCGTAAGGATAAAAAGATAAAGTAATAATGATTTTTTCATTTTCAATTAATTAAATGGTAATTTCTAAATTATCGTAAGCTAAATAAACATTTTTCGGAAGCTTTGGTTGTACTTCTTCGTGAAAACCCATAATATGGCTAATGTGTGTGAGATAAGTTTTTTCTGGCTTTACCAAAGCGATAAAATCTAAGGCTTCTTGTAAATTAAAATGGGTGTTGTGTGGTTCTTCGCGCAAAGCATTTACAACCAAAACTTTTAGGTTTTTCAGTTTATCAATTTCACATTCTTCAACCGTTTTTACATCCGTTAAGTACGCAAAATCATCGATTCTGTATCCAAAAGCTTGAAGTTTTCCGTGCATTACATTGACTGGAATCGCTGTTTTATTACCAATGGAAAAAGGATGATTATTGACTACTTCACATGGTTTTACAGCAGGTGCACCAGGATATTTATTTACAGTTTCAAAAATATAATCAAATCGTTTTTTTAAATTTTCAATGACACGTTGATGCGCATAAATGGGAATATCACCTTGTTTAAAAAAAAAGGGGCGAATGTCATCTAATCCCGCTGTATGATCGGAATGTTCGTGTGTGTATAGAATTCCTTCCACTTTTTGACAATTAGAAACTAACATTTGTTGTCTAAAATCCGGACCACAATCAATTACATAAGAAAAATTGTCCCAATGAATCCAAACAGAAACACGAAGCCTTTTATCTTTAAAATCCGTACTTTTACATACCGAATGATTACTCCCGATTACAGGAATTCCTTGCGAAGTACCAGTTCCTAAAAAATATATTTTCATATAGCACGGTTTTTGCCAATTATTATACAAAAATAGCAATAAATCTCAACAATTTGAAAGCCTTTTTACTAACTTTGCACTAAAATAGCACTATTTCAATGAACAAGGACACACATATAAAATTGAAAGGTGACAAAGTCATCGAACAAATTCCTTCTACAAAAGACAAAGCCCTTCGTATCAATTTGAACGAAAATATTTATGGAATTTTTGCCGAAATTGGTGCTGGACAAGAAACCGTAAGACATTTTTTTAGAGCTGGTGGTTCTTCTGGAACAATCGCTAAAGCAATGTCGGCTTACGATAAAGACTTTAGTGACTCCATTTACGGTGTGGAAGAAGATGGACGTTATGTAACAGAAAGTCGTCTCAAAAAAATGCTTTCGCACGAATCAAGTTTAATAGAAAACCGCTTGAGCAGAAAGACACATCCCAATAAAATATTTTTTACGTATGCCAATACCGTTGCCACCATTGACTTTGCCAAACAATTCAAAGGACACGGCTGGGTTGGAATTAGATACCAAATCGAGCCCACAGAAGCCTACAACGAAATCATTATACACATCCGTTTTAAGGAAACTGATGTTCGTTTGCAACAAGAAACCCTTGGTGTTTTAGGCGTAAATTTGATTTATGGCGCCTTTTATAAATACAACGACCCAAAACGTTTGTTGCGTTATCTATACGATCATCTCGACAAAGATCAACTAGAAATAGACACTATAAATTTCTCTGGCCCTTGTTTTGTAGACGTTGACAACCGTTTAATGAGTTTACAATTAGTAAAAAACGGAATGACTGATGCCGTAATTTTTGACCCACAAGGTAGAAATGTACTTCCAGCTGCCATATTATACAAAAAGAATATTCTTGCTTTGAGAGGAAGTTTTCGTCCTGTGACCAAAGTAAATATGGATATGTACGACGAATCGTTAAAAATGTTTCTAAAGGAAAACAAAGTGGATCCCGATAATACTTTAGTTATTTTTGAAATCACATTGTCCAATTTACGGTCGGATGGTGAAATTGACGAACGTGACTTTATGGATCGGGCCCAATTACTTTGTTCACTTGGACAAACGGTAATGATTTCTAATTTTCAGGAATATTATAGAGTTGTTGAGTATTTTTCGAAATATACCAAAGCTCGAATGGGATTGGCAATGGGTGTCAATAATTTGGTGGACATTTTCGACGAAAAATACTATCGCCATTTGAGTGGTGGAATACTGGAAGCTTTCGGGAAATTATTCTATCGCGATATGAAAGTCTATTTGTATCCAATGATTGACGAAAACGGAGAAATTATGAATTCCGAGACCTTAAAAGTTCATCCTCGAATGAAGGAATTGTATAAATTTTTCAAATTCAACGGAAAAGTGGTGGATATTGAAAACTACAATCCCGAAAATCTGGAAGTTTTCTCCCGTGAAGTTCTAAAAATGATCAGTGAAAATAAACCAGGTTGGGAATCGATGTTGCCTTCTGGTGTTTCTGATATCATTAAAAAACAAGAGCTTTTTGGATATAAAAAAAATCAGCTAGTTGAGAAAAATAATTAGTCGCTAAAAATTTGAATTTTAATAAAAAAGCCAAGAAATAATATTTTTCTTGGCTTTTTTATTCATTTTAATGGACTCTTACTTTAATATTTGCGCAGCGTGAGCTTTAGTTTTTACTTCTGAAATTACTTCTTCGATGATTCCGTTTTCGTCGATTACAAATGTGGTTCTGTGAATTCCGTCGTATTCTTTACCCATAAACTTTTTAGGACCCCAAACTCCAAAAGCCTGAATTACAGATTTGTCTTCGTCTGCCAGTAATGGAAACGGAAAATTGTATTTTTCTTTGAATTTGGCTTGCGCTTTTGGGCCATCAGCACTGATTCCTAAAAGCGCATAGTTATTCGCTTGAAAACGTTCGAAATTGTCTCTCAAATCACAAGCTTCGGCGGTGCAACCTGGCGTGTTTGCTTTTGGATAAAAGAAAACTACTAATTTTTTTCCGTGGTAATCCCCTAATTTATGAGAACTTCCGTCTTGATCTATTCCCGAAAAATTGGGAGCTTTATCGCCTTTTTTTAGTGGTGTCATTTTTATTTTAGATTTTAGATTGCAGATTTTAGAATGTAGAATGAAGATAATGGAATTAAAATTGGATTTGATATTACTATTTTCATTTAAATTGATATTGAAATTGATATGGACTTTTTTTTGCCCCAGATTGCAGTGAAAACCCCGGAGTTTTTGTAGCTAATTTTTCTTGCAATAGCAAAGCGACCAAAGGGAGCTCTTACTATTGCTTAGAAAAAAAGCTGTAAAAATGAGGAGTTGAAACGGAAAGCTGGATTAGGCACAGTAAGAAATTTAGATTTTAGATTGCAGATTTTAGATTAAAGTTGATAAATACAAGCATTAAAGAATTAAATCCAACATTACTATTGATTCTTGATATTGTAATTGCTATCGAAATTGACTTTCTTTACAGTTCAAATTTAATGAAAAATGACCCAGCAAGAACGTGTATCGTTTGTTATAAATACGTTAAAAGAATTGTATCCTGAAATTCCTATCCCTTTGGATCATAAAGATCCTTTTACTTTATTGATCGCGGTTTTGCTCTCGGCACAATGCACGGATGTTCGCGTTAACCAAATTACGCCTTTGCTTTTTGCCAAAGCGGATAATCCTTATGATATGATAAAAATGTCTATCGAAGAAATAAAAGAAATTATTCGGCCTTGCGGATTGTCGCCAATGAAGTCGAAAGGAATTCACGGTTTGTCTCATATTTTGATTGATAAACACGACGGAAAAGTCCCTCAAAGTTTCGAAAATTTGGAAAAATTACCAGCCGTAGGCCACAAAACAGCTAGCGTTGTAATGTCGCAAGCCTTTGGAGTTCCCGCTTTTCCTGTTGACACGCACATTCATCGATTGATGTACCGCTGGAATTTGTCAAGTGGAAAAAATGTGGTGGAAACCGAAAAAGATGCTAAGAGAATTTTTCCAAAAGAAATTTGGAATGACTTGCATTTGCAAATGATTTGGTATGGTCGAGAATATTCGCCCGCACGAGGTTGGAATTTAGACAAAGACGTGATCACCAAAACTATTGGTCGGAAAACTGTTTTGGAAGACTATAAACTAAAAACATCCCGATGATTTTCGGGATGTTTTTCTAATTAGCTATTATTTCGAAACTCATAGTTTTCCCTTTTATTATACTCAACGCTTTAGAGTAATTTAATAAAAAAGAAACTGTCTCTTTTTTGGGTTTCATTCTAGGAATTGCTAACGATTTGGGAGAGTAAATTTTTGCCATTAAGTAATAAAATTTGTTATTTTTATTACAACGCATTAATTTTTAATATAGTATTAATTGGTTAAAATAATTTGATGTTTATCGATAACTTTTCGCATATTCATCAAGGCGTAACGCATTCTACCTAAAGCAGTGTTGATGCTTACCCCTGTAATTTCAGAAATTTCCTTAAAACTCATATCTTGATACATTCGCATCACTAAAACTTCCTTTTGATCCGCAGGAAGTTCTTCGATTAATTTTTTTAAATCCATTTCTACTTGTTCTCGAATAATTTTATTTTCGATAGTAAGAGAATCATCAGACATAATCGAAAAAATAGAGAATTCCTCAGTTTCTCTAAACATTGGCATTTTTTTGTTTCTTCGATAATGGTCAATAATTAGATTATGGGCAATTCGCATCACCCAAGGCAAGAATTTACCTTCTTCATTATAGGATTTAGACTTCAAAGTTCGAATAACTTTGATAAAAGTGTCCTGAAATATATCATTTGATATGTCTCTATCCGAAATTTTAGAATATATAAAACCGAATATTTTCGATTCATGTCTATTGATTAATGTAGTCAAAGCATTTTCATCACCCTCTACGTAGTTCGTTACCAATAAAGCATCTGGAAGTTGAATATCACCCATAGTTATACCTTTTAGATTTTAAAATAATTGAAGTAATTTCTCTAAAAAGTAGTTCTATATAATAGGCTGATGTTTAAGTTGTAGTTAATTATTGGACAAATTTAACAAATATTTTTTTAAGGATGCAAATAAAAATTGTAAAAATTAAAATAAAAAGCCTATTCTTACAAATTGCTCCAATAAAAATCGGAGAATCCTAAGGGTAAGTTAATTTAATAAAACTTTTATAAGGAATTCACTATGCTAATCGCGGTGTTAGATAAACAGCTATTTGTTTGATACTATTAGTTCTTTCTAAAATTTCTTTACTATTGTTTTCGGTCATCGACAGTCCATCAGCTTCAGATGTAGTTCCATTTGTATTTGTTATTATAATTCTATTTTTTTCTGAAATATGAAATACAAACGGAACTTGACAAAATGTAAAGACTAAACTATTTGCTTGTAAGTCAACGGATTCTTGGCTGTTTTGAATCGAAACATAGTCAAATTTATTAGGAGCTGAAAGAAACTCTGATTTTCTTAATAAACCTGGATTAATTGTGATTTTACCTTGTTCAACTACTATTCCCAATTCGGCAAAACGAGAAATGATGTCTTCTTTTACTTGCCCAGTCATTCCTGGCTGTTTTGCGCCACTATTTCCTGGAGTGTGAGAATAAGCATCGGTTGGGAATGCGCCGAATAATTCCGGTGATTTATTGAATCCTATTCCAGCTCTAACATCGTAATAATGCTGAACCAATCTGTCTAATTGCACTTTGTCGGTACTGTTTTTTAAGGCTAAAAAATAGTTTTCGTTTATTGCCAATAATAATTTTGAAACCATATGCCAATAAATACAACCCAATCCTTCGAAACCATAAAATGTTCCAGAACGACCTGTAAATGACTGATGGTCGAAAACTTTTTCGAATACATCGAGAATTTGTTGCTGTTCTTCTTGAATTAACTCTTGATGAATTTTTAGTCCTTTAATGCCATTATTCAAATCAGCTGCATTTCTAAATGTACTATTAAAATGATAAACACCATCGACATCTTTGTAGATAATGTCACTATTATTTTCGGAAATAAGCTGCATCAGCAATTTGCTTTTTTGAACTAAATCCGATGGAATATTATTTTTTTCCATAAATCTAGGCAACTGTCGGTCAGGATAAAGCATATAACTGTACTGATCTTTTCTGAACATATCGCTCCATTTCAAAGCATCTAGAACATCATTAACTTCTTCAACATTGAGAACACAAGCACTTAATATTGCCACTTGCCCTTCTAACATTTCATAAAGATGGCGAATAGAGACGGTGTTTTCTTTAAATGAAATTAGATTATAGGAATGGTACAAATTGTCTTCTCGTTTATTTTTCCTGATAGAATGGTCAAAATGCTTGATTGTTAATTCGAAGAACGCAATAATTTCTAAAACATTAATCGTTTTTTTAATGCCTGAAAATCCTTTACCATATATTTTTTCACGGTACTCACTTCCTGAATTACCTAAACCATCTGCAATTAATCGTCTATTGGCATCCGAAATATCAGCTGTTAATAAATCTTTGTATTGATCAAAAGTTTTAAAAATAGAATTGAAAAACACTGCCATTTCTTCTGAAACTTCAATTTTGTCGGTAGCTGTTTCTTTAAATAATTCAAGACAAAAAGTTTGTAATCTCCTGATATGGTATAAAGTTACCATCGAAACACCATTTCCAACTAAAGCATTGTTAGCGTCATTCCATTCGGGTCTTTGTGTATTTAACCAAATTCCCGCTTCTGGAATAAAATTGGAGAGTTTAGCTAGCAACATGGCGAGTAATTTTTCGGTGAAATTTACATGAAGCACATTTCCGTTTGCGTCAAAAATTAGTTTTCCATCACTACCAATATTTTTAACTCTATTCAAAGCTATTTTTTCTGCTTCAAAATCAAATGTGATAGTATCGAACGGGTTTTTTACTAAATCTGTATAAGGTTTAATCCTGTAAGGAACATTTGCATAGGCAAAAATGGGTGAAGTCAACATATTATTTAAAGCTCCTGGATGGTATTTTTTAGATATTTCCAAGAATTTTTGCAAGTATATAATTTGATGATCACCCCAATATCCAATGTTTGCCCAAGGATCATGAGGATCTGGTGATTCCCAATCAATTCCGTCTCTTGTGATACGATATGGATTATAACCATCGGCAGTTGAGGCATTTAAAAACTTACAAATCATGCCTTCGGTGTAGGAAGGAAATGATAACCCAAGAGCTTCCCAGTTTTGAAATATATCTCTCCAATTTCCTTGATAATTCAGGTTTTTTGAGCCATCTTCTTTTTTCATCTCAATAGCAAATTTATTCCACGGACGAGATGGATCGCCGTGTCTTCTGCTGAATGCTAATGGTAAATATTCATAAACCAAACGAATTAATTGTTCGTCCTTATGACCTGTAACTTTTTTTAATAAAGTAGAATACTCTTCTTTTTCGTTTAAATTTTGAAGAAAAGCAAGATTGTTTTTATGAACTTTACTATTTGCAGCAAGAATAAAGTCTAGTAAATCTTTTTTACCAATGGTGTAATTGTCATCAAAAATACCTCCTCGCATTGCATTAAATAACACATTAGAAAGATGTCTATTCACTCCTAATTTATCTTCGGTAAGTTGCAATCCATCTGCTGAAGCAATTATTTTGACTAAGTCTTTAGTACAATCGTTTATATCCTCTTGCAACAGTTGAGCACAATTTTTATTGTCCTGTATAAAATGTTTTAAAGTAGCAATATAACCCGCATTTTTATTGATATCTGCAACAATATGCCATTCTTTTTTTTCATTTGATGCAAGTTCAATTTCAGCATTTATAAAATAGGCTCCACGAGTGGCTCGAACATCATTTTCTTCTTCAAGAGGAAGTCCTTTTTTGAAGTTTTTTATTTGATTTGAGGATAATAAAATTTTAGCATTCTCTATTCCTACTGACCAAACAACAGTTGTACTTAATGCTTCACTTGGTTCTGCTTTGTCAACAATGACAGAGCTTAACATATATAATCCAATGTTTGTATTGGTAAC
>JAAFGY010000133.1 GCA_010365135.1 Flavobacterium sp.
AGGAAATTTTTCGGATTATCCAGTTTGGACTTTTGGATTATTGATGTTTTTTGCAGTGGGAATTCCATTCTTTTTCTTATCGCTATTGGGCTTCAAGTTATTGTCACCCAACTTGAAATCTATTGGAAACATTGCAAAATATACCCTATTAGCAATTTGGTTAATATCGGTTTCCATGGCAATTGCTATTGGAATAAAACAAACCACAGCCTTTGCAGTGGACGGAAGAGTGGTTCAAAAAGAAACCATCAACTTAAAACCAACAGATACTCTTTACGTGAAATTCAAACACAATGATTATTTTGCTAAAAGCATCAACGACCATAATGATTTCAAAATCACGCTAGATTCGATAGGTAATGATGTCATATATTCTAATAATGTCAGCTTTAGAATTGCAAAAACGGATGAAAAATTAGCTTACATTCAAATTGAAAGAGAAGCCAAAGGAGAAAATCTGTTCGAAGCGAAAAAAAGAGCAGAAAAAATAAAATATGCGTACAAAATTATTGGAAATCAATTAATTTTGGACAATTATTTATTGACAGAATTAAAAGAAAAATTTCGGGATCAGGAAGTAGAAATTACCTTATTTTTGCCTAAAGAAACTTTATTTAAAGCCGATTCAAGCATACAGGATTACGACCAGTCTGACGATGAATATTTCAATTTACATCATAGTTCCGACTATATTTATAAAGTGGGCGACAATCAAGTAAAATGCTTGAATTGTCCAAAAGAGGAAAACGAGCACAATGATGTTGATACCAATGAAGAAAAAGACAGTGTCGTAACCACAACGGTAACCGTAAACGGAGAAGTGGTTAAGGTAAAAGAAACCGTTACAAAAAAAGGATTGTCAGTTGATAAAGATGGAGTAATAATTAAAACAAATTAGTTATGTTAAAAATTATCGCAATAATAACCCAATTCATTGTTGCCGCCTTAATGGCATTGCTGTTCTCTTCCTGCGGAAATTCTTTAAACTTAGGAATGGGAATAAAAGGAAGTGGGAACATTACAACAGAAACTAGAACGGTAAACCAAGATTTCAAAAGCATTGAGGTGAGTACCGGAATCAAAGTCGTTCTGGAACAATCTGACAATAAATCTATAACCGTCGAAATCGATGATAATTTGCAAGAACACATTATTACCAAAATAGAAAATGGTGTTTTGAAAATTGAGTCTAATGAAAACTACAGTGCTACAGATACACCTATTGTGAATGTAAAAATGCCTGTCATCAATGGGTTAAGTGCTAGCAGTGGCTCAGAGATTTCAAGTTCTAAAACATTAATTTCCACCAATATAAATGCAAAATCCAGCAGTGGCAGCACTATTGATGTAGATGTTGAAGCGGACGCAATTTCACTTGACAGTTCCAGTGGAAGTACTATTGAAGCCAGTGGAAAAGCGCTAAAATTAGAAACTTCATCTTCCAGTGGAAGCACAATTGATGCTAAAGATTTAATGGCAAACGAAGTTATTTCGAAGGCCTCAAGCGGAAGCAGCACTTCAATATATCCAATTGTAAAATTGGATGCAAAAGCAGCTAGCGGAAGCTCTATTGGGTATCACAAAATCCCTAAAACAATATCAAAAGAAGAATCTTCTGGAGGAAGCATCAGCGAAAACTAAGAATCTCTTTTTGCCAAAAAATCACAAAAATCATTCACCAAAAGTGGATGATTTTTTTATATTTGTTGTGCACATAAATCTGTACAAAAATAAACAGATTAGACACCTTTCAAAAAGTTGTCTAATCTATAATCAAAAATGAAAATGAAAAATTATTCTGTTTTAATCCTAGTGTTATTGGTTTCAACTTTTGCATTGGCACAAAAGAAAGAAAAAATAAAAGGTTCCAAAATAGTAACAATTGAACAGAAGGAGATTGGCAATTTTGACTCACTCGAAGTAGGCGACAATATAGAAGTTTACTTGGATAAAGGCGAAAAAAGCGAATTGAAAATTGAAGCCGATGATAATCTTCACACTATTATTAAAATTGATTTAAGTTCTAATACACTAAGAATTTCTGCTTCAAAAAGTGCTTCTAACTATAAAAAACTAATCGTAAGAATTACCTATACCAATGATTTGAAAATGGTGACTTCAAAAAACGAAGCGGTCATAAATGCAATCCAGGAAATTCAAGTGAACGACATTATTTTTAAATCTTTCGACGATTCAAAACTTAATTTGAATGTAAATTCTAAGAATTTTGTCTTGGAATCTGACAACAATTCAAAAATAGAACTCAATTTGAAATCTGAAATAGCAACGATTCACCTGAGCAAAAACGCTACTTTAAAAGCCCTGATTGCCTCAATTGATCTAAAATGTGACTTGTACCAAAGATCAAAAGCTACTCTCGAAGGCGATGTGACCAATGCTTCCATTCGTTTAGACAACAATGCTGAATTTACTGGAAAAAATTTTGTTATTGCAAATGCCGATTTAATAATTGAAAGCTATTCAGATTGTAGTATCAATGTCAATAAAAATCTAACAATCGATGCTTCTGGTAATTCGAAAACGCAACTCTTTGGAGACCAAAAAATCGAAATGAAACGATTTATGGATAATGCAACCTTAAGCAAAAAGCCAACGAAATAAGCACAAAAAAAAGTCTCCATCATTACAATTGAGACTTTTTTTATTTAAAAATTAACTCAGTTTATTCCAAAGTTGCCAAATATCTTTCGGCATCCAACGCAGACATACAACCCGTTCCGGCAGCTGTAATCGCTTGACGGTATTCTTTATCTTGTACATCGCCACAAGCAAAAACGCCCGGAAGATTCGTTTTAGTCGATTTGCCTGCAGTAATCAAATACCCAGTTTCATCCATATCTAGTTGCCCCTTAAAAATATCGGTATTCGGTTTATGTCCAATGGCAATAAATAAACCTGTGATTGCAATTTCTTCTTTTATGCCTGTTATATTATTTACCATTCTCAAACCTTCGACAACTTGGTTACCCAGCACCTCATCTACTTCGGTGTTAAAAAGAACTCGTAGATTTGGAGTGTTTGTAACTTTGTGAACCATTGCTTTTGAAGCTCGCATTGCATCTTTTCGAACTAACATGGTTACGCTTTTGCAAATGTTTGATAAATATGTAGCCTCTTCAGCAGCAGTATCGCCCGCTCCAACAATGGCAACATCTTGATTTTTATAGAAGAATCCGTCGCAAACTGCACAAGCAGAAACTCCTCCGCCACGCAATTTTGTTTCGCTTGGAATTCCTAAATATTTCGCTGTTGCTCCGGTAGATATTATTACGGTTTGTGCCTGAATTTCTTTTGTCCCATCAATAATTACGGTGTGCCAAGCTCCTATTTCTTTAGAAAAAGTAACCGTTGTTGCCATTCCAAATCGCACTTCGGTTCCAAATCGTTCGGCTTGTTGTTGCAACTGAACCATCATTGTGGGCCCATCGATACCTTGTGGATAACCCGGAAAATTATCGACTTCGGTAGTTGTGGTCAACTGGCCTCCTGGCTCCATGCCCGTGTATAAAATTGGATTCATATCCGCACGAGCGGCATATATTGCTGCAGTGAATCCCGCAGGACCCGAACCTATAATAAGACATTTGATTTTTTCGATAGTATCAGACATAAGGAGTGTATTTTAAATTCTTAAACGGGTACAAAAATAAGTCAAAATTGCTGTATTAAAGAACTTATATATCCGATTTTTTCCATTTATAATTAATATTTGTATATAGAATATTTTTCGAAACCGAAAGAATATCACGCATTAAATGATTAAACTAAAACCACTTTCACGTTTTTTTAAATTTTAGACAAAAAAAATATCGGAATTTTTAAATTCCGATATTTTTAGGTTTTAATATGATGTAACTTTTAGATAAAAAGGAAATTATTTTTTCCCGTGACCATGACCTTTATCTCCGCCTTTGTTATCATGACCATTGTTTCCATGACCACTGTTTCCTTGATTGCCATTATTTCCGCGGTAATCCCCTTTGTGACCAATTGTTTGTTGTGGTTTACTATATCCTTTATAATATTTTTGTTTGTGATATTTAAATTGAGTGTAAGGTGTTGTACCGTGATAATCGTTCAATACCACTTTATAACCTCTGTTTAAATCATAATTTCTGTACTGGTTTGGTAAACGACTAGATCGTATCCAACTTCCTCCATTCAGATAAATAAATTGAGTGGCTCTCACATCATAATAAGCCTGAACATCTGGAATGTAATAATAATCTACTGAAGAGTATCCTACAGGACCCCAACTAGGTTGTGCACCTATATTTACATTAACCGAAACTTGAGATTGCATCGCATTTGATGCAAAAAGCATTACTATTAAGATAGCAAGTAATTTTAATTTTTTCATTTTATTGTTTTTAGTATTTATATTCTTTGTAAGAGCCAAATATTGTGCCAAAAATAATTTTAACAAGAATTTGACTTATTTAATTTCTTATCATTAATTATAAAAGTAGAACTAATACAAGGATGATAATAATTATGGCACCAACTGATAAATATACGCCATTATTGGCTGTTTTTAAAGAGGTTTTAATGGTTCGAACTTCTTTACGAAGTTCTTTTTTTTCTACCGAAGTCATTGAAGATTTATCCATCGCTTTTATTTCTTCAAGACGACTGTACATTATTTTTACTTCAGGTGGAACCTCTTTTGTATTGGCTGCAATTGCAGTTGGATTTTTTTCTGCAGCAATAACAGTAGATCGGAAACTACTTAATGACAAAACCATTACCATTAAGTAAAGAGTTGTTCTTTTCATTTTGCTGTTCTATTAATATTAAATTATTTATACAATAAATGTAAATAAATTCAATCATAATTTTTTATATTATAATTGTTGTAATTTGTATAATTCACACATTTACAAATCATTATTTGCGAAATTAAAAAAAGGACAGGAGTTTAAATTCCTATCCTTTTTTCTATTAATAAAATTTATTGACTAGTTTAGAATCAAACTATTTTCCATTGTTAAAAATATCAATAATCACAGTACGGTTGTAAAAACGTTCCTCTGGAAATTTATTGGTAAAAGGAGATTTGTTTTCATCTTCACCATAACCGCTTACATCAAATTTAACGTCTGTTCTACCCGATTTTGCTAAAGCTCTTTCAAGAATACCTTTCACATCGTTAGCACGAGCTTGAGATAATTCTAAATTGTGAGCATCGCCACCAATAATGTCCGTATGACCATGAATTATAACTGTTCCATTGGCAGGAATTTTTGGAGCTACAACTTCAGTTAAATATTTGTCATAAATGTTGATGGCTTTCGATTCATTAAACTCATAAATAACGCTATATCGTAAACCTTCTTCAATTTTTGCTGGTTCCCAACGAACAATATGCGAAGTCGTTTCTTTCGTCACTACTTTTCCACTTTTGGTTTGTCCTGTCAAGGTTACTTTATAATCTCCTTGAGTTTTGTCACCTAAGATAGATTGGGTTGACAAACTAACACTTTCTTGAGTGTACGGTCCGAAAGATTGTGTCTTTCCATTTTCATCTACTAATTGAATTGTCCAAGTCGAAAATGCTTCGTTAGCTCCTTTGACATCGAAAACCACATAACTTTCCATTGGCGCTTCTTGCATAGGTACTGCTTCCGATGATTTGTCTGAACCACTTTGAAACTCTTGCAATAAAATAGGCGAACTACTTTCTATAGAAACTCTTCTATCACCTTCACGAAGAAGATCAAGTTCAAGTGTTCCACCCGCTTGCATTGATGGAATATTTGGTTTGGTCTGACCTTTAGTAGTAATTCTAGAAGCCTTGATTCCAAATACATTTACCAAATACACTTTAACAGATTCTGCCATTGCTTTACCTTCTTTTGGTCCTTGTTCAGACGAACCAACCAAAGTTATGGTTGTTGATGGATTTTTGATCATTCGATCTCCAAGAATATTAAGTACATTATAATACACATTCATCTGACGCTCTGAACGACCCGATTGGTTGACCGGAGTTACCATTTGTAATTGATCTTCTTTGAAGTCTTTAACCTCTTCAGTTTTAAGCAATTTGTAACGGCTTGGTATTTCCGTTGAACCAGCATCAAAGAATACATAATTACGCAATGGAAAAACTTCTTTTACACGTAATTTAGTTGGCTCATTGGCAGGAGCTACAACTGAAAACTGAACTTCTGCATCTTTCAATAAAACTTCATCTTCTGGTTTTGGGATTAAACGTCCTTGACCAAATTTAAGCGCAACACCTGCTCTTATAGTAGTAATATTTAATGTTTCAATAGATCGGGGATTTTGTCCGAAGTAGGGTTGAAATGAAGCAAAAGGGGAAAGCACGAATTGTGTTTTACTAGTTGTTGAAGAAAGAGGAATATCATATCCTAATCCGATTTGCATCGAAATAATAGTTTTTTTGACATCACTTAAATCTCCTTTTTCTTCAGGACTAAGCACTTGATTCGGATAAGCAGGATTAATACCTAGTTGATACGTGTATGATTTATCCATATTGAAGGCCAAACGTGGTCCACCATATAGGTAAAAATTAGATTTAAACGGAGCCACACGCAAACTTGGTTCTACCGTGATGTAACTAATATTAGTTTTTAAATCTGCAGGGCAGTCACAAGGAGATGTTACTTGGTCAAACTTAGCTGTACGATTGTCATATCCTGCTTGTAGCATAAAACCCAGTCTTGAATCTGGCTTGTGAAATTCCATAAGAGGTGCAATAAATAAACCAACACCTTTACCATCGTGAAAAGTAACTGGAGGTGTGAAATCAGCATTCAATTGGTGCGTTGAACCTCTATAGAAGTTAAAATTAGCGCCACCAGCAATTCCAAAAAACCAAGATGGTCTCGTGTATTGTACTTCCTGCGCCTGAACTGACGTTTGAAAATTGAACCAAACCAAAGCAAGTAGTAAAATGCTTTTGAGAGTAAGGCTAGGAAACCATGATTGACACGAATTCCAATTAAAATTATTTTTAGCTTTCATTTTTATTTTTTGGTGTTTAATAAATCCCGCCCTGAGACGGGATGTATTTATTTTTAAATATAGTATTTATAACTCTTTAGTTAGGTACGTTGATTATTGTATTTACCATAGTAACCGCGGCTACTAATGAAATCGCTCTACCATTTAATATAGTTTCTTGACCAACTGGAGTAGTGCTATTAGCTGGAGAAGACAAAGTCACACCAGAATTAGCAATAATATTTCCAGTCATAACTCCACCACCAGCGTAATTAATAACAGCTGAAGTACCCACATACCAAAATACGTTGTTTGCATTACCTACACCGCCTAAAAATGTAACACTGCTTGGCAAAGAATCGCCTACTGTTAAAGAAGACGGTGCTTGAAAGTACCATTTTGCATTTGGATTCCCTTGAGCATCTAATACAAGATTTCCGTTAGTTATTTTAAAAGAGCTAGAAGCGGTATAAATACCTGGCGCTAATGTTAGTCCACCTAATTCTCCAGCTCCTGGATTAACCACACCACCTGGCATTGAGGCAGGCGAAATGCTGTTGTAAAGATTTCTTGCGGCATTCAGTCCAGCTAAAGCTGCAGCAGCTTTGGTTGCATTTCCTGGCGCAGGTGCATCTGTGTATATTCCACCAGTCACAAGTCCATTATTTAAAGGAGTTACCGTGTATACATCGCCAGATAATCCATCTTTGAAACCTGTTACTAGAGAGGAAGCTGCAGTAGTTCCTATGGTTCCGTTAACTTTTGTCAATAATCCTTGATTAGTGATTCCAGCGTTTCCGCCGAAAACTCCAAAGAACAATCCAGTTGGTGGAATCACAATTGGTGGAATCACAATTGCATTCACTGTAGTAAAGTTCCAAACATAATTAGCAGCCATTGGAATACCAGCAAGGTTTTGAGCCCCTGTAGTTATGGTAGCAGTATATATTTTATTCTCTATTAATGGAACAGTAGGTGTAAAAGAAACTGTTGATCCTGAATAAGAAATAGCTCCTAATATTGTAGTTGCACCTTGCTTAACAATAAATGTTGTAGCACTTAAAGTCAATGGATTCATTGGCATATTAAAAGTTGCTCTAATTACTTTGTTAAGGGCAACATCAGTAGCATTGTTTGCTGGATCAGTTAAAGAAACAAATGGTGTTAAACCTGTGGTAAAGCTCCATACATAATTATTGGCCAATTCAGTACCAACACTATTCGCAGCTCCTGTAGTTATAGTACAAGTATAAACCTTATTTTCTGCTAATGGAGCAGAAGGTGTGAAGGTAGCCATTGTTCCTGCAAAAGTAATAGTCCCTACTACTGTAGTTGTTCCTTGTTTGACAGTAAAAGTTGAAGCGTTTAGTGTCAAAGGATCCATCGCCATATTAAAGGTTGCTGTAATAACTTTGTTGAAAGCCACATCTGTAGCAAGATTTGCTGGATCAGTTGATACTACAATAGGATTAAGGCCTGTTGTAAACGTCCAAACATAATCCGTTTGTAAAGCGTTACCATCTACATCTTTTACCGATGTTTTAATGGTACCTGTGTAAAGCGTATTGGTTTTAAGACGACTGCTAGGAGTAAATGTTGCAGTTTTCCCGGAATAGGTAACCGTTCCTGGAAGAGCTGCTCCAGCTGCGCTAATAATAACAGAGGATTGATTTATAGTTGCAGGATTCATTTCTTCATTGAAATTGACTGTAACTATTTGATTGAGGGGGACTCCAAAAGTCCCGTTGGTGGGTACCGTAGAAGATACAACTGGACACACACCCACGACTTCATTGAAATCGTCACCGGCACAGCCTGAAATTAATGCAATAAATAGTATTGCAAGGATTGATAGTAATTTTTTTGTTTTCATTTTTTTTGGGGTGTTAATTTTTTATTAAAGTTTATTATTTGTCTGCAAAGGTTAATCTACTACAGCCTAGAAATATTATACAATTAAAAAAAAAAGTTGTGTAATTCACACTTTCGAAAAAAAAGTGAAATCACGCTAATTGTATTGAATTGTTTTTCAACGACTTAGATTATCTTATAATTAATCTTACCATTTTTTAAATGCACAAAAAGTTAATTCCATAAAAAAATCGAGGTTTAGAAGCCTCGATTTCTTTTAAAGAATTAAAATAGTTTCAAATATTTAATTCTATTATGTTTTAAAATTATGCTGGTATTGTTTATTTTTTTTTCTTTTCTACCAATTCAAGAGAAGACATTAGTTCCTAACAAAATCAAGTAAATTATTCTAAGACTTGTTTTTTAGGAAACAAAAATAGTGCAACAACAATAGAAATGCTTTCAAACCGTAGAAAGAGGAAAACATCGGCTATATTGTCTAACGTGTTTAGCTTTAGCAATATTGGAGTTGTTTTATTACAATCTAAAGGAATAGAGCTTATTTCAAATGTTGTTGCACTATCATTCTTAAAAGTAAATTTAAGAAGATGTTATTTTAGTTCTTTACTGGAAACTAATTTTTTGGCATCTTGCAAAAGATTTTCGTATTTGTCCGTAACTTCCACGTACAAATCTTCAAATTTTAGTTTCATATCATCTGCTAAACCTTTGCTTTGATCAACAATTTTCTTTCTAGTCTTAGAACCTTTATCAGGTGCAAATAAAATTCCCATTAATGCACCAGCGGCAACGCCTCCTAAGATTCCTAATAATACTTTACTTGAATTCATAATTTCTGTTTTTTAAATATTTAATTGTTATAATCTTCTTCCTTGGATAAGACGCAATATTATTGCAATAATTGCAATAACTAAAAGAATGTGAATTATTGAACCTGCACTATAGGCAAAGAATCCAATGGCCCAAAAAATAATTAAAATCACTGCGATGGTGTAAAGTAGATTGCTCATAATTGTTGTTTTTAAATTTATAAATTGAATATTTGAGATATCATTGAAAACTTACATTTCCGATGGAAAAAGTAATGTTCCAATGAATTACTATGCAAATATGGCTACAATAACAGCAAAAATTGTTACATAACTTTCGAGAATTGTTACAACATTCACGGTTATTGCATTTGTGTAATTAATTTCCATAAAAATGGGCGAGAATATACTCGGCTTTGGATTACTTATTATTGTCAAGGATAAGAATGCTAATGCCTTGCCCATTCCACCTTCTTGTTTTTTGCATCGAATTTATTTTCCATAAAAAAGGCGAGAATGAACTCGCCTTTGTATTATTTATTATTGTCGACCGTAAGATCCTTGAAAGCCTTACCCATTCCATCTAAATCGTGCTTGAACTCTCGTTTGAAGGATTGCCAATCACTATTTGCATCGTTTTGATACGTATCTATTTTCAATTTAATATCTTGGTTTTTTTGTTCCAAGGTTTCAATATTTTTCTGATACTTTGCGTCCAATGATTTCCC
>JAAFGY010000134.1 GCA_010365135.1 Flavobacterium sp.
AAAAACTAATTATCTGTGCATGTAAACTAAATCCAAACATAATACATAAAAGCAAGAATAGTTTTTTCATAATGATTCAATATTTTCTCAAATATAATAAATTACCTACTAAGTTTATTGATGGATTTGGTTTTTTTCATCATTAAAATGGGTTATTATTTTCGTAATTTAATTTGTAATTTTGCAACACTAAAAATAAAAACACATTACTATGAGTTCATTTGACGTAGTCATTATAGGTTCGGGTCCAGGAGGCTATGTTTCGGCCATTCGTTGTGCACAGCTAGGTTTCAAAACTGCCATTGTAGAAAAATATTCCACTCTTGGAGGAACTTGTCTCAACGTAGGCTGTATTCCATCCAAAGCATTGTTGGCATCATCGCACCATTTCAGTGAAATTAAACATTTTGCTGACCACGGAATCGAGGTTTCTGGTGAAGTAAAAGTAAACTTGGAAAAAATGATTGCTCGCAAGCAAGCTGTTGTTGACCAAACTTCTGGTGGCGTTAAATTTTTGATGGATAAAAATAAAATCACGGTTCTGGAAGGATTGGGTTCATTTGTAGATGCTACTCACGTGGCTGTTGCCAAAGCAGACGGAACTTCGGAAACTTATGAAGCCAAAAACATCATTATTGCAACAGGTTCTAAACCCTCTTCGTTGCCATTTATCATAATTGACAAAGAAAGAATCATTACTTCAACCGAAGCTTTGAGTTTGAAAGAAGTACCAAAGCACCTTGTAATCATTGGTGGTGGAGTTATAGGAATTGAATTAGGTCAAGTTTATTTGCGATTGGGAGCGCAAGTTTCGGTAGTGGAATTTATGGACCGAATTATTTCAGGAATGGACGCTTCATTGTCTAAAGAATTGACCAAAGTCCTGAAAAAACAAGGAATGAAATTCTACGTTTCCCACAAAGTGAAATCGGTAGAAAGAAAAGGCGATGCTGTAACAGTTCAAGCCGAAAATGCAAAAGGAGAAACGATTACTTTGGAAGGTGATTATTCGTTGGTTTCTGTAGGTCGTCGTCCTTACACGGGTGGTTTGAATGCCGATAAAGCTGGAGTAAAGATTTCAGACAGAGGAATGGTCGAAGTAAATGATTATTTACAAACTAATATTCCAAATATTTATGCCATTGGTGACGTAGTTCGCGGAGCAATGTTGGCACACAAAGCGGAAGAAGAAGGAGCAATGGTTGCCGAAATCTTGGCGGGACAAAAACCACACATCAATTATAACTTGATTCCAGGAGTAGTTTACACTTGGCCTGAAGTAGCTGCCGTTGGACAAACCGAAGAGCAATTAAAAGCATCTGGTGTTGAATTCAAATCAGGAAGTTTTCCGTTTAAAGCTTTGGGAAGAGCAAGAGCCAGCGGTGATTTAGACGGATTTGTAAAAATCCTTGCTGATGCTAAAACCGATGAAGTTTTAGGAGTTCATATGATTGGTGCTCGTTGTGCCGATTTAATTGCCGAAGCCGTAACTGCAATGGAATTCAAAGCCTCTGCCGAAGATATTTCAAGAATGAGTCACGCACATCCAACATTTGCAGAAGCCATAAAAGAAGCGACATTGGCTGCAACAGATAATAGAGCTTTGCACATCTAAGTCGATAATTAGTTTATTATAAGAGTGTAAAACCTGTTCTTTTGAGCGGGTTTTACTTTTTTATCACAAATAAATTTGTTGTAATTTTGGAGTTTTTAAAACAACCTAAGTCTTTGAGAACTTCAATCCTAAAACATATCGAAAATCCAGTCCAATTCAAAAAACTTCTCTTGACTTGGTCTCAGCAATTTCGGGAAGTGGTTTATTTGGATAGCAACGAGTATCCGCAGCAGTATTCCAGTTATGATTGTATTCTTGCTGTTGATGCTTTTACGTCGATAAAAACGGATTATCACAACGCTTTTGAAGATTTGAAACAATACCAACAAATTTCTAAAGACTGGCTATTTGGCTGTTTGTCTTATGATTTAAAAAACGATATTGAGGTTTTAAATTCCAATAATTTTGACGGTTTAGATTTTCCAGATTTATTTTTCTTTCAACCTAAAAAAATATTTCTGTTAAAAGGTAACCAACTCGAAATTCAATACCTCAATATGTGCGATGATGAAGTTGAGGCGGATTTTGAGAAAATAGGGTTACAGATTGCAGATCACAGATTCCAGACGAAAGAAATTGAAATAAAGCAACGCATTTCAAAAGAAAATTATCTCGAAAAAATATCAAAAATCCTAGAGCATATTCATCGCGGCGATGTTTATGAAGCGAATTTTTGTATGGAATTTTTTGCCGAAAATGCGGTTATAAATCCATTGGAAAAATTTTTGAAGTTGAACAAAATTTCGAAATCTCCACAAGCTGTATTTTTTAAAAATAATATTCAATATTTGCTTTCTGCTTCGCCCGAACGTTACATAAAAAAAGAAGGCGATTTTCTGATTTCGCAGCCTATGAAAGGAACTGCAAAGCGTTTTATAGACCCAATAGAAGATGAAAAGTCTAAAAATCTATTGGCTTCTGACCCAAAAGAACGAGCCGAAAACATTATGGTTTCTGATTTAGTTCGCAATGATTTGTCCCGAACAGCTCAAAAAGGTTCTGTAAAAGTCGAGGAGTTATGCGGTATATATTCTTTCGAACAAGTGCATCAAATGATTTCGACGATCACTTCAAAAGTAGATAGTCAACACACTGCCGTTGATGTAATTAAAACTACTTTTCCCATGGGAAGTATGACCGGAACTCCAAAGGTTTCCGTACTTAAAATCATTGAAGAATTGGAAGAAACCAAACGAGGCTTGTATAGCGGAGCTGTAGGTTATTTTACCCCAAACGGCGATTTCGATTTCAATGTCGTTATCCGAAGTATTTTATACAATCAAGAAAAAAAATACGCTTCGTTTTCAGTCGGAAGTGCCATAACTTCACTTTCTATTCCAGAAAATGAATATGAAGAATGTTTGCTTAAAGCGAAAGCGATGCGAGAAGTTTTGAGTTAAATTCAAATGAATTGACTAAATTTGAGGATGCAACAGAAATTCGAAAATCATATCGCTCAAAATTTCCCTTTTTTAAATGGAAAAAAACTTCTTTTGGCTACCAGTGGTGGTGTAGATAGTATGGTAATGGTGGATTTATTTCATAAATTATCTTTTGACATTGCGGTAGCGCATTGCAATTTTCAGCTTCGAGGGTTAGAAAGTTTTGGTGACCAAAAATTCATTCAAAATTATGCCGAAACCAACGAAATTCCTTTATTTTTAACTCAATTTGACACCGAGGCTTTCGCCAATGATTATAAACTTTCTACTCAAGTGGCTGCGCGCGAGCTCCGATATAACTGGTTTTATGAGCTTTTAGAGACTGAAAAATTCGATTATATTCTGACAGCACATCACGCTGATGACAACTTAGAAACCTTTCTCATCAATCTTGTTCGTGGAACAGGAATAGACGGTTTAACTGGAATTCCAGCGCAAAATGAGAATGTAATTCGTCCACTTTTGATATTTTCCCGACAGGAAATTGAATCTTATGCAAAGGACAATTCTATAGAATGGCGAGAAGATAGCAGCAATGCTTCCGACAAATACTTGCGAAATAAAATTAGACATAATTTGGTTCCTATTTTGAGGGAATTAAATCCCGATTTTCTTTCCACTTTTCAAAAAACTCAAAATTATTTACAAGATGCCAAATCAATGGCCGAAGACGCTTCGTTTTTGGTATACCAGCAAGTGGCGAAAGAAAAAGGGGCCGAAGTTCATCTTGATTTAAATCAACTTAAAAAACTGCCCAATTACAAGACGTATTTGTATCATTGGTTCAACGGATTTGGCTTTTCGGCTTGGGAAGATATATATGATTTGATTGATGGACAATCGGGAAAACAAGTATTTTCTAGTGAATTTAGATTGTTGAAAAACAGAGATTTTCTTATTTTGAGTCCAATAAATGAAGAGGATCAAAACGATGAATATTTCATTAATAAAAACCAAAAGGAAGTTAAAGTTCCCTTAAATCTTTCGCTAAATAAGGTAGCTGACCTATCAACAGTATCAAATTCAACTATATTTGTTGATGAGGATAAGTTGTGGTATCCTTTAGTTATTAGACATTGGCGAGATGGCGATACTTTTCAACCTTTTGGGATGGAGGGAAAAACAAAAAAAGTAAGCAAATTTTTTAAAGACGAAAAATTATCTTTAATAGAAAAAGAAAAAGCGTGGCTGCTGTGTTCTGATAATGAAATAGTTTGGATTGTTGGAATCCGCCAAGATGAACGTTTTAAAATTAAAACCACAACCAAAAATATACTTAAAATACAATTGAAATAATGCGAAAAATTATTGTTGCACTTCTAGCTTTTTTGGCTTTCGCCCAAGGAAATTCACAAATTCTTGATCCAGTTAAATGGACCACCCGAATCGAAAAAAAATCGGGAACCAACTATATTCTCATCTTTAATGGCGTTATAGAAAATGAGTGGCATATGTATTCTCAATTCACGCCCGATGGCGGACCATTGCCAATGGAAGTGATTTTCAAAAACCAAAAAGGAAATTTCAATTTGATTGGCAAGGCCAAAGAAGGAAAAACAACCACAGCTTTTAACGATGTTTTTGGGGTTAATGAGACTTTTTTTGTAAAAAACGCTCAAATTCAGCAAGAGATTTCTTTGACAAATCCAAAGATCAAGACGATAGAAGTTGCTTTGAATTATCAAGTTTGTAAACAATCTTGTATTAATTTGGAGAAAAAATTCACCTTTGTTATTCCATCAGTTTCAAAAACTGAGGTTTTATCAACTCAATCTGACACGACTAAAAATGAAGAAATCGCTTCAAAATCAGAAGAGATTAAAAAATCAGTTGTTTCGGAACCAAAAGAAATAAAAAATCCTTCAAAACCCGAATCAGAAAAAGGCTTATGGTCTATATTTCTTATTGCTTTTTTGTCTGGATTCGCGGCTTTGTTGACGCCTTGCGTTTTTCCGATGATCCCAATGACGGTAAGTTTTTTTACAAAACAAAGTAAGTCGAAAGCAAAAGGAATCGAAAACGCCCTAATTTATGGAATTGCAATTATACTAATTTATGTAATTTTAGGTTTAGTAGTAACTTGGATTTTTGGCGCAGATGCTTTAAATGCTTTGTCGACAAATGTATGGTTTAATATTATTTTTTTTCTTTTACTGATTGTTTTCGCGGCTTCGTTTTTGGGAGCTTTCGAAATTATGTTACCCCATTCTTGGGCAAATAAAGTAGATAACCAGGCTGATAGAGGAGGAATTATAGGCATATTATTTATGGCTTTGGCATTGGCAATTGTCTCCTTTTCGTGTACTGGTCCAATTGTAGGAACCCTTTTAGTTCAAGCAGCCTCCAAAGGTGGCATTGCTCCAATTGTGGGAATGTTTGGTTTTTCATTGGCTTTAGCCTTGCCATTTATGCTTTTTGCAATGTTTCCGGGTTGGTTGCATTCTTTGCCAAAATCGGGTGGCTGGCTCAATACTGTAAAAGTAGTTTTGGGTTTTCTGGAATTAGCTTTAGCATTCAAATTTTTATCTAATGCAGATTTGGTTTTGCAACTGCATTTTCTGGAAAGAGAGGTTTTCTTGGCTATTTGGATAGCAGTTTTTGGAACATTATCCTTCTATTTGTTTGGAAAAATCACTTTGCCTCACGATAGTCCAATGGCACACATTTCAGTTGGGAGATTGTCACTCGGGTTAGTTGTTTTAACTTTTACAATTTATATGATTCCAGGACTTTGGGGCGCACCGTTGAAATTGATAAATGCTTTTCCACCTCCACTGGAATATAGTGAAAGTCCACTCGGATTTGGTGGTTCTGGAAGTACTAATTTGGGCGTAATTTTGCCAGATGGAGCTAAAATAGGTCCTCATCAAATAGTGGTATTTAATGATTTTGATAAAGGTATGGCTTACGCCAAAACGGTAAACAAACCTATAATGCTTGATTTTACTGGCTTTGCCTGTGTGAATTGTAGAAAAATGGAAAACAACGTTTGGTCTGATGAACGTGTTTTATCAATTTTAAAAAATGATGTTGTACTCATTTCTTTATATGTTGACGACAAGCGTGATTTGCCAAAAAACGAACAATTTATTTCTAAAACTACAGGTTCAGAAATTGAAACCACTGGCGATAAATGGACGGATTTTATGATTTCAAAATATAAAACCAATACCCAACCACTGTATGTTTTGACTGATTTAAATGGAAATAATCTCAACGAAACGACACCAACGATTAGCTACTCTAGTGTGGAAGAATATGAAAGTTGGTTGAAAACTGGAATTTCTAAATTTAAAAAATAATAGAATCAACTCTTCTGCTTTATATAACATTGGGTTTAGAGCAACTCTAACTAAAGGAATTGCATAAAAAAACACCCTAAAAACGAATTTTTAGAGTGTTTTAAAATTAAAAAAATGGTTCTTTATAAATATTCTCCGTGTTGAGAAATGTCTAATCCTAATTCTTCTTTTTCTTCAGAAACTCTTAATGGAGTAATTTTATTTACAATAAAGAATAGAGCGTAAGATACTGTGAAAGCAAATATAGAAACAAGAACTAATGCTTTTAATTGAATTAAAAACAAAGTAGCATCGCCATAAATTAAACCTTGATTATCACCCACGATTGCATTTACAGATTTTGATGCAAAAACACCAGTTAAAAGCATACCCACCATACCACCGACACCGTGACAAGCAAATACATCTAAAGCATCATCTATTTTGCCTTTAGGGAAATTACTTACCACAAGATTACTTATGATACTTGCAATAAAACCAATGGCCAGAGCAGAAGGAATTGAAACAAAACCTGCACCCGGTGTAATAGCAACTAATCCTACCACAGCTCCAATACAAGCTCCCATCGCCGATAGTTTATGTCCAAGAATTTTATCCAAAAATACCCATCCCATTGCAGCAGCAGCGGCAGCAACGGTTGTTGTTCCTAAGGCTTGGGCAGCAAGACTTCCTGATCCTACAGCAGAACCCGCATTGAAACCAAACCAACCAAACCATAGTAAACCAGTTCCTAATAATACATAAGTAATACGAGCAGGATTTGATTTTTCTGATTTTCTTTTTCCTAAAAACATAGCTCCTGCAAGTGCAGCCCAACCAGCACTCATATGTACTACGGTTCCGCCAGCAAAATCTAATACTCCCATTTTGAAGAACATTCCATCAGGATGCCAAGTCATATGACATAAAGGTGAGTAAACAAATATTATGAATAAAACCATAAACAACAAATAAGCCCAGAAACGAACGCGTTCTGCAAAAGCTCCTGTGATTAAGGCTGGTGTAATAATTGCAAATTTGGCTTGAAATAAGGCAAATAAAATGAAAGGAATTGTTGGGGCTAATTCCCAAGCGCTGTTAGCGTCGACTCCTTGGAAAAACATATTTGATGTTGGATTTCCAATAAAACCATGAAATGAAGGTCCGAAACACAATCCAAATCCTACTACAACCCACAGTACGGTAACAACAACCATTGCCATAAAACTTTGTAGAACGGTACTAATTACATTCTTTTTACCAACCATTCCACCGTAAAAAAATCCTAGTCCTGGTGTCATCAACAATACAAGACCTGTCGCTGTTAACATCCAAGCAGTATCTCCAGTATCTAATTTAAGGGGAATAATATGCGCGCCTAATGCTGCACTTTCCGGAAATAAATAAATTGAAAAAATGGATAATACCAAAATCGTAATTAGAATCACACTTAAAATAATCTTTCGCATAGTTTTTGAGTTTTTAGTTATAAATTTCGATAAAAGTATAAAATCATTTCATACCCCCCTAAAAAATATGACTTTGTAGGTGATTTTTATGAAATAAATATTTTATACCCTATAATTTTGTGGGTACAGTATAAATATTTGCAAAAATTTAATATTTGTTATGTAAAGTATTTAAGATAATTGAGAAATCAAGTGCTTTAAATCGTCTTGGGTATGATTTGAGGTAATTACGATTCGATTGAGTTTACGCAAAGTATTGGTGTAGTTGAAAGAGGTCGTTATGATTTTGTTTTTCAATAATTTTTCAGAAAGAAATTCGTCATCAAAATAAATAATAGGATAGGAGGGATGGAAAGTAAATTTTTTTCTATTGGTAAAATTGCGATCTAAGTAAGTAAGATTTTGCTGCAATTTTTGCTTTTGCACATCATAAATTTCTTGAGCATTGACATAGGTTTCCAAAAATGCAGGATTCATTCCTGCAGCGCCAATACAGCCATCTTGGTTTCGTATTTTGGAAATAAAAGTACTACTTCCGGCAATAACACCACCAGAAATACCCATCGCTTTACCTAAAGAAGCAACTTTACAAATATTGATATTCTCGCTTTTTAAATAGTTTTGCCAATTGTTTTCAAGAATTCCATAACTATTTGATTCATCTATAACCAAGTTAATTTGAATTTCTTTAGGAATGGTGAGCAAAATCTTCAAATCAATGGGTTCGACATATTGCGACGGAACAGCATCTGTTAAAACTGCTATTGTTGAAATATTTTTATCGAATAATTTAGAATTTAATTCACCATTTAGTATTATAGGAAAACTTGCCGGATTCATTAGTGCAGCATGTGCATCTGGAAAATGAAACATTGCATCAGTGGTTTTTGACAAGTATTCAACAATTAATTTCCCTGCCAACATTCCCGATGAAACCGTAAGAGCCGCTTCTGAATTGATGTTTTTTGCCAATAATTTTTCGGCAGTTTTGTAAATGGAAAGTTTTACATTCGAATTTCGAGAACTTCCATAAGCCGTTCCCCATTTTTTGATACTTTCAAATAAAATATTCTGGAATTCAGCATTGGTAGCCATTCCTAAAAAATTGGTTCCGCCAAAATATAAATATTCGACGCCATCAACTAGTATTTTTCGATCTGGAAACTCCTCGACAACCATTATTTAAGATGATAAAGTCACTCCAGTCCCATTCAAGTCCGAATAGTGGATTACACCATCGTGAATTGTTATTCCTGTTGCAATGTCCTCGGCCAGTAATAATCCGCCATCCATATCGACAAAATCTAATTCGGGTAATAAATGTGCAATCGCCGAAATTCCAACAGTAGATTCCGTCATACAACCCACCATAGTTTTCATTCCTAGTTTTTTGGCTTGCGAAATCATTCTTCTGGCTGGAGTCAGTCCGCCACATTTTACTAATTTGACGTTTACACCGTGAAAATGGTTGTGACATTTGGCCACATCTTCTTCAACAATACAACTTTCATCCGCTATAATTGGCAAAACGGAATTTTCGAATAATTGTCTGTGACCTTCCCAATTATCAGCTTTTAAAGGCTGTTCTAGGAATTCAACACCTAATTTTTTTAGTTCAATAGCATTATTTAAGGCTTCAGAAACCGTCCAACCACAATTGGCATCAATTCTGAAAATGGCATCGGTATGTTTTCTCAATTCAGTGACAATGGCAATGTCTTCTTTGGTTCCCAATTTAATTTTATAGATTGGCCAAGGCAATTCTTTCATTTTAGCAACCATTTTTTCTATTGTGTCAATACCAATAGTGTAATCGGTCATTGGATTTCTATTGGTTGAAAATCCCCATAATTCATAGAGTTTTTTACCTTGTTTACGTGCATACAAATCATTATAAGCCATGTCTAATGCGCAAAGTGCAAACATATCATTTTTTAGAAATTGATGTGCTTTTTGCCAAAATTCTTCTGGAGTTTCATCGGTAACACTTTCGATAAATGGAATTATTTTTTCCAAATTATGCTTCATCGAATCTACCGTAATTTTATAATAAGGATTTGAAGTTGCTTCGCCAAAGCCGGAATGACCTTCACTTTGCAGTTCAACAATTAACGAAGGTTGAATGGTGTGAGATTCTCTTGAAATGGTAAAAGGATGTTTTAATTTGAGGTTAAATGATTTGAGTATTACTTTCATTTTTTATGACTTATTTTTGAATAAATGTTGAATTTATAACAAAGTAAATTAATATATATTGGTTTGCAAACAAAATCGGGAAGTAAATTTTATTTTGAATGGTATTTAGATTAAATTTAGATTTTAATTAAATTTATTTTCAAAATAAGATGAATACCGAACGAAAGATTAAATGGGGAATTGTAGGTTTGGGCAATATTGCTCATCAATTTGCCAATGATTTAATGCTGGTGGAAGAGGCCGAGCTTGCTGCTGTAGCTTCGCGAAACCTTGAAAAATCGCAAGAATTTGCTGCACAGTATGATTGCCCAAAAGCTTATTCCTCTTATGAAGATATTATCAATGACGCGGACATTGATATTTTATATATTGCCACACCACATTCTTCGC
>JAAFGY010000135.1 GCA_010365135.1 Flavobacterium sp.
TTTCAATGGCAATATCAATAACGCAATGACCTTGGAAAGGTCAAATATTTATAGGAATTATTTTCAATATCAATTTCAATGGCAATATCAATTTCAATGGCAATGGCAATATCAATTTCAATTTCAATTTCAATATCAATTTCAATAAAAAAATAACAATGAACAATATAAACACACTAGGCGAATTAAAGAAATCAGGATACGAAAGCAAAAGTATCAAAGACGAATTGCGTCACAATTTACGAGAGAAAATCAAGTCGGGACAACCCATATTCGAAGGTGTTCACGGATTCGAAAATACCGTGATTCCCGAATTGGAACGCGCTATTTTATCGCGCCATAATATTAATTTTTTAGGACTTCGAGGTCAGGCCAAAACCAGATTAGCGCGCAAAATGATTGAACTGCTGGACGAGTACATTCCGTTTGTGACCGGTTCCGAAATTAATGATGATCCCTTGAATCCCATTTCTCGGTTTGCCAAAGATTTAATTGCCGAAAAAGGCGATGCAACTCCCATTTCTTGGCTGCACCGTAGCGACCGCTTTTTCGAAAAACTCGCCACACCCGATGTTACCGTTGCCGATCTAATTGGTGATGTCGATCCCATAAAAGCAGCCAATTTAAAGTTGTCGTATGCGGATGATCGCGTAATTCATTTTGGGATGATTCCAAGAGCGAACCGCTGTATTTTTGTGATAAATGAATTGCCCGATTTACAAGCTAGAATTCAGGTAGCTTTGTTTAATATTTTGCAAGAAGGTGATATTCAAATTCGGGGTTTTAAACTCAGAATGCCATTGGATATGCAATTTATTTTTACTGCAAACCCTGAAGATTATACGAATCGTGGTAGTATTGTTACGCCTTTAAAAGATCGAATTGGTTCCCAGATTCTAACGCACTATCCGGAAACGATTAAGATTGCAAGAACCATTACAGAGCAAGAAGCCAAATTGGATGCCGCCCAAAGTGACTTGGTTTACGTGCCTTCCTTAGCCAAAGATTTATTGGAACAAATCAGTTTTGAAGCCCGAGAAAGCGAGTTTATTGACAATAAAAGTGGCGTAAGTGCGAGATTGAGTATTACCGCTTTCGAAAACTTATTGAGCACGGCCGAACGTCGTGCCTTGAAATCAGGCGCAGACAAAACCACCTTGAGATTGTCCGATTTTATGGGAATCATTCCCTCCATTACTGGAAAGGTGGAATTGGTTTACGAAGGAGAGCAGGAGGGAGCTGCCATTGTAGCACAACATTTAATTGGCGATGCGATTCATACTTTTTTTCCAGCTTATTTTCCGAAGATTGAAAAACTAGAAAAACTAGACGAAAAAACACCTTATTCGGATATTACCGAATGGTTTTTTGCCGAAAGTGGTTTCGAATTATTAGACGAATGTTCGGATGAGGAATACAAAACCATTTTGGATGACATTGCACCACTAGAAATTTTAATAAAAAAATACCAACCACAACTGGAAAAGGAAGACAGTTATTTTATGAAAGAATTCATCCTTTGGGGATTGGTCGAATACAAAAAATTAAGCAAAGACCGCGTTTCCGAAGGATATCAGTTCAAGGATTTGTACGGCAGTTATATTAGTAAATTGTAAATTTCATATTTAGAATTCCAAGACCTGACAGGTTTTAAAAACCTGTCAGGTCTAATCGGAAGAAATCCAGTGGTTTATTACAAAGCTTGTTTTACACTCAAAATCTTCGCTGTATCATTATGGAATAATTTATAAACACTACTTTTACCAGGAAAACAAAAAGTTATGTTATTCCTTATTTTAAGTATTATTTGCAGCGTGAGTGTGGGTGTTATTTTTAAACTAGCCCGAAATTATTCCATCAGTATTTCACAAATTGTTGCAGCAAATTATCTGTTTGCCTTAGTTCTTTGTTACTTTTTTTCCAGTCCTGACCTTACTGCTATTGGTGTTGACGCTCCTTGGGGAATTTATATTTCGCTTGGAGTTTTGTTGCCTTCCATTTTTCTTTTTTTGGCGCTATCAATAAAATATATGGGAATTGTAAAAACCGATGCAGCGCAACGGCTTTCGTTATTCATTCCTATTTTGGCTGCTTGGTCGCTTTTTGGCGAAAAATTCAATTCCCTAAAGATAGCTGCATTCGGGATTGCTTTTCCTGCATTGCTCCTGATTCTAAACAAACCTTTGGGAAATACTAAAAACAAATGGATTTATCCTGCGATAGTTTTAGTTGGATTTGGCTTAATTGACATTCTTTTTAAACAAATTGCTTTGTTTACAAATTTGCGGTATACAACATCTTTGTTTATTGTTTTTGCCTTGGCTCTGGTATTAATGACGGCAGTTGTAGGTTTCGAAGTAGGATTTAAAAAAGCAAAATTAAATTACAAAAATCTTCTTTTTGGAGGTCTGGTCGGTATCTTCAATTTTGGAAATATTCTCTTTTATCTGAAAGCACATCAATCATTTGCCCAAAATCCTTCCACCGTTTTTGCGGGGATGAATATGGGTGTAATCGTTATTGGTAGCCTAACAGGAATCTTTATTTTTAAAGAAAAACTATCCAAAATGAATTATGCAGGGCTGTTTTTAGCTTTGGGCGCGATAGCATTAATTGTGATGTCTCAGCAATAAACCCAAATTAAAAGTGACCCAACGGCTAAACTGAACTAAATCACATTGTCGCCAAGTCTATTTCGGAATTTTCTCCAATTCCAGTTTCAACTGATCCGATTCCATTCGCAATTTGGACATTTCGCTTTTTAAAGAACTAATTTTTTTTTGCAATAAATCCATTTGCTCTCTTTTTTCTGAGACGCTTCGCAAGAGTTGAAAATCGGACGCCTCATTTAATTTTTTTTCCGTTTCGACTATCGAAGTTTGATAGTCAACGAGCAGCAATTCAATTTTCAAAATTCTATTCTGATAAGTTTGTTTTTTTTCGGCACTAACTCGTTGCGCTTCAATTCTCTCTTGGATAACCGCCTGAATTTTTTCATCCTCTGCCTCTTTTTGTTTCAGTTCCAATTGATAATTTTCGACTTCGGTTTTGTGATTTTTTGCCGCTAATTCTCTGTTCCTCATTTCTTGATAGCTATTAAAAGCAAAGCTGCCTACAACCAACAAAAGGAAACCCAAAGCTGTAAAAAAGTTGCTTTTAGACATTCCCATAATTTTTCGTGGTTCTCTTTTTTCCTCCACTTTGAGTGGCGAAGGTGGAAACAAAAAAGGGGCAATGGGTGGAGGTGTTACCATAAAAAGGCTGGTCAATTCGGGTATTTCTCCCGCGGTTTTCCAGTGGAGCATTCCTTCAAACCAAACAGGGCTTGCTTTGGTAATATTTTTGGCTTTTAATTCTTCAATAGTAAAAGGACCGCTGCTTTCAGTTCCACTATGTAGATAGTATTTTTTCATTACTGTTCAATCAATTTTTTCAAAGCTACAATCATTTTTTGATACTGCAAAATTTCAACTGACTGCAGTGACTTTTGTTGAAAAAAGAGCCACCCGTTCCCTCACAACAGCCCGATGCTCAGAACACCCACGAATTCCGCTAGCGTTTGGCTCAACAATTGATTATTGCGGAAGCTAGTATCGGAGTTAATATACTGGAAGACCCATTTGTTAGTGGTGGATAAGATTTATCATAAAGATAAGATTTGCAAACCATTGCGAAATAAAAACAGCAAAAATAAGTTCATATTTTATCTAGATGAAAATCATAAACTAAAAAGTGCTATATTAACAAAAAGTTTAAACCAATGAATGAGGTACTACACAAAAAATTAAATGAATTACAAGCAACAGCGATTTGCGGAAACGACATTAGTTCTTCTTGTCTGTACGTTTCGGCATTAACAATTATGTATGCGGGACAATTTGCCTGGATTTCCTTATTGGTCGTAGCTTTCGTATTGTTGTTATTCAGAAAAATTTATGGAGAAGTCGTCGGAGCCATTCCTCTAAACGGCGGTGCTTACAATGTTTTATTGAACACTTCCACAAAAAGATTGGCCTCCTTTGCCGCTACATTAACGGTGCTTTCCTATATGGCCACAGCAGTGATATCAGCGATAGAAGGGATGCATTATTTGCATGGGATTTTCCCAGCCATCAATGTTACCATCGCCACCACACTTGTATTACTTGCTTTTACGGGATTAGCCATATTGGGGATTGGTGAATCGGCATTTGTGGCCGTTATTATTTTTATTTTCCATCTGTTTACGTTAAGCTTGTTGGTGATCATTTGTGTTTGGTTTTTGGCCACCAATGGATTAGATACTTTTCATATCAATTGGGTAAAGCCCATTGCATCAGGAGGTATTCTTACGGCTTTGTTTTTAGGTTTTTCGGCGGCAATGTTGGGGATTTCAGGTTTCGAAAGTTCTGCTAATTTTGTCGAAGAACAAGAGCAAGGCGTTTTCAGGAAGACCTTGCGAAATATGTGGGCGGTGGTTAGTTTTTTTAATCCTGTTTTAGCCCTATTGTTGATTTGTATTATTCCACTGGCAGAAGTTGGCGCGCACAAAGAATCACTTTTGGCTTATTTGGGTCAAACCACAGGCGGATCTTGGCTGGCAATATTAATTTCTATCGATGCCGTTTTGGTTTTGTGTGGTGCCGTTTTAACTTCATTTGTGGGAGTTTCGGGATTGTTGAACCGAATGACTTTAGACCGGATTTTACCTAATTATTTCTTGAAACAAAACAAGAATGGTTCTAATTATCGCATCATAATAAGTTTTCTAATTTTATGTATTTCTGTTTTGTTTGTAACTCAGGGAAGCCTTGAATCCTTGGCTGGCGTTTATACCTTTTCGTTTTTAACAGTTATGGGTCTGTTCGGCATTGGGAATTTACTGTTGAAGTTCAAACGAAAAAAATTGCCTCGACCTGAAAAAGCCAGAGGAATTTCGGTAGTAGTGGCCGTATCTTTTATTATTGCGGCATTTATTGGAAATATCAATTTGAATACGAATTCGTTTTATACGTTTATTTATTATCTAATTCCGGCTTTCTTAGTTGTGGTTATTATGCTCAACCGCTCTTTTTTAATTGAATTTATTATTTACTCCTTAGAATATTTTTACCATCCGTTGCGCAAAGTGGTCATTTTAAGCAACCGTTATTTGAACAAAATGCACTTGATTATTAAGTCGCAAGAATTTGTTTTTTTTACCAAAGGTGACGATATTGCCATTCTAAATAAAGTAATGCAATATGTAGAAGGAAATGAAACCACCAAAAAATTAAAAATTGTCAACGTAAAAAAAGAGGGTGTTTCCAATGAGTTTCTTATTGAAGATTTAAAAGTATTAGATCGCGCCTATCCTGAGATTCATATCGAATTTATAGAAATCGAAGGTATTTTTGGACCAGAACTAATCACTGAATTATCCGAAAAATGGAATATTCCTAAGAACTTTATGTTCATTGGTTCTCCCAGCGATCATTTTCCGTATCGTGTTTCAGAACTGGGCGGCGTTCGTTTAATTATGTAACAATTTTAGGAAATTAATAACGACTCTAATTTTTTATCGTCATCAATAAAAAGAAGGTTCAGTTGTATTTATGAAAGCAGCTTTTTTAAAAAGAAATAATTATGAGTAAAATAGTCAATTTTATAGACTTGCACAATGGCGAGGAAGATAAAAATAAGGTCTTAGAGAATGTAAAATCGAACATTTCCTTTCGGGGTTCCAATTTATGGATCTTGGCTTGTGCCATTGTGGTGGCTTCGGTAGGTTTGAATGTCAATTCAACCGCCGTGATTATTGGGGCTATGCTGATATCACCTTTGATGGGACCTATTATTGGTGCCGGTTTTGGTTTAGGAATTTATGATTTTAATTTGCTTAAAAGATCACTCAAGAATCTTTTCATTGCTACCCTTGCGAGTTTAATAGTGTCAACTACTTACTTTTTTCTAAGTCCTTTTAAAGAGTTACAATCCGAACTTTTGGCGAGAACTTCCCCTAATGTGTATGATATTTTCATTGCTTTTTTTGGAGGTCTTGTAGGAGTCATAGCCATTACAAGAGTCGAAAAAGGAAATCCCATTCCTGGTGTCGCGATCGCAACAGCCTTGATGCCGCCTTTGTGTACCGCTGGATATGGTTTGGCTTTGGGAAATTTCAAATTCTTCTTTGGTGCGATGTATTTGTACACCATCAACTGTGTTTTTATTTGCCTTGCGACCTTTATCATCGTTAAATTTTTAAAATATCCAATTGCCAAACAACTGAATGCAAAAAGAGAAAAACACGTGAAATACGCCATCACTCTTTTAACCTTAGCATTAATCCTGCCCAGTATCTTTTTTGCCTATCAATTATTCCAGGAAAAAAAATACAAACAAAAAGTAGAACTTTTTTTGAATACCGAATTTCTGGACAAAGGCTACACCATATTATACAAGAAAACCAGCTTTATATCCAATCCCAAAAAGATTGACTTGGCCTTTTTGGCAAAGAAGTTTGATAGGAATGAAATCAAAGCACTAGGCAAAAAGCTAAAAAACTATGAATTGAATAATACCGTATTGCATATCATTCAAGACTCGACCAACCTCAAACAGGATATATTGAATGAGATTAGTTTCAACAATAAAACAGTAAGTGAGAAGGATGTGATAATTAATCAGTTAAAAAAACAAATTTCTGCCACAAAGTTTGATACAAACAGCATCCTTGCAGAAACCAAAATATTGTTTCCAGATATTGAAAATATTGCGGTTTCCAATCAAACTGTGGATGACAATAAACCCACAAAAAAAGTGGTCACTTTGATTCTTTATCAAAGCAAAAAAGAGTTAAATCCCAGAGATAAAGAAAAGTTGCTACTCTGGCTAAAAAACAAGTTCAAGGCCGATGCAGTAGAAATTTACAGAAGAGAGTAGAGGATCCATTGATAAATTGCCATTGAAATTGTCCTTGAAATTGTCCTAGAATTTATCATGAAGTAGGAGCGAAGTCCTCCCCTAACTAGAGGAGTGATTTTTGGTTTTTATTTGACTGTTTCAGAGTTTAATTTTTTAGGTTATCTCTTACAAATTGTTGTTGTTTTAGGCCTACCTCTTTCATACACTTTTCATACACTATCTATGCTTTATCTATGCTTTATCTATGGAGTATCTATGGAGTAAAAAAGGGAAGATATCTGCCTTTGAATTTCACTGCAGTTTGGACTATAAATCTTGCTTTAATGAGGAGCTATTTTTTGATTTTTTTTATATCTATTATTGCTTTGCCTGTTCGCCTTTAATCCGAATTTCATTTATAGAGGGTTGTTTTTTGTTTTATTTTTTTTTAAAAACGAAACCCTTTCATTGTCTGCAATTCGTTTTTCATTTTTGAGGACAGGTCAGTTTACCGTCATTACTAAGACATAATCTCACAACTTTGGTACTGTTTTTAATGAAGCAGAAGTAGAAGAACAAGGAATATGCAAAAACGTATATTTCAAATTCATAAAAACCAGAGCATTGGCAAACTTGATCTTATAACCTCAGACAGCTATTTGGCTCAATGACTAAGCATACTTAAACTAACAGAAGATTTAATGCAGATGAATGAGGTAATGATTATTCAGATTTGTAAAAAAAACTAAAATAGAACAATTTTTAATTATTTCTCTTTATTTGTGAAGTTAAAGGGTGGAATTATTATTAATCCTAAACCAGCTTTAGAAGTAAGATTAGTTAAATGTTCTCTAATATATGGAAAAATTATTGCAGCTCCATTTATGTTGCCAAAGTTTTCTAAATCTAAAACACTATTTCCAAATTTTTCAAAAACACCTACCATCTTTATTATTGCTGAAACCTCTTGGATTTCATTAAAAGTTTGGTTGTACTTAATTTCTTCTGTAACAACCACTGTGTTTTCATTAACGCTAACGTTAACATTTACATCTATATTCTGAACTACTTCTGGATTATCAAATGTTACATTTATTACTCTGCTAAATGTACTTTCAAGAAGTAAAAGGTTATTTATCTTGAAGCCAGATTCAAGGTTATTGTTATTGTTTTCCATTTTAAGCTGCTAAAGAATAATTAGGTATTTCATCGATACTACCATTATTTAAAAAAGTTTGTTTCAAATTTATTGGAGTACTTTTGTTTTTATTATTTTGAATTAATGAAAATAAGTCTAATGGTATTTTTGAAACACCTGAATTAAAACTCAATCCATTAATACTGATTTTATTGTTTGAACTTTTGATGCAAATTGGTTGGACTTGCAAACCATTATCAATAATATTGTTTGGGATCATAGATATATACTCTCTTCCTGAAAGTTCGAAATCTATTTTATCTAATCCAACAATAGCATCGTCTGAAATAAAACAAATGCTTTGATCTGGATACTGATTAATAAATTCATCAAAAAAATTATCTTCCCAAATAATATAATTTTTATCTAATCGATAAATCTCATTAGGAATAACTTCTATGGAGTGAGTACTTGAATTATCATCCATTTCATATCGAACTCTTGTTTTAGGAAATTCAATTATGAAATTTTTTAATTCTGATTTTATAAATTCAAATGGTAACATATCTTTAATTTTTATAAACATTTTTTCAAAACGACTAATGATGATTTTGATAATTTTATAGCATTGGCACTAATTTCTGAACCAATTTCAATATTGTCGTAATCTGATTTGTGCCGTAATTTTTTTAGTGAAACTATTTCGGTATTAAAACTCCTAGTATCTTGATTTTTAGACTTTAAATATTTTGTAATTTGATTTATTAATACTTCGTGTGAGCCTTCAGTAGTGTTTTTTGTTAACAATGCCAAATCATTGTCTGTTTTGTTCATTGAAAACAACCAAATGTGTTTCATAAACTGATAGCAACTATAATAGGCACAATGAGCAACAGGCGGATAAATACTTTTTCCATCTAAATGCTCTGCGGCCGCAATATTAATGTCTGATTTATTTCTTAAACTGCTCATTAAATAATTTTTTCAGTTTAAGTATTTCTTTAAATTCCTCTTCAATATCTGGACTATTTAACATTCCTACTACTATCTTTTTAAAATCACTCTTATTAACTTCACCTTTTACATCCTTAAGATGTTTACTAATGAAATCATTGTATTCAAATTCTATTTTACCATTACAATTTATAAAGGTCGGGGTTTTTAGAAAACTATAATTGTTATAATCAATATCGGCAATTGTACTTTCTGGATATTTATTTCTTTTGATGTATTTTAAGATTGTATCATATTGTGAAGTACAGCAAGAAAGTGCAATAATTTTATCATCAATATTTGAAATAACTATAAAATAATGGGGTTCATCGGAACTAATTTTGTTGGTTCTAAAATAAAAAACTGCGCCTTCCTTTATTACAGAATTAATTAGATTAATTGGTAAATTCATAAAGAAAAATTATACCATTGCAAATGAAGGGAAAAAAGTCTTTTGATACCTTTTCATTTCTTCTAATTCTTCCTCATTGTTTACAAATAGATTGGTATTGTCTTTATAGTTTTCAAAAAACAAATTCATATCAATTACATAACTACTTCCTGTCTTTTTTATTTTCTCTTCATATTGTTTCCATTCAGGAAAATTATGTGAGAATTCAGATATTTCAAATTCATCCATCGCCTTATAATTATCATATACTGTATTGATCACCTCTAATTCTTTTTGTGAAAAAACTTTAGTATTTGGTTCTAAATTTGAAGAAATTAAATAACCATTAACACTAACAAAGGAAGAACTATATTCATTTTGTTCCACTGTTATCTGTTTATTCTTTATGATGTCTTTTGTAAATGATGCAACAGGTCCATTTTTCAAGGCACAATATTTATCTCCTGTAATGGTTCTACCGTGATTTCTTAAATGATATCTATCTGACAACCAAATAAGTTTAAGGGCTTTCATGTAATTAATTGCTCCACCTTCTAAAACCGATAGGTAATTGAGTGCTTGAACAGATTTCTTATAATTAAAAGTATTCATATAATTATAATTAAGGGTGCAAAAGTAAGTAAATTTAAGGATAAATTAGGAATAAAAAACAATGTTTTGAATTATTTACCAAAACAAAAACAAATTTCGTGCCCAATTTAGGGTATAAATTCTAACACGTTTTACAACTATCCATTTTGTTCTCACTCATTCCATACACTATTCTACTTTTTTGGGTTATTTTGATGGTGGAAAGTCGAGGGACAGCGATGACAGGAAGGAGCAATTGTGTTGCTAGAATCCCAAAAGCGAATAGGGATCTTATTGTAGTTGCTTATTCCGGCGAAACTGTACACCCCATTCCGGGGTAAACTGAACAGTTATTTTTGTGAAGATTTCTGATGGTAAAATTAGATAAATTTTTT